>NZ_JBMDKQ010000011.1:0-156130 GCF_057809795.1 Sphingobium sp. FG125
TCCTACCGGCCATCATAGTCGCCGCTCAACCGGCCATCGTAGTTGTCGCCGCGCAGGCACCGGCAAAATATTGCTGCTCGCGCAAAGCGGGATGAAGTCGCCAACTATCAGGCCGCGGCCCAAATCTTTCAGGCCAATGCCGGGAAGATTCCGCACGAATGAGAGCTTGCGCCGGGATAGCACCGTCCCGCAGCTTCATCGGCTTTCCGGCTAGCGTGCCATGCGTTGTGTTGAAGTAAAACGCATAGTCTGGCGTAGCTAAGCCGTATTGCATACTTGGTGAGTATTCTGGCCCGCTATGTGGTACGACGCGATGGAAAAAGAGGGTAGTTCCGTCATCTGCCAGGAAGCGCGGAACTTCCGAAAGCTGTTCCGCTACAGGAACGAGAATATCCGCAACGGCAAATCGCTCATCCTCGCCATTGCAGAAGATGCGACCCTCACGCGCCCCGGCTAGGCCGGGCTCAAAGCGCCATTTCGGTGGGGGCCTGTCCAGAGGGAACGGCGCATAGGGATGAACTTCCTCCGCAAGCCGGTCGCGATGGGTTCCGCCGTCATACCAACTCGACGTGAATCGGCCCTTGGTCCGCCACTCACCGTTGAGCCACCCACCCAAAATGAGAACGGCGTGCTGGTCGCACTTTTCTTCGATCAGCCAAACGAGAATGGCGTCCAGCAGAAACCATGTAATGCGCCGCCAAGCGCCATAGCTTTCTCTAACGCTTCGCGCTGTTCGATCATTCCAATCGACCAACGCCACCTTGCCGTAATAGTTTCCCTTGTCGAGAAGGCGGACTGAGAACCGAAGCCCTATTTCGGAATCCAGATACTCACAGTCGATATTGGCCGAACGTCTTTTGCGGATCAGGAGGCGTTGGCCGGTGGCAAGGCAATATAGCCCCCCGCAGGGTTCGCGGTCATAGGTCGAATACAGAGAAGCGGGGCGCGTCGTCATGGTTCGAGCTTAGCGCACAAATACTAATTCGGCCTTTCCTGTTCTATCCCGCCGACAAACACACGGCAGCGACATGGCGGCTACCGCCTGATTGTCGGTCAGGTGCCAGCTTGTTAAGGGAAATATCGGTTGACGATACTCATGCCGCATCTCCCCGCTGCGACGGATCACCCGCAAGGTCGTCGAGGTAGATCTTTTCTCCCGGATAGGATTGTAGAAGACGGCGGAGCGCTGCTACTTCATCGCCGTCAAAATTGTGGCGTGCCCATTCGCGCAGGGTCGGATTGATACGCGCGAACGCAGAGTTCTCATAATCGTAGAGATCGTTTTTGAGACGGAACCACCTCGTGAACGGACCGATCAGATTCGGGAGAATGCCTTCATGATTTTCATACTGTTCGTCGGTAAAAAGCGCTTCCTTCTGCGCAGCAGCCCAAATTTGCGGCTCCGCCTTAGCAAGCAGCGCACAGCGCAATACATCGCTCAACTTGGGTAACGGCAAGTCATGCGGAATGCTGCGACCCATGATGCTGCCATGGACTGCCTCATAGGCTCGCAGCAATTCTTGACGCTCACGCTCATACCAAAGCGTTTCCAAATTGAGCTTTTCCATCATGCCCCCTCTTGCTTTGCGATGCAGTCACGCTGAACGCCCCAAGTCCATGCATGCCCTGTCGCGTCATCATGCGCCTGTCCATCGCCATTTGTGGCGGGGCTGTGGTCCTTGGTGTTTTGACCGATGCGCCAGTTGAGCGGGCGATGGATGCGAGTTGTCTAGACACATGCCTGACGGCAATCACATAATTGCCGTGCACGATTGCAAGATCTGCTTGTGGCTTCGTTGATCCAGATTTCGATACCCGAAAAACACGGTCGGATTGGATGAATGCGCGACAACGGCTGATGCAGGGTTTCCCGTCACCTCGTTACGCCTCCAGTACAGCAAGGCATGTGGTGCGCGATGGGTCCCCACCTGCGCGGCAACATGCGGGTGTAGAGTGCTGGGACGGGCGATCCCCGCGCTACTTTGCCTTTTCACCAGCGCCTTGCTTCACCGGATAGCTGATGATCAGCGCCAGTGGTTGCTCACCGGTTTGGCGGATGCCGACCATAGCGCCGTCGTAGAGATAGGCGGCCATGCCGGGGGTGAGGCTTTGGGTTTTGCCGTCGGAGGTGACGTCGCCGGTGCCGGAGAGGACATAATAGACTTCGTCATGGGCGATGGGGTGGAGGCCGATGGCGGAACCGACATGGAGGATGCGTTTGCGGAATTCCATGGTGCGGGGCTGGGGGGCGGCGTCGCTGATGCGATAGGCGGTGCTGAGACCGATCTTGCCATGGGGGGTGGGTTCCTCGCGGCGGACGCTCTGTTCGTCGATCACGACCATCGGTGGCGCGGGGGATGCTGCGACCGGGGCGGTGGCGAGGAGGAGGGGGGCGAAGATCATTTCGTTTCTCCCATTTGTGCGCCCTGACGCATCATCTTGTCGCGGTCGGACAGATGTTCGGCGATCTCCGCCGTCTGACCGGGATAGCGGCCCGATTTCGGCTCCATCGTGTCGAGGTTCCAGTCGGCCGCGACGAAGGGCGCGCGGGTCTGCGCCATTTTGGGGTAGCCGCCAACCTGCCGTTCATCGTCGATGA
Source organism: Sphingobium sp. FG125 (assembly GCF_057809795.1). Taxonomy (NCBI): domain Bacteria; kingdom Pseudomonadati; phylum Pseudomonadota; class Alphaproteobacteria; order Sphingomonadales; family Sphingobiaceae; genus Sphingobium; species Sphingobium sp. FG125. The sequence goes on from NZ_JBMDKQ010000011.1 coordinate 2,600, forward strand.
TTTCGCCGCGTCCTTCGGCCACGAAGAAGAGGACGCGCAGATCGTCGGCGTCGCGGTCCCATGGGCGCGCACCGGCATGGGCGAGGACATGGGTTTCCACGTCGCGGACGGGCAGGACTTGCGTGCCGGGCCACCAGATCGGCGGGACGGCGACCTGATTGATTTTGGCGCGGGTTTCGCCATAGCGACCGAACATCGGCAGGGCGACGCCGAAGCGATCGACCGCGATATTATCCTTGCCGTGATAGTCGAGATCGCCATCCCCGCCCAGCGTCAGGAAGGGCAGGCCGGGGGCGGTCGATACGCCGCCGCGCAACACGTTGCCGACCGCGGAGAGCTTGCCGGTCTGATAGGGATGATCGCCCCATTCGAGCGCCATGAGATTATAATGGACCGCGCGTTCGCCCGGATCATAGAGGATATTATTGACCATCTGGACCTGCGCCCCGCCCTTCAGCAGCGGGTTGCGTTCCTTGTTATGGGCATAGACGTTGCGATAGATCAGTATCTCGCTCGCATTGTCGTGGATCAGCGTCCCCTTGCTATGTTCGCCCTTGGGATGGCTGGCGTCGGCGAGCCCTTCGGCGGCGATATTGTAGGAGAAGGTGATGGCGTGGCTGGTGCCTTTGCGCCAGTCGTCCGGGGTCTTGCCGGTGAAGCGCGGGCCGGACGCGGACATATTCTCGTCAATCGCCCAGGTGAAGCTGCAATGGTCGATCACGACATTATGGGCCGCGACGGTGGAGAGGGAATCGGCCTCCCAGCCGCTCATCTTTGGCTGGCCATCGACCCCGGTGCGGACGCGGATATGGCGCATCACCACGTCATGGGTGGCGATGTCGATACCGGTCTTGATCAGGGTAATGCCGGGGGAGGGGGCGGTCTGGCCCGCGATGGTGACGAAGGGTTCGGTGATTTTCAGCGTCTGGCGGGCCATGTCGATGATGCCGCCAACCTCGAACACGATGATGCGCGGGCCTTTGGCCTCCAGCGCGGCCTTGAAACTGCCGGGACCATCGGGGGCGAGGGTGGTGACGCGCAGGATGCGACCGCCCCGCCCGCCGGGCGTGGTGGCGGCCCAGCCGACAGCGCCGGGGAAGGCGGATTGGGCAGCGGCGGCGCGTTGCGGCGCGGATTGGGCGGCTGCGGGCTGGACCATCAGGCATTGGGCCATCGCGACGCCAAGCAGCATCCATTGGGGGCAGGACCGGGGGATGGGCATGGTGACGGTGGCTCCTCTCTTTGGCCATGGGTGTGCCATTGTGCGGCATCGGCTGCAAGTGCGTTGTGACACCGGTGTCCAATAATCACGATATGGCGATGCCGGCGCGGGTCGAGCAAGGGGTTTTGTGTCGCAACCGAGCAGGCGAAGCGTTGCCAACTGTGGCATTCAGGCCATCTGCGAACAATAATCGTCACGCTATATTGACAGGCGGAAACGTGGCGCGCATTTATGGCTTCGGTTATGACACCGGTTTCCAGTGACGCCAGCGGACCAGCAACAGCTGGCGGCGGCACGGGCAGGAGAGGGCGCAAGCGAGACGAATCGCCCCTGATCCTGCCGATAGACCATGCCCCGTTCGCCGATTTGGCCGAGCGGGTATCGACAACAGGGAAGGAGCGGAACGTGCAGATTCGGAAGGGCAATCATCAGGGCGGTACGCAGCGCTGGCTGGCCGGGGCAAGCGTCGCGGCGATCATGCTGGCGATGCCGGTGGCGGTGCTGGCGCAGGATGCGCCGCAGGCTCCGGTACAAAGTGCAGAGGAAGGCGAGGCCGCCGACATCGTCGTCACCGGTTTCCGCCAATCGCTGGGCGCGGCGATCAATCTGAAACGCCAGTCGGTCGGGTCGGTCGATGCGATCGTGGCGGAAGATATTGCGAAATTTCCCGATCAGAATCTGGCGGAATCGTTGCAGCGTATTCCGGGCATTTCGATCCAGCGTGACGGCGGCGAAGGCCGGGCGATCACCGTCCGTGGCCTTGGCGCGCAATTTACCCGTGTTCGCGTGAACGGCATGGAAACCGTCGCGACATCGACCGACGGCGCCAGCGCCAACCGCGACCGCGCGTTCGATTTCAACGTGTTTGCGTCCGAACTGTTCAGTTCGCTGGTGGTCCACAAGACCGCTGAAGCCTCGCTCGACGAAGGATCGCTGGGCGCAGTGGTGGATTTGAACACCGGTAATCCGCTTGCGGGCAAGGACGGTTTCACCTTCGTCGGTTCGGCGACCGGTTCCTACAATGACCTCTCCAAGAAATGGGGGCCGCGCGCCGCCGGTTTGCTGTCGTGGAAATCGCCGGACGGGCAATGGGGCGTGGCGCTGTCTGCGGCTTACTCCAAGCTCGATACGCTCCAGATGGGCAATAATACGGTGCGCTGGTCGCAGGCACGGTTCGACAGTGTCGATGGGACGCCCTGTTTCTGGAATACTGCGCCCGCAACACCGCCGGCCACCGGCACGGTGTTCACGACAGCGCAGCCAAATAGCGGCGGCACTTATCGGGCAAGCGCGGGCTGCGACAAGGCGGCGCTGGCCTTTCACCCCCGCATCCCGCGTTATGGCGAAATCGCGCAGGAACGCGAGCGTCTGGGCATAACCGGATCGATCCAGTGGTCGCCTTCGGAAGCCACCAAAGTGTCGATCGACGGGCTATTCTCCCGCTTCCGCGAAACCCGTGAAGAGAAATGGGGCGAAGTGCTGCTGCGGTCGAACGAGCGGTCGATCGACGTCGTCAATCCGGTCTATGACAGCAACAACAACCTGATTTCCGCGACGCTGAACGATGCCTGGGTGCGGACCGAACATTATCTGCGCAAGTCGCAGACGAAATTCTACCAGTTGGGCGGCACCTGGGATCAGGATGTCGGCGACAATTTCCGCTTCACCCTGCTGGGCGGCTTTTCCAAGTCGGATGCGTCGATCCCGGTCGAGACCACTTTGGTGTTCGATGACCGCGATGCGCAGGGTTACAAGTATGACTACACCAACATGAAGCGTCCGGTGCTGACATTTGGCACCAGCGTGACCGATCCGGCCAATTTCCAGCTGGCCGAAATCCGCGATCGGCCATCGTCGACCGTCAACAAGTTCCGCACGATGCAGCTGCGCACCGAATGGGACGTGACGGAGGGCTTCACGGTCAAGGCGGGCGCGGTCTATCGCCGCTTCTCTTTCGATACGGCAGGCTTTAGCCGCGACACCGCGGTGTGCGGCAATGGCGGGGTAGACCGGGTGCTGGGCACGCTGGCCTGCTCGCCGACTTCGGCCTTTGGTCCGGGCGCGGTCTATGGCTTCCCGGTGACGGCAGCGCTGGCAGAGATGTTCACGCTGAAAGGCGCGGACGCACCGGCTGGGACGACGACGCAGTGGCTGATCCCCAATCTGGCGGCGGGGACGGACTTTACCAAATTGTATCAGCGTAACGCGGCTGTGGATGCCAGCAATACGCGCAGTGTGGTCGAAAAAACGAAAGGCGGCTATCTTCAGTTCGATGCCAAGGGCGATATTTTCGGGCTGGAATATGCGGCCAATGCAGGTATCCGCTATGTGAAGACCGACCAAAGTTCAGTCGGATTGCTCTCTGCAGCGGTACGAGAGATCGGGCGCTCTTACGAGGATTGGCTTCCGGCGGTGAATATTGCCCTGTTCCCGCATCGGGACATTGTCGTGCGTGCTTCCGTTGCGGACGTCATGACACGGCCATCGCTGGGTAATCTGACACCGGGAGGATCGGTGAGCGGATTTAACTATACGGTCAACTTCGGCAATCCTGACCTCAATCCATTTCGTGCAACATCCTATGATTTGGCGCTGGAATGGTATTTCGCGCCGCAGTCGATTGCATCAGTAGCGCTCTTCAAAAAGGACGTGCAAAGCTTCCCGATCAGCCAGACGTTTATTAACACTTATGCATCGACAGGATTGCCGCTGTCGATCATCCAACCCGGCTCACCAGCCGCCGGACAGCCCGAAAGGGATGCAGGGTGGGCGATCAGCACGATTATTAACGGCACCGGCGCAAGTTTGAAGGGCGTCGAATTGTCGGTGCAGGCACCCTTCACATTCCTGCCCGGTTTCCTGTCCCATTTTGGCGGGATCGTGAACGCCACTTTTGTCGATTCGAGCGCCGACTATACAGTATCGGGTCCGGCGGTGGTGCCGGGCGGCGGCGGCATCACGGCAGTCCGCAACGCGACCCTGTTTGGCCTGTCCAAGCGCGCTTTCAACGGCACGCTCTATTATGAGGACACAAAGTTCAGCGCCCGTGTGTCGGCCAGCTATCGCAGCGGTTATATCGACCAGAATAGCGCAACCGGCAACGTGTTCGAGGGCTATAACAGCACGATCAACGTCGATGCGTCGATGCGGTACAAGCTGACCGACTGGATCGAATTGTCGCTGGAAGGCATCAACCTGACCGACGAATATCGCGATCGCTACACCGATCAGGATGCCAATCGCAATTATGAGCAGCTGCATTATGGGCGCACGTTCCAGGTGGGCGCGCGGTTCAAGATGTAAGGCTCATGGCCGGGCTGCCTCTGCACGGGCGGCCCGGTTTTTCTGTCGTTCAAGGAACAGAGGTGTCGTTCCGTCGATAGGGTCGATCAGGTCGGTCATGCCCCCGGCATGACCTTCAACTGCCGGGGGCAGTTGAACCTGATCGAACCCCTCCGTCTGGCCTTCGGCCCGACACCTCCCCTGCAAGGGGAGGATCAGTTTGTATGATAAGGAGCGCCCCATGACGATCAGCCGACGCGATGCGATGACGGGCGGGTTGGCCGGGAGTGCGCTGGCGTTGATCGGCACGGACGCGGTTGCAGCCCCTACGGCAGCGACTGACTGGAAGCGTGGTTTCGACAATCAGCGTATCGCTGATCTGGGTGACGGGCGCTTCCTCAATCCGCTGATTGCGGGCGACCGGCCCGATCCGGCCATCCTGAAGGATGGGGCGGATTATTATATGACCTTTTCAACGTTCGACAGCTATCCGGGCGTCACCATCTGGCACAGCCGCGACCTTATCAACTGGCAGCCGCGCGGGGCGGCGCTGCACAAGAATATCGGGTCGGTATGGGCGGTCAGCCTGGAGAAGCATGAAGGCCGCTACTTCATCTATATTCCGGTCAAGGCCAGCCCGAACAGCATCTTCGTGATCCATGCCGACAGCATTGACGGGCCGTGGAGCGAGCCCATTGACCTGCAACTGCACGATCATATCGACCCGTGCCATGTAGTGGGGGAAGATGGCAGCCGCTGGCTGTTCCTGTCGGGCGGGGACCGCATCCGGCTGAGCGCGGACGGGCTGTCCACGGTCGGCGCGGTCGAGCATGTCTATGATCCCTGGCGCTATCCCGACACATGGGATGTCGAGGGCTTTTCGCCGGAAGGGCCGAAGATCCACCGCCATGGCGGCTGGTTCTATATGCTGACCGCCGTGGGCGGGACGGCGGGACCGCCGACCGGGCATATGGTGATCGCGGCACGATCCCGCTCTATCCATGGGCCGTGGGAGCAGCATCCGGGCAATCCGCTGGTGCGGACGGAAAGCCTGGCCGAACGCTGGTGGTCGCGCGGCCATGCCAGTCTGGTGGAGGCACCGGACGGAAGCTGGTGGGCGGTCTATCATGGCTTTGAGAACGGGCTGTGGACGCTGGGACGGCAGACATTGCTCGATCCGGTCGAGTGGACGGCGGATGGCTGGTTCCGCATGACCGGGGGCGATCTGTCGCAGCCGATCGCCAAGCCGCGCGGGGGCAATACGGTCCCCCATGGCATGGCGCTGTCGGATGATTTTGCGACGCTCAATCTGGGTGCGAAATGGAATTTCTTTCGGCCAGACCCGGACGAGGCCAGCCGGGCGCGGGTGGAAAAGGGCGCACTGGTCCTGAAGGGGCGCGGCACCGCGCCGGTCAATTCATCGCCGCTGCTGCTGATCGCGGGCGACCCGTCCTATGAATTTCAATGCGATATAGAGATTGCGCCGGGCGGGACGGCGGGGCTGCTGCTCTTTTACGATGACAAGCTCTATTGCGGGCTGGGCTTTGACGAGACGCGATTTGTCACCCACCAATATGGCATGGAGCGGGGCCGACCTGCCAACCCCTATGGTCGCACGCTGACGATGAAGGTGACCAACCGCCACCATATCATCGCCTATCATCTGAGCGGCGATGGCGGACGGACATGGAGCCGGTTCGACCGGGGGATGGAAGTGTCGGGCTATCACCATAATGTGCGCGGTGGATTTCTGATGCTGCGACCCGGCCTTTATGCGGCGGGTCCGGGCGAGGCGCGGTTCCGCAACTTCCGGTTTCGCGCGCTCTAGCTGGCCGTAAGCGTCGCGCGAATGGCGGCTTTCAGCACCTTGCCCGCATCATTTTTGGGCAGGGCATCCCAGAGCAGTATGTTTTCGGGATATTTGAAACGGGCCACGCCGTGGCGGCCCAGAAAATCGGCGATGGCGGAGACGTCCGGGGCTGCCGCGCCGCGCGGCACGATGATGGCGACGGCGCGCTCGCCGGTGCGCGGGTCGGGGATGCCGACGATGGCGATTTCGGCGATATCGGGGTGGCCGACCAGCAAATCCTCAATCTCCTTGGGTGCGATATTTTCGCCGTTGCGGATGATGAGATCCTTGATCCGGCCAGTGACCACCAGATGGTCGCCATCGACCCAGGCGCCCTGATCGCCGCTACGGTAATAGCCATCGGCGTCGAAGCTGCTCTCCTCATCCTCCGGGTGGAGATAGCCGACCATCATCTGCGGTCCGCGCGCGCGAATTTCTCCGTCCGGGGCGATGCGGATGGTGGCGATGCCGGGGCGGCCATCGGTATCGGCGGCATGATCGCGGTCGGCGGCGTCGATGACGCCGACAGTGGTGACCGGCAATTCGGTCGACCCATAGACGCGGCTGACGATCGCCCTGTCGAAATAGGCGGCAGCATCGCGGATCAGGCTGGGGGGGACCGATGCGCCGCCGCAGATGAACAATTTAAGGTCAGGCAGGCGGGTGCCGGCGGCGCGGGCGGCGGCCAGCAGATGCTGGAGGAATGGGGTAGCACCCGCCATATGAGTGCAGCGCTGATCGACCATGATCGCGACGGCATCATCGGGATTCCAATATTCCATCAGGATTGCGGTTGCGCCCAGCAGCAGCGGGGTTTCAAAGGCGTAGATCGAGCCGCCGATGTGGCTGACCGGCGAGGGGACGAGGAAGCGGTCGCCCGGCTCGACCAGCCAGTGACGGCCAATCTGGCGGATCAGCGCATTGATGCTGTTATGGCTGTGGAGGACGCCCTTGGGCCGTCCGGTGGTGCCGCTGGTGTACATGACCATGCGGACATCGTCGGGATCGACGGTGGGGAGCGGGGCGTCGCCGGTGTCTGCCAGCAGGTCGGCAAAGGCCATGTGCGGTCCTGCCTCACCGCGCAGGACGATGACGGCGGGCGGGGTTGCCAGCACCGGGGTGACGCGGGCGAGCATCGCGGCATAATCATGGCCGCGAAAACTGGCGGGGATGAAGATCATCGCGCTGTTGAGATCGGCGAGGATGAAGCGCAGGTCATGGTCGCGCAATGAGGGCAGGATGGGGTTGGCGACCATGCCCGCCAGCGTCGCGCCCATATAGATGATTGCGGCTTCGTGCCAGTTGGGCAGCATGAAGGAGATGGCGCTGCCCGGTGCGAAGCGGGCCAGCATGGCCTGGGCAAGGCGGGTGGCCTGCGCGCGCAGGGCGGCGGCGGTCAGGCTCGTGTCGCCGTCAATCAGCAGGACGCGGTCGGGTGTGTCGCGCGCGGCGCGGATCAGGGCATCGGCGGCGGTCTCCGCCTGCCACCAGCCGTCCTTATAGGCTTGCGCTGCGAACGCATCATCACGGCGGACGGACCAGCCGGTGGGCGTCGTGCGCCGGGGTGAAGCGATTTCGGACATGGCGCAGAAATGCGGGAGTCGGACAAGCCGGGCAAGCCGGGCGGCAATCCAGCGTCCCGGCGATCAAAACAGCAGCGATATTTCGATGCGTCCGATCCTCCTTTATGGGCAGCCGATCAGTTCATGCGAGGGCATCATGCGCATCATCGACAATTTTATTGGCGGCCAACATCAGGCGTCGACCTCGACCCGACTGGGCGACGTGTTCGATCCGGCGAAGGGCAAGGTGCAGGCGCAGGTTCGCCTGTCCGACCCGACCGAATTGGACGCCGCCGTCGCCAATGCGCAGGCGGCGCAGCCAGCCTGGGCGGCGATGAACCCGCAGCGCCGGGCGCGGGTGATGTTCAATTTGAAGGCGCTCATTGAAAAGCATATGGACGAGCTGGCCGCAATGCTGTCGGCCGAACATGGCAAGGTCCATTCGGATTCCAAGGGCGATATCCAGCGCGGGCTTGACGTGGTGGAATTTGCCTGTGGCATCCCGCATCTGCTGAAGGGTGAATATACCGAAGGTGCGGGGCCGGGGATCGACGTCTATTCGATGCGTCAGCCGATCGGCATCGCGGCAGGGATCACCCCGTTCAACTTCCCGGCGATGATCCCGATGTGGATGTTCGCGCCCGCGATCGCGTGCGGCAATGCGTTCATCCTGAAGCCATCCGAGCGGAACCCTTCGGTGCCGGTGCGGCTGGCGGAGCTGGCAATGGAGGCGGGGCTGCCTGCGGGCATTTTGAACGTCGTCCATGGCGACAAGCAGGTGGTGGACGCGATCCTCGACAATCCCGCGATCCGGGCGGTGAGCTTTGTCGGTTCGTCCGACATCGCCCAATATGTCTATGGCCGCGGCGCGTCGAACGGCAAGCGGATGCAGTGCATGGGCGGGGCGAAAAATCATGGCATCGTCATGCCCGATGCCGACCTGGACCAGGCGGTCGCGGACATTCTTGGCGCGGCCTATGGGTCGGCGGGCGAGCGCTGCATGGCCTTGCCGGTGGTAGTGCCGGTAGGCGAAGCGACCGCGGTGGCGCTGCGGGCCAAGCTGGAAACGGGCATTGCGGGGCTGCGCGTCGGTGTGCCGAGCGATCCCGATGCCCATTATGGTCCGGTGGTCAGTTCGGCCCATAAGGCACGGATTAAAAACTATATTCAGATGGCGGTTGATGAAGGCTCCGAACTGGTCATCGACGGGCGCGGCTTTGCGTTGCAGGGCTATGAGGAGGGTTTCTTCCTGGCACCGACCTTGCTCGACCATGTGAAGCCGGACATGAAGAGCTATAATGAGGAGATTTTCGGGCCGGTCTTGCAGATGGTGCGGGCGGAGACGTTCGAGGAGGCGCTGAGCTATCCGACCAAGCATCAATATGGCAATGGCGTGGCGATCTTCACCCGGAACGGCGATTATGCGCGCAAATTCTGCGCCAATGTCGAGGTCGGCATGGTCGGCATCAACGTGCCGATCCCGGTGCCGGTCAGCTATCACAGCTTTGGCGGCTGGAAGCGGTCGGGCTTTGGCGACATGAACCAATATGGCATGGACGGCGTGCGTTTCTATACGCGGGTCAAGACGATCACCCAGCGCTGGCCCAGCGGCGGCGCGGTGATGGACCAGAGTTTCGTTATCCCGACGATGAGCTGAACATATGTGAGCGATTTGATATGGGGGTATATTTAACATAATCCTTGTTATCGAACTTTCCGATCGTGATTTTCAGCAGGAGGGCTGTGCGGGCGACCGTGTGGCCCTCCTTTTTGGTTGGGCTATCGATGCTCGAATGCAAAGGCCGGTTGCCCTCTCGTGACTGCATGATACATCCATGCCGCTGGCAGTCGGCTTTGCTGCGGTGGCGAAGATGCTTCAATCACCGTTCACATTCGGACTGCCAGAGAGAATTGCACATTGATAGAGAATCAGCGGCAGAGTGAAGGGATGAGTTGAAGCATGACAATCGCGCGGAGCCTGACTGGACTGACAATCGCTGTGGTCGCCATGGCCGCTACGCCTGTGCTGGCGCAGGCTGGCGATGCCGCCAAGGGCAAGATTGTCTTTGCGCGCTGCGCGCTGTGCCATGATGTCAAGGCTGGACCCAAGAAGATGGGGCCCAACCTGGCGGGCCTGTTCGGCCGCACGTCGGGTACGGTGGCGGGTTTTACTTATTCGCCCGCGATGCAGAAGGCGAAGATCCGCTGGGATGCCAAGACGCTCGACGCGTTTTTGACGAAGCCAAGCGGCGTTGTTCCGGGTAACCGCATGGCCTTTGCCGGTGTGCCGCAGGCGGCGGATCGTGCCAATTTGATCGCCTATCTCAAGGCCGAAGCGAAATAGGCTAGCTGGTTAAACCTGCGTGCCGACAATGCGTTTCCCCCCGGCCCCGTTCGTTGAAGGTAGAGCCATCGCCCGCGAGGGGGATCGGGTGCCGTACAGCTAGCCCTTCATATCGATGGTGGCGATCAGGCCGCCATCATCGGCATTGCGCAACCGGACAGATGCCTCGAAGCTCATGGCAAGCGACCGGGCTATGGTCAGGCCGATGCCGGTGCCGGTGCGTCCGCCCGGCTGACCGGTCGCACCGCGCGTGAAGGGTTCGAACATCTGGTCGAGCCGGTCGGCGGGGATGCCCGGTCCACGGTCGCGGATATGGATCAGCACCCGCCCCCCTGCCCGCGCGCAGCTGATGTCGGCGCTGCCGCCATAACGTACCGCATTGTCCACCAGATTGGCGATGCAGCGGGTCAGCGCATTGGGCTTGACCCGAACGGTGCCGCCGCAGCCGGTCAGGAAGCGGACTGGCGCACCCAATTCCTCTGCATCCTCGGCCATGCTGGCGAGCAGCGAGTCGATGTCGAGGACCGACCACTCCTCCCGCGCTTCGGTGCTGCTGGCCAGGTCCAGCCCTTCACGCACCAGCCGCTGCATGGCTTCATGATCGGCCAGCAGGCGCGCGCGCAGTTCCTCATTTTCCACCAGTTCCAGCCGCAGCCGCAACCGGGTGAGCGGTGTCTGTATGTCATGGCTGATCGCGGCGAGCAGCTGGGTCCGTTCGGCAAAGCCCGCGCGGGCGCGCCGCTGCATCAGGTTGAAGGTGGAGAGCGCGGCGCGCACTTCCTCCGGCCCGCGTTCGGGAATTTCCTCCGGGTCGAGCGAGACCGAAAAGGCCTCCGCCGCCTGCTCCAGCCGCCGCAATGGCTTGGACACGAAGCGGGCGACAAATATCGCAAGCCCAGCCGAGGCGGCGACGATCACCAGCAAATAAAGCGGATTGAAGATGGTGCTGGGCGGTTTGGCGAGACGCGGGAAAGTGAGCGCCATTTCGCGTCGCTGCCCCTCATGATCGGTAAAGCGCACGATCCAGCAGTCGGGGCGCGGCGCGTCGATCAGGCCTGCTGCCCGTTCCCATCGACCCGTGTAGGTGGCAAAGCACAGGCCCGTCGGCACCTGGCCGGCTTCGGGCTGGGACCGGGGACCAAAGCGTTCCGCCAGTGTCGATTCGACGTCCCGGTTCGTTTCGGCCAGTGCAATGCCGGGCGGCACGGGCGCTGCCCCCATGAAGCTGTGGTCGGCCATCATCGCCTCGATCCGTGCCGGATCGCGCCGCAGACGGTCGGCTATATCGACGGCGCTGGCCACGACACGCTGCCGCCGCACCCGTTCAAAATCATGACGGCGGGTCTGTTCGGCGACCAATAGCGCGATGATCGCGGCGATCGTCATGCCCAGAGTCAGGATGACGAAAATCTGCCCCGCCATGGAGCGGAAGAAAGTGCGGACCCGGCCGCCCAGCCGCCTGATCATGAATAGTCCACCGCGCTGGCCAGCACATAGCCTTCGCCCCGCACGGTCAGGATCAGTTCGCTGCCGCCCGGCACGTCGGCCAGCTTCTGGCGCAAGCGGCTGATCTGAAGGTCGATCGAGCGGTCGAACGCGGCGGTGGCGCGCCGTTCGGGCAGCAAGGCCGCGCCCCAGCACAATATTGGGTTGCTCGATAAAGTGGCATAGCAGCCGATATTCGGCCGAGGACAGCATGACCAGCCGCTCGTCTGGCGCGATCAGCCGGCGCTGCACCAGGTCGAGCCGCCACGGGCCGAAATGGGCGTAGCGCATCGCGTTCGCCCTGCCCTGCGTTCCGGTGTCGCCCCGGCCCCGGCGCAGCAGGTTGCGGATGCGCACCAGCAATTCGCGCGGCTCGAACGGCTTGGTCAGATAATCGTCGGCACCCAGTTCCAGCCCCAGCACCCGATCGATCGCGCTGCCCCGCGCGGTCACCATGATGATCTGCACGTCCGATCCTTCGCCCCGCAATTCGCGGCACAGCGACAGGCCGTCGCCATCGGGCAGGTTGAGATCGAGGACGATGAGGTCGACCGGATGATCGCGCAGCCTTTGCCGCAATTCGCCAAGGTTCGCCGCCGCCAGCAGCCGGTAATTTTCCTGGGCCAGCTGGCCGACGATCAGTTCCCGGATGTCCGCATCGTCATCGACGACCAGCACGGTAGCAGCACGGGCGGGAGCGGTATCAGGCATCCCCCTTCCCTAGCGCGTCGCGTGGCGAAAGTCTGCCCGGCGGCCAGCGATGATACAGGCTGATACAAAGCGATACGCTATGCCGCACAGTGCCACAGATGGAAGCCAAATTCCGCTATGCGGTCGTTGCCAAAATAGCCAAGAGGCTGAGGTCGGCTGCCCCCCTCGCCGACACCATGCGGAGTCCTTGCGATGCCTGTCCGTCCACCGGGACGGACAATCGCCGCGATCGATCCGGCCGTCAGCGTGCGTCCCCCTCCCCCTCGTGCGCCCCGGCAGGTCGAACCCCGCGCGAAAGCGCATCGCAAGGCTCCGCCTGGTCAACAAGGAACCTGCCCGACGATGTTAGCGCCTTTCTCTGCCCGTTCCCTGCCCCTGCTGGCACTTTGCCTGGCCGTCGCGGCGTGTGGCGACAAGCCCCCTCCGCAGAAGGGTCCGGTCGAGGTGGGCGTGGTGACGCTGACCGCGCGCAATGTCACGGTGGCGAGCGAATTGCCGGGCCGCACCGTATCCACCATGATGTCGCAGGTCCGGCCGCAAGTGGCGGGCGTCATCCAGAAGCGGCTGTTCACCGAAGGATCGCTGGTGAGCGCGGGCCAGCCGCTTTATGAGATCGACCAGCGGCTCTATCGGGCGTCGCGCGACGAGGCGATGGCGGCGCTGGCCAGCGCGCAGGCGACCGCCGCGGCGGCGCAGGCGAAAGCGCGGCGCTATGCCACCTTGTCGGACAATGAAGCGGTCAGCGCCCAGGATCGCGATGATGTGACCGCGACCGCGCGGCAGGCCGCCGCTGCTGTCCAGCAGGCGCGCGCATCCCTTGCGACGAGCAACGTCAATCTGCAATTCACGCTGGTTCGTGCGCCGATCAGTGGCCGGATAGGCCGGACGCTGTTCACGCAGGGCGCGCTGGTCACCGCCAGTCAGGCCGATCCGCTGACCACCATCCAGCAGCTTGACCCCATTTATGTCGATATCACCCAGTCGAGCGCGCAGCTGTTGCAGCTGCGCCGGTCGCTGGCGGCGGGCAAGACGCTGCCGGCCAGCGCGACGATCCGGCTGAAGCTGGACGATGGCAGCGATTATCCGCAGGCGGGGCAAATCGAATTTGCCGAGCCGATCGTGGACGTCAACAGCGGCACGGTGACGCTGCGCGCCCGCTTCCCCAATCCCGACGGATTGCTGCTGCCCGGCATGTTCGTGCGCGTCGTCGCGCCGCAAGCGGTGGTGCCGGGCGCGATCCTGGCCCCGCAGCAGGGCATCAGCCGCGATCCCAAGGGCAATGCGACCGCGCTGGTGGTGACGAAGGATAATAAGGTTGAGCGGCGGATCGTGACAGCCGGTCAGGCGATCGGCGACGCATGGCTGATCACCGACGGGCTGAAGGCGGGCGACCGCCTGATCGTGGAGGGCACCGACAAGGTGAAGCCCGCCGACAAGGTGAAGCCCGTGACCATCGCGACGAAGAAGTAGGGACCGGATCTTGCTCAGTCGCTTTTTCATCGAACGGCCGATTTTCGCCTGGGTCATCGCCATTGGCGTGATGATTGCGGGCATGGGGTCCATGCTGTCGCTGCCGATCGCCCAATATCCCGACATTGCGCCGCCTGCGGTGGGTATCAACGCAACCTATCCGGGCGCGTCGGCGGAGACGGTTGAAACCAGCGTCACCCAGGTCATCGAACAGCAGCTGACCGGCGTAGATGGCCTCATGTATTTCTCGTCCTCTTCCTCGGCGACGGGGCGATCGTCGATCACCGTGACGTTCGAGAAGGGAACCGATCCCGACACCGCGCAGGTGCAGGTACAGAATAAGGTGCAGCAGGCTTTGAGCCGCCTGCCCAATGCAGTGCAGCAGCAGGGGCTGACCGTCACCAAGTCGCAAACCGACTTTTTGATGCTGGTCGGTATTTATGACGAGAGCAACCGCGCGTCGCAGTCCGACATTTCCGACTATCTGGTCAATAATTACCAGGATTCGATTGCGCGGATCAGCGGCATCGGCGCGGCGCAGATTTTCGGGTCGCAATATGCGATGCGCATCTGGCTGGACCCCTACAAGCTGGCCGCCGTCAAGCTGATGCCGTCCGACGTGCAGAGCGCGATCGCGGCGCAGAATGTCGAAGTATCTGCGGGACAGATCGGGGCCGACCCGGCGCCTGCCGGGCAGCAACTCAATGCGACGGTCACGGCGCGTGCGCGGCTTCAGACGCCGGAGCAATTCCGCGCTATCATCGTCAAGACCCAGAGAGACGGGTCGATCGTCCATCTGTCCGATGTGGCGCGGGTGGAGCTGGGCAATGAAAGCTATACCACTGCCGCCCGGCTGAACGGCCATCCCGCGTCCGGCATGGCGTTGCAGCTGGCACCGGGGGCCGATGCGCTCAAGACCGCCGAACTGGTCAAGGCGCGGGTGGCGGAGCTGTCCACCAACCTGCCCGACGGTTACAGAATCGTGTTTCCGCGCGACACCACGCCGTTCATCAAATTGTCGGTCGAGGAGGTCATCAAGACGCTGATCGAGGCGGTGCTGCTGGTCGTCGTCGTGATGTTCCTGTTCCTGCAAAGCTGGCGCGCGACGCTGATCCCGGCGATCGCGGTGCCGGTGGTGCTGCTCGGCACATTCGGTGTGCTGGCGCTGTTTGGCTATTCGATCAATACGCTGACCCTGTTCGGGATGGTGCTGTCGATCGGCCTGTTGGTGGACGATGCCATCGTTGTGGTCGAGAATGTCGAGCGCATCATGGAGGAGGAAGGGCTTTCGGCGCGCGAGGCGACGATCAAGTCGATGGAGGAAATTGGCAGCGCGCTGGTCGGCATCGCGCTGGTCCTGTCCGCCGTGCTGCTGCCCATGGCCTTTTTTGGCGGGTCGACCGGGGTGATCTACCGCCAATTTTCGATCACGATCGTGTCGTCGATGCTGCTGTCGGTGCTGGTAGCGCTGATCCTGTCGCCTGCTTTGTGCGCCACGATCCTGAAACCCATTGCGGAGGAACGGCGGACCCAGGGCTGGTCGGGGAAATTCAACCGCTGGTTTGAACGGCTGACCAATGGCTATGTCCGCCGCACGACGCAGATGCTGGGCAAGCGGACTTTGTTCTGGGGTGGCTATGGCGTCATCATCGCCCTTCTGCTGCTGCTGTTCGTGCGGCTGCCGTCCAGTTTCCTGCCTGTCGAGGATCAGGGGCAGGTGATGGTGCAGCTGACCCTGCCCGCCGGTGCGAAATCAAGCCGGACCGCCGATGCGGTCGAGCAGATGCAAAATTATTTCCTGAGTGACGAGAAGGACAATATCGCCTTCGCGTTCGTGATGACGGGTTTCAGCTTTGCGGGGCAAGGCGAAAATACCGCGCAGGGCTTCATCAATCTGGCACCCTGGGGTGATCGACCGGGGGCGGTGAACAGCGCCAACGCGATCGTCGGGCGCGCCAACAAGCAGCTGGCCGCCATCCGCGACGCGCGGGTGCTGGCGATGACGCCGCCCGCCATTCGTGGCCTCGGCCAGTCGAACGGCTTTACCTTTGAACTGCTCAACACTGGCGGGCTGTCGCGGGCGCGCTTTCTGGAGCTGCGCAACCAGTTGCTTGCTGCCGCGCAGAAGGACCCGATGCTAACCGGGGTGCGCGCCGCGACGCTGGAGGATACGCCCCAGCTAAAGGTCGATGTCGATTCCGAAAAGCTGGCCGTGTTGGGGCTGACCCAGGGCGATGTCGACAATGTGCTGACCTCTGCCTGGGGCAGCCGCTACGTCAATGATTTCGTTGATCGCGGGCGGGTGAAGCGCGTCTATATGCAGGCCGACGCGCCCTATCGCGCGCTGCCCACCGATCTCGACAAATGGATGGTGCGGTCCAGCGCGACCGGCGAGATGGTTCCCTTCTCCGCCTTTGCCACGACGCATTGGACGATGGGACCGACGACGGTTGCGCGCTTCAATGGCCAGTCGGCCTATGAGATACAGGGGCAGGCTGGCCCCGGCGCGAGTTCGGGTGAGGCTATGGACCGGATCGTGGCGTTGCAAAAGCAGCTGCCGACCGGGACCAGCTATGCCTGGAGCGGCCTGTCCTATCAGGAGCAATTGTCGGGCGGGCAGGCGCCGTTGCTTTATGCCCTCTCGGTGCTGGTCGTGTTCCTGTGCCTGGCGGCGCTCTATGAAAGCTGGTCGATCCCGTTCGCGGTGCTGCTGGTGATCCCGCTGGGGCTGGTCGGCGCGGTGATTGCTGTGTGGGCGCGGGGGCTGGAAAATAATATCTATTTTCAGGTTGGGCTGCTCACCACCATGGGGCTGGCGGCGAAGAATGCGATCCTGATCGTAGAATTTGCCGAACTGGCGCACCGGCAGGGCAAGGATGCACTGTCGTCGGCGCTGGAGGCGGCGCGGCTGCGGTTCCGGCCGATTTTGATGACCAGCCTGGCCTTCATCGCGGGCGTCATTCCGCTTGCCATCGCTACGGGCGCGGGCGCGCAAAGCCGCATCGCGATCGGCACGGCGGTGGTGGGCGGCATGGTGACGGCGACGGTGCTGGCGATCTTCTACGTGCCGCTCTTCTTCGTCACCATCGCCCGGCTGTTTGGCAATGACCGGCCTGTGCGCCCGGAACCGACACCGCCGGGCGCAGGAGTGCCCGCATGAGCCGCGCCGTCCTTCCGCTGATCCCCGCGCTGATGCTGGCGGGGTGCAATATGGCCCCGGCCTATGTCCGCCCCGCCCCGCCAGTGCCCGCGGCGTTGCCGACGGGCGAGGCCTATGCGCCGACGCAACCCGGCGTGCAGCCGGGGCTGGCCTGGACGCAGTTGGTGAGCGATCCCGCGCTGCGCACAGTCATTGAGCGGGCGCTGGCCAATAATCGTGACCTGCGCGCGGCGCTGGCCAATATCCTGTCGGCGCGCGCGCAATATCGGGTGCAGCGCGCGGCGCAACTGCCGACGCTGAGCGGGGACGCAGGCGCGAATGTGACGCGGCAGAATGACAGCTATAGCGCGGATATCGGCATCAGCGCGTTCGAGATCGACCTGTTCGGCCGGGTCCGCAACCTCAGTGAGGCCGCGCTGGAGAGCTATCTGGCGACGCAGGAGGGCGCGCGGGCGACGCGCATCACCCTGATCGCCGAAACCGCCACCGCCTACGCCACGCTGGCGGCGGATCAGGAATTGCTCGCCGTGTCGCGGCAGACGCTGGCGAGTGCGCAGCGCAGCCTGACGCTGACCCAATCGCTCAAGGGCGCGGGGCTGAGCGGCGGACTGGACGTCTATCAGGCGCAAACCATAGTGGAACAGGCCGCGTCCGACGTCGCCGCCAATGTGACGCAGGTGGCGCAGGATCGCAATGCGCTGAACCTGCTGGTCGGCGCGCCGATCGAGGATGCACTACTCCCCGCCTCGCTCGACAGCCTGATCGCCGGGGTTGTCAGAGTGCCTGCCGGTCTGTCATCCGACATGCTGCTCCAGCGTCCCGACGTGTTGCAGGCCGAACATCAGCTCAAGGCCGCCAATGCCGATATCGGCGCGGCGCGCGCGGCGATGTTCCCGAAGATCAGCCTGACATCGGCGATCGGCGTCGCGAGTTCCGCCCTGTCATCGCTCTTTACCGGTGACGCCTTCACCTGGTCGGCCAGCCCGTCCGCCAGCCTGCCGATCTTCGGCGGCCCGGCGCGCGGCAATCTGGACTATAGCAAGGCGCAACGCGACCTGGCGCTGGCGCAATATGAAAAGGCGATCCAGACCGCCTTTCGCGAAGTCGCCGACGCGCTGGCGCGGGACGGCACGATCGACGCGCAGCAGGCGGCGCAACGGCGGCTCGTCACCGCCAGCCAGCGCGCCTATGACCTGTCGGAACAGCGCTACCGGTCGGGGATCGACACGTTCCTGAACACGCTGGTCAACCAAAGATCGCTTTATTCTGCGCGCCGGTCGGCCATCGCGACCGACCTTGCCCTCGTCAGTAACAGGCTGCTGCTCTACAGGGTGATCGCCGCCGACCAGTAGAGTCGCATGGTGATGCCCCGGTCATCCCCGCAATGCACGCAGATAATCAGCCGACCGCCCGATCGCTTCCAGGCGCGGTATCGTGAAGGGCGGTTCCTGCACGGCATATCGGGCTGGTACAATCATCAAAGTGCAGTCGGCCAGGTCAGCGAACAGGAAAGGGAGGCCTATTGCCGCAAGGTGATCAGCGCGATCGTGACGATCATCGACGCGCAACGGGCGACAGGATAGGCCGGATTCGGACAGTCCGATACGATCGGCGGGGCGGGCAAGCCTGTCGCCAGCCCCGCCGTCGCAGGTCATTTGCGCGGCAGCAGAACCTCCGCCTTGGCCGTTGCCAGCACGGTGCCGGACTGATTGGCCATCCGCACGTCCACCTGCACGACTTCGCGGCCTTCATCATCGACGAATTTGTCGACGATCGTGCCGGTCATGATCGTGATGTCGCCAGTGAAGGCGGGACCGCGATAGGAGGCGACCGAATGGGTCACCATGCCCCATTCGCCAGCCCAGCCCGACAGATAATCGACCACCCACGCGCCCATCGACGCGCCATAGCCATAGGCGCGCGGCATCCCGATGAAGCGTGCCCAGCGGGGGAAGAGATGCCCGCGCGACGGGCCAAAATAGGCGCCGTCGGTCAGCTCTGGATTGATCCGCTCCATCACCGGATCATTTTCATGGCCCGCCATTTCATCGACAAAGCCCAACGCCGCCAGATCCAGATCGGTGCGGCGATGCGTGCCGCCCCAGATGGTGAACAGATAGGCGCGCCATTCGGTGGTGAAGCTGGCAATGCTGTGCGGGCCGAACACGCGGTCGGGCAGGACGTCGCCCACCGCGACATCCTCCAGATAGCGTTTGCCATGGCCCAGATCGTGCAACATCTGGACCCAGCGGAACTTGCGTTCCTGGATCTCGACCAGTTCCTGGTCGGTCCAGACCGGATCGTCGGTATTTTCGACAACTTCGGCTGAAGTTTTTTCCCGGCCCGCTTCCGCCGAATAGCGGATCGCGGTGGACCGCTGCTTGGCGATCAGTTCGCCATTCTGGTTGTAATAATTATTGTCGCCGCGCTGGAAGCAGGTGGGACCAGCAAATTTCGTATCCTTGACGACAT
Organism: Sphingobium sp. FG125; assembly: GCF_057809795.1. Lineage (NCBI taxonomy): Bacteria > Pseudomonadati > Pseudomonadota > Alphaproteobacteria > Sphingomonadales > Sphingobiaceae > Sphingobium > Sphingobium sp. FG125. The sequence continues at coordinate 22,157 of NZ_JBMDKQ010000011.1, forward strand.
AGTCGAACGGCACCCGCTCATTATGAACCATATCCCCGCCCTGGATGCGCGGGCCATAAAACCACCATTCGTCACCGCCGAACAACAGATGCGAATTGGGGATGCTGCCGACGCAGGCCGGACCCGCGCCATGACCATCGTCCATCGTCACGGCAAAGCTCTGCGGCGCGACCAACTTGCCCCAGCGGCTTTCCTCTGCATAGTCGGCATCATAATGAAGCAGATTGGGATAATGCATCGCCTGCGCCCAGCGGCGAATGTCATTATTGTGGATCGGTTCGCGCATCCGGGCAGGCTGCATCGGCTTGCCGAGATATTGGTCGATGTCCGAACAGTCGAAAATGGTCTCGCTCACAGGTCAGATGCCTCTCTTACGCAATCATGGCGGTCGCCTGCGCCCTCCGTCATCGGGCGCATGGCATGGATGCGCATAACAGTCGGGCGCGGCGCATCTGCCAAGAGCGGCGCATCGGGCAGCACTTGCGCCTGGCGTCGGGCAAGGCGATTTTTCGGCGGATTTGCGCGGCTTTTCGGGCTTTATCGTCGTGCCGATCTTTGCATCTGGATGGTATCGCGATGGCAAATGCAGCAATCCAACGCCGAGCTTGCCCACCAGCACGATCTTCTTGGCTGATGGGACGAATCGCAAAGACGCTGTGCTGTCATTCGGGCATTTCCGCCACCACGCCTCTTTGCCCCGAAATGGCGGCAAAGGGTGGCGGCACGTCCAATTGGATGGTAGGAGCAGGGCAAGGCAGATAGTGACATGATATTCTCACCCTCCCGTCCCGGCATCTATGCACGCGGGACCGAAACGGTCGATCAGATTCTCAAGGCCGCGCTGGCGGTGTTGATCGACGAGGGGTCCGATGCCTTCACCCTGCGTCGCATCGCCGCGCGCTGCGACATGAAGGTCGGCAATGTCAGCTATCATTTCCCGCGCAAGGAAATGCTGATCCAGGTGATGCTGGACGAACTGGTCGATTCCTATGGCGCGATGATGGACCAGACGGTGCGCAAGCCCGGCCTGACTGCCGAAGAGCGGTTGAGGCGCGTCATCATCCTGTGCCTGGACGACATACAGACCAAGCGCACCACCCATTTGTTCACCGAATTATGGGCGCTGGCCAATCATAGCGATTTCGTCGCCGATCGGGTCCGCGTCTTTTACGAGCGGGTGCATGGTGCCATCGGCGAATATGTCGCTGAGCTAAATCCGGCGCTGACCGCCGACGAAGTGCATAGCGTCGCCCTGTTCATCAGCGCGTCGATGGAAGGATCGACCCCATTTCTGGGCCATGGCAAGCCTTGGGCGCACAAGATGCCGGCTTTCACCGCGATTGCCGCTACGTCATTGGTTCAGCTTGCCAAAACGGTGACATCGCGCGACCTTGCAGGATTGATGGTGCAGGCCGCCTGAGGCCTGTCGGTAATCCGGTTTTGTGCCGCATTGCTGCAATGCAAAATATATTTACGTCCTGCCCGCCAAAGCGCTTGACCAATATCGGACAGCTGTCCAATCTTTGCGCAGACGCTGATATGTGGCCCGTTGAGTCCATCTGTCCGTCCGCACGATCAAGGGGGATCACGCCAGATGCCGAGGACCGCCGCCAGGGGATTGTTCGCCGCCGCCGCATGGGGCTGGGCGCTGCTTGCCAGCCCGGCCCAGGCCGCGCCCGCCGATACCGGCGCGGTGCTGGAAATGGAGACGTCCGACGTCCTGACCATCACCCCGCCCAAACCGACCTGGTTCTTTGTCGATGGCGGCTGGGACATGCCCGGCACCAGCATCTTCGACGGTGAAACCGGCAAGATGAAGGGCATGGTCGAAACCCGCCGACTGGCTGACTTTGCGATCGATCCTGCGGGCAAATATTATTATGTCGCCGAAACCATCTGGTCGAAGGGCGATCGCGGCACGCGACAGGACATGGTGTCGGTCTATGACAGCCAGACATTGAACCTGATCACCGAAGTCCCCCTGCCCGGCCGCATCTTGATCGGGTCGCGCAAAAATAACTTCATCGTCAGCGACGATGGCAAGACCGCCTATGTCTATGATTTCAGTCCCGTATCCGGGGTGAATATCGTCGATCTGGTCAAGCGCAAGTTCGTGACCGCAGTGGAACTGCCCGGCTGCGCCAGCCTGATGCCCAATCCGGGTGTGGGCTTTTCCGCGCTCTGCTCGGACGGCTCGCTCGCTACGGTAGCGATCAAGGGGACCAAGGCGGACATCAGCCATAGCGCGCCCTTCTTTTCAGCGACCGATGATCCGATCTTCGACAATTTCACCTATGACAAGCGCAAGAAGGAAACGACCTTCCTGACCTATACCGGCCAGATTTATCAGGCCAAGCTGGGTGCGACGCCGACCATTTCCGCGCCTTTCTCGATCCAGGCGGCGGCGGGCATTCGTCCGGGCGAAACCAAGCCGCTGGAGCTGAACTGGTATCCGGGTGGTCGCCAGCCGATGGCGCTTCACCGTCCGTCCGGCCATCTGTTCGTCTTGATGCATATGGGCGAATATTGGTCGCACAAGGCGTCCGGCACCGAAGTGTGGGAAGTCGACCTGGCCACGCAAAAAGTCGTCAAGCGCCGCGCGCTCAAGGAACCGATGAACAATATCGAAGTGTCGCAAACCGACAAGCCGCTATTGTTCATGAACGGCGAAGAGGGCAGCGCCATCGTCATCGACGTCGCGACTGGCGAGGAAAAGCACAAGATCGAGAAAGCCGGGGGCAGCACCATCACGGTTGCGGACCCGTCCTGACCATGGCGCTGGGGCTGGCGATCATGGGATTGGCCGCATCGGTGGGCGTTGGCCTGATCCTGCTGATCGCGGGTTTGGAAAAGCTGCGGCATCGCATATTACTGCCCGGCGTGATTGCCAATTATCGGCTGCTCCCCGCAGGGTTGGTCGGGCCTGCCGCGAAAATCCTGCCGATCGCTGAAATAGGGATCGGCGGCGCGCTGATCGCGGGTATCGCGCCCCTGCCGGTGATGATGGCCATCCTGCTCCTGACGCTGTTCGGGGTGGCGATGGCGATCAATATCCGGCGCGGTCGCACCCAGATTGATTGCGGTTGTGGCCGGTCGCAACTGCGCCATCCGATCGGCTGGCCGCTGGTTGCCCGCAACATTGTGCTGGCGCTGCTGCTGGTGCCGCGCCTGTGGCCCGGACCGTCGCTTGGCGCGTTGGATATAGGCACGGCCATGGTCGGCGGTGTTGCGCTCTATCTGGCCCATCTGCTCAGCAATTCCATCGGCGCGCTGATCGCGTCGCCCGCCGCCTACCGGAGATAAGCATTCATGATGACATCGCTCATTCTCTCGCAAATCCTGTCATGGATCGTGATCCTGGGCCTTGGCGTGGCGCTGCTGGCGGTCGCGCGGCAGGTCGGTGTGCTGCACATTCGCGTTGCGCCTGCCGGTGCGCTGACCACCAGCGGTGGCCCGGCGGTCGGCGACGCCACGGTCAAGGTCGATGCGCGCCTGCTGGACGGCGCACCGGTGACGATTGGCGGCCATGCGCATGACGTGCCGCTGCGCCTGCTGATGTTCGTGTCGGCGCAATGCCCGCTGTGCAAGTCGATCATCCCGATGGCCAAATCCTTCGCCCGCGACGAGCGGGTTGCGCTCAGCTTCGTCGGTGATGATGACGCCGCCGCCCAGCGCGCGATGATCGCGCAGCACGGGCTGGAGGCCTATGCCTTCGTCAATGGTCCCGAAGTCGGCCAGGCCTTTGGCGTTGCCAAGCTGCCCTATGCCGTGTTGCTGGACGCGGAAGGGACGATCCTGTCCAAGGGGCTGGTGAACAGCCGCGAACATCTCGAAAGCCTGGTCGTGGCCCATGAAATGGGGATCAAAACCGTGCAGGATTATATCGGATCGTTAAAGGCGCAGGCAGCCTGAACGGCATATAGGGGGTCAGTGACATGAAGAAATTTGACGCCGACGCCATGGGGGAACGCCTGTTGCGCAAGCTGGCGGGCGGCACATCGCGCCGTTCCATGCTCTCGCGGTTGGGGGCGGCGCTGGTGGCGGCGCCCGCCTTCCCGCTCTTGCCGGTCAGCCGCGCGGAAGCGGCCAAGCCCGACCGGTCGCCGGAGGGCAAGACGGGTTTCGCGCGCAACGCCCAGACCAAGGATGACACCAAATGCGATTATTGGCGCTACTGCGCCATTGACGGCGCGCTTTGCACCTGCTGCGGCGGCGGCATCCATAGTTGCCCGCCGGGCGCGGAGCCATCGCCTGTTTCCTGGGTCGGCACCTGCATCAACCCGGACGACGGCAAGGCCTATCTGATCGCCTATCGCGACTGTTGCGGCAAACCCGCCTGCGGCCAGTGCGGTTGCGACAATACCGACCGGGAAACCCAGCTTTACATGCCCCAACTCAATAATGACGTGATCTGGTGTTTCGGCACGACCAGCATGGAATATCATTGTTCGACCGCGGTGCTGGTGGGGTCCGCCAGCTAGGACTTTATCGCGATGCGCAGGCTCGTTCTCGGCTCCCTGCTCCTGATCGGCGCGGTCGGCATTGGCCGCGCCGCGCTGCCGCCATTGGGCGTGTTGCCCGCTGCGATCACCGACCCGGATTTGGCGCGATCCGACTATGCCGAACATTGCGGCGGCTGCCATGGCATACAGGGCAGCGCTGCGCCTGCGCAATTGCCAGAACTGCGCGGGCGGGTCGGCTGGTTTATGTGTACGCCGCAATCGCGCGCCTATCTCATCCGGCTGCCCAATATCGCGCATAGCCGGATCACCGACAATCAACAGCTCGCCGATCTGGTCAATTATATGGTCTTTGGCCTGGGCGGGGCGAGTGTTCCCAAGGGTTCAAAGCCCTTCACGGCCGATGAGGTCGCGCATGAGCGGAAATTCGCCCTGACATCGACTTCGCTCAAAGCCGAACGCGCCCGCTATGTCGATGTCGCGATCCGTCAATGCGGCGCGCCGGTGACCATGCGACTGCTCTATCCGGGGCAGAAATAGCCCGTTTTTGAACCAGATTGGCAAATAAAACGGCCGCCGGATCAGTGATCCGGCGGCCGTTTTGCGTAGCCCCCGCCTTTAGAATTTCTGGCCGAAGCGGATGCCGAAAAATTGCGGCTTGATAATGAAGGTGCGCGACGAGCCGGAACAAAAGTCGATCGAACAGAAGGTATTTTTGGTCAGTTGCCCGCGCTTGTCAAAAGCGTTCTGGATGAACAGCGTGAGGCTCCAACTGTCCTTCTTGACGCCCCCGGAAAAGTCGAAGCTGACAAAGCCCTTCGTGTTGCCGAGCAGCGCATTATTATCGACGTTCAGATCCTGGGTCGCCCCGGTCTGGTAGAGTGCTGCGCCCTGCACATAGGCGCTATAGTCGCCCAGATAGGTGTCGTAGCGGATTGAGGTCGTGCCCTTGAATTTGGGCTGGCGCGGCAGGCGGGTGCCGTTTGCGGCAGCGACCTGCGGTGTTGGCGGACTGGATTCCGGCACATCCTCACCCAGCGTACAGCTGGACAGTTGGGAAATGGACGAGGTGTCGCGGTCCAACGCGAAGTTGCAGAAATTGCCCTTCAACTTGCCGTCATTATACGCACCGGAGGTGGAGATCGTCACCTTGCCCAGCTTCAGGTCGGCATCATATTCGATACCCTTGACCACCGCCTTGCCCGCATTGCCGGTCATGCCCGCACCCTGCGCGCCCGACACGACGACACCATATTGGATATTATTCCATTTCTCATAATAGACCGCCGCATTGAAGCGGAAAATGTTGTTCCACGTCGTCTTGACACCCAACTCGAAATTGGTGAGCGTTTCGGACTTGAACGGGGCGACATCGACCGGGCCGAAGTTACGGATGCGCAGCGGACGGTTGAACCCGCCGGGACGAAAGCCGGTGGAATAGTTGAAATAGACCATTTTGTCCGGCTGGAATTGCCAGTCGAGCGCCACCTTATGCGTCTCGCCCTTTTCCTTGTATCGCCCGGTCTGGTCGGGCGCGCGGAAATTGGTGTTGAGGCATTGCAGGCGCTCGGCCGGAAGTGGCGTGGGGCAGCCCATTTCCCCGGTCGGGACAAAAACCGACGTGATAGTATTGGCCGCAGATCCCGCGACACCGGCAAAGCCCTTGACCGCAAAATCCGTCCAGAAATAGCGGATACCACCAGTCAGCTTCAATGTCGGCGTGATGTTATAATGGCCTTCGGCGAAGATCGCCTTGTCATGATAAAGCTGGTTCTGTTCGTTAATGTAGAAGCCGTCGCTCTTTACCGCCTGCGTGCCCAGCAGCATCGTGCCGAGAGGATTGCCGTTGGGGTTGATGACATTGCTGGTGTCGAAGAAGGGGTTGCCATCTTCATCATAGTCGATCCCGTACATACCCGGCACACCGATCAGTCCGCCCGGCACATCGCCGCCGCCCGTCTGGGTATAGCCGGTAATCGTGTCCAGCCCGCGAATGGCATAATAGGTGTTCGTCTTGTTTTTCTGCCGCTGGTAAAAGCCGCCGATCGTGACGTCGAACGGCCAGTCCTTGGGCGTCGACAGGCGCAATTCCTGCGTAAATTTGTTCCGGTGCGTATCGGCATGATAATATTGCGTCGGGTCGATCAGCGAACATTGCTGCGCAGCGCCTGACCCGGTGCAATTGTCGAAAAATTGCAGATAGCTTTCATAGCCCGGCCCAAAGCCGTCATATGTGACCGTGTAATAAGTATAATCGTTGAGCGTGCGGGTCCGCCGTTTGAAGAAACCGGTGGCGGAAACCAGATCCCAGTCGCCGATATGGCCATGGATGCTGAGCGCCGCCTGATACCAGCGATCGTCATTTTTGGTCTGGTCATAATCATGCACTTCCAGATCGCCGACGCGGTGATCGAAACCGAAATAGCCGTTGGCGACCTGTTTTTGCGCGGTGATTTCCGGCGCGACCGACCAGCCATCGACCGGTTCCCACAGCAATTGCACGCGACCGCCAAATTCCTTGATGCTGTTATAATCATCCTTGGCAATATCGGAATTGTCGAGGTTGAAGAAGGTCGCCGGATTATTGTCGCCCAGCGTATAGACGGCCGGCGCGCCATTGTTGAGCAGACCATTATTGGGCTTGTTATCGATATAGCCGCCATCGCGCCGGTAATAGCCCATGGCACGCACCGCCAATGTGTCGCTCAGCGGGACGTTGATGTAGGATTCCAGCTGACCACCAAAGTCGCCCTTGCCATATTTATTGGCCTCGACATCGTAACCGAACTCAAACTTGTCCATATTGGGCTTGTTGGTAATGATGCGGATGGTGCCTGCCAGCGATCCCGCGCCATAGAGCGTCCCCTGCGGCCCGGCCAGCGCCTCGACCCGCTCCAGATCATAAGCATGGATATCAGGCACTGCGGTGCCGGTGATGGGAATGTCGTTGAGATAATAGCCGACCGAGGCATAGGCACCGCCCGCTGGCACGATGCCGCGGAAAAAGGCGGTGTTGCGGCCTGGTCCGATCCCCTCGAACGATACAGACGGCAGCAGGGCGGCGAAATCGCTCAAACCCTTGACCTGTCGCTCCGCCAGCGTTTCGGCACCCAGCGCCTGCATGGAAATCGGCACTTTCTGGATGCTTTGCGCGCTGCGCGTTGCGGTGACGACGATTTCGGTGAGGCCGCCACCGGCTTCATCGGCGGGCAGCGCCATTGCCGGATCGGCGGCGGGGTCCGCAATGGCATCGGCGGCGCGCGCCATGCCTGCGGCACCCAGCCCGGCCAATATGGTTGTCACCCCCAATATCTTCACAAATTGTGTGCGGCGGCGAGACTGAATCTTCATGGTGTTGGACTCCCCCTTGAAAAGATGCCCTCCACTCTCCCAAATCGCGGTTCGCCCGCGTGATTATGACGCATTGCAGCACATTGTCAGACGACGCGCGGCATCCCGCATTTCGCAAGGGCAAAATCGCCCCACGACCGGAAACAGCTTACGCCTCCAGACCAGCCGCACCCAGGCGCGGCATCAATATTTACCAATATTCCCCTTGGACTTTCGCCATTTCGTACGTTTGTCCAGATTTGATAATGCTGTAACGATTACAGGAGTCAACAGCCTAATTTTGCTGCTCAGACACATTGGCTGATCGGGTTGTTGCGCAACTGCAATATCCTGTTCATTGTGCAGACGAGAAAGGAAGCAAAACCCGCCATGGAAGCTGCCTCGCGCCCTGCCGTCCCCCCTTCCCTTGCGCTCAGGGAGGCGCTTGGCCATGCTGCCACCCTGCTGGATGCGCAGCCGGCGGAGGCGCTGGCGCGGGCGGAAGCGATACTGGAAAAGGCCCCCGGACTGCCACCCGCAGAACTGCTGGCGGCACAGGCGCTGCGTCGGCTGGGTCAGGCCGAAACCGCCCTGTCACGCCTTGCCGCGCTTGCCCGTCGCCAGCCGAACGTGCCTGCCTTGCTCTGGGAATTAGCGCAGGCTGCAAGCGAAACGGGCGACAGCGTGCGGGCCATCGCGGCGTTGGAAAGTCTGACCCGCCAGCAACCCGGCGTGGCAAGCGGCTGGTTTTTGCTGGCTAGCGAATTGCGGAAGGTCGGTCGCACCGACCATGCGTGGCGCGCCGATCTGTCGGGCATCCATGCCTCCTCGCGCGACCGCGACCTGCTTGAAGCGGCGATGGCGATGAATGAGGGTCGTCTGGAGGATGCAGCGACGATCCTTGATACGCGACTCGCCCGGCTGCCCGACGATCCGGCCGCCACCCGGTTGCTGGGCGAAACATATTGGCGGCGCGGGGATATGAGTGCGGCGCTGACGCTGGTCGAACGCGCGGTCGCCACAGCACCCGGATTCGATCTGGCGCGCGATTTTCTGATCCGCCTGCTGCTCCAGAATAACCGCCTGACAGACGCACTCGCCCATGCCGAGATATTGACGCAGTCCCCGCTCGATAATCCGGGCTATGCGTTGCTGCGGGCGTCGGTGCTGGTGCGGCTGGGCGATCAGGCGCAGGCAGCGGCCATTTACGAAGGATTGCTGGCGCAAAAGCCGGAGCAGCCGCAGCTGTGGCAGAATCTGGGCCATGCACTCAAGACGCTGGGGCGGCAGGCCGACGCTATCCACGCCTATCGTCAGGCCGTACATTATCAACCGACCATGGGCGAAGCCTGGTGGAGCCTCGCCAACCTCAAGACGGTCAAGCTCGACGCGCAGGATATTGCCGCGATGGAGCAGGCGCTCACGACGCTTGCACCGGATGCTGCGACGAAAGGCGAGGATATTTTCCACCTCCATTTCTCGCTGGGCAAGGCGCTGGAGGATGCGCGCGATTATGCCGCATCCTTTGGCCATTATGACCGCGGCAACCGCCTGCGCCGCACTTTGCTATCCTATGACGCCGATGAATTTGCCACAGAAGTGCAGGCAGCCGCAGACTGCTTCACCAGCGCCTTTATCGCACATAGCGGCGAGGGTGGCTGCCCTGCGCCCGACCCGATCTTCATCGTCGGGCTGCCCCGGTCAGGCTCCACATTGGTCGAACAGATCCTCTCCAGCCATAGCCAGGTGGAAGGGACGATGGAATTGCCGGAGATGATGATCATCGCCAGCCGCCTGCAATCGCGCGTCGACGAAGGTGAATTTCCCGATTTCGCCACGATGATCGCGTCACTCACCCCCGCCGACCGGCAACGACTGGGCGAGGAATATGTCGATCGCACCCGCGTCCACAGGCAGAGCGACCGGCCCCGTTTCATCGACAAGATGCCCAATAATTGGCAGCATGTCGGCCTGATCCGGCTGATCCTGCCCAACGCGAAGATCATCGACGCGCGCCGTCATCCGATAGGCTGCTGCTTTTCAGGCTGGAAACAGCATTTTGCGCGTGGTCAGGCCTTCACTTACGACCTGAACGAAATCGGCCGCTATTATAGCGATTATGTTGCGTTGATGGCGGCGTTCGACGCGGCAGCGCCCGGTCATATCCACTGCGTCCATTATGAACATATGGTCGCCGACACGCCGGGCGAAGTCGCGCGGCTGCTGGATTATCTCGGCCTGCCATTTGAGGAAGCCTGCCTTGCCTTCTGGCGGACGGAGCGGGCGGTGCGCACCGCCAGTTCAGAACAGGTGCGCCAGCCGATCTTCACCGATGGCGTCGATCATTGGCGGCATTTTGCGCCCTGGCTCGGCCCGCTGGAACAGGCATTGGGACCGGTGATCGCGGCCTATCCGACCTGAAATTGTGCCGGTGGCTGGCTCCAGAGCCGTTGCCCCACCACCAAAGCGATGCCCAGCGCCAGCCAGCCCAGCATCAGCCAGAGTTCCAGCGGTACGCCAGCGGCCAAGCCAAAGGGCGCGACGACAGCCGCACTCGCTACAATCGTTGCGCCGATCGTGACCGGCGCGAGCAGCGCCTGCCCGCCTGGCAGAATGAAGGCGGGAGGCACCTCTCCCCTATCGACAGCGCGCAACCGCATCAGCGCAAACAGCGCGACCGCCGCGATCGCCGTCGTGCAGATCGTCCCCATCGCAATGATCGGGCTGATCGCGCCGCGCCCGGCCAGCACGCCAAGGCAGGTCCATCCGCCCACCAGCAACGCCGCGCGCCGGGGGGCGCCGCTCTTTGCATCGACATGGGCAAGGCCCGCAGGCAGGAAACCGGCCCGTGCCTGCGCCAAGATGACCCGCGTCGCCGACAAATGCATCGCGTTCCAGGTTTTGAGCAGCGACGCCATCGCGACCAGCAAAATGCCCTTGGTCGCGATGCCACCGGCCAGCGCATGGTCGAACGCCGCCGCGACCGGCAGCGCGCCCGACGTCAGCTCACGCCAGGGGATGAGCGAGGCGGACGCGATGATGATGAGGCTGTAGAAGATCGCAGCGACCACCACCGCCAGCATCATCGCCTTGGCCACCGTGTGGAAACTGGTGCCAGGCGCGCGTTCCTCGACGGCGGACGCTGCCGTCTGGAATCCCGACAGCCACATGCCCGCAACGCCCAGCATCACGAACATGCCGCCTGCAAAACTGCCGCCATGGGCAGGCTCGAACAGGGGTTGCCAGTTGGCGGGATCGCCCTGAACGAAGCCGATCACGACCAGCAGCGCCGATGCGCCCAGAAAGGCGAAGGTCACCAGCTTCTGAAAGCCCACCGCGACCTTGGCCCCCGCCGCATTGAGCAGTGTCATCACCACCGCGCCCATCAGCCCGATACCCAGGTCCAGCGCCGTGATCGACTTGCCCAGAAAGCTGTAGAGCGGCGGCCACCCGGCCATCGCCGACACCAGATTTTCAAGGAACCAGGACAATGCCAGCCCTTCAAAGGCGCAGATGCCCACGAAATAGAGGGTCAGGAACCAGCCGGTGACAAAGCCCGGCCACGGACCGAATGCCTTTTCGACAAAAACGAATTCCGCCCCGGCGCGCGGCACCCGCGCGACCAGCTCGGCATAGGCGGCGGCGACCGGCACCATCAGCAGCGTCATGCCCAGAAAGGCCAGCACCGCACCGCCCGGCCCGGCAGGCGTCACCCACTCGCCCATCAGCACCATCCACGCCGACCCGACAATGGTGCCGAAGGCAAGCGCGAAAAAGCCCGGACCGGTAACGCCGCGCCGCAGCGCCGGTTCGGGTGGCACGCCGGTGTCGCTCATCGGCGCAGATGCACCAAACAGAGCAATTGGAACAGCATTTGCGCGGCGGCCTGCGCCGTCACCGTGCCGGGATCATATTCGGGCGCGACTTCCACCACGTCGCCGCCGATAATGTCGATACCGGCCAGCCCGCGCAGCAGTTGCAATGCCTCCCGCGTGGACAGCCCGCCTACTTCGGGGGTGCCGGTGCCGGGCGCATAGACAGGATCCAGTCCATCGACATCGAAGGTGACATAGGTGGGGCCATCGCCCACCACCTCCAGCGCCTTGGCGACGACTGCGTCCATTCCCATGGTTGCGACATCTTCGGCATGGATGACCGTCATGCCGCTGGCATAGGAAAATTCCCACAGATATTCCGCGCCGCCCCTGATGCCGATCTGGATGGATCGTTTGGGGTCCAATACGCCGGCCAGCACCGCTTCGCGGAAGGGCGCGCCATGATGGAATTTGGAGCCTTCATAGATGCCGCCCGTGTCGCAATGGGCGTCGAAATGGACCATGCCCATCGGCCCGCGCGTCGCCGCCAGCCCCTTCATGATCGACCCGGTGATGCTGTGGTCGCCGCCGACCGACAGCGGGATCGCTTTGGTCGCGCCGATCATCGCATAGCAGGCCTCGATATCGGCATGGCACAGCGCCAGATCATAGCGGCTCTGCATCGCCACATCGCCGACATCGGCGACCGTCAGATGGTTCATCGGCGCGACCCGCAGCGCATGTTCATAGGGACCGATCCGGTCGATCGCGCGGACGGCCCGCGGGCCATAGCGGGCACCGGGTCGATTGGTGACGCCCAGGTCCATCGGCACGCCGATCAGCGCCACGTCCAATGTATCAAGCGTCTCCGCTGTCAGCCCGCCCGCGATATAGGGCGCATCCAGCAGCGTCGAAGGCTCGGCAAAGGGCCAGCGCCTTTTGTCCCCGCTCTTGAACTGAAGCCCCGCCACCTCACGAAAATGCGGGTCGTGAATGTCGGCCCCGCCGCCACCGGCATAAAGGCGGCGCAACGCGTCAAGGTCGATCGGTTCGTCGGGCATGGCATCCAGTCTGGACGGCGGCGAATGGGCGGCAATGGGGCAAAGAACGTATGGCTTCGCACGCACGAAGCGTTGCGCCCCGATGCAAAGCAGGAAAGGGTAGTGCCATGACCCATATAGATTTCGACGCGCTGGTCGCGCTGCTCCGCCGCATTTTTCTGGCCAACGGCACGTCCGAAACGGTTGCCGACATATTGGCCCGTAACTGTGCCAGCGCCGAACGTGACGGCGCGATGAGCCATGGCCTGTTCCGCATGGCGGGCTATGTCTCCACACTGCGCAGCGGCTGGGTCGATGGGCGGGCGCAACCCCTGTTGGAGGATGGTGGCGCGTCTTTCCTGCGGGTCGATGCCGCCAACGGTTTTGCTCAGCCTGCCCTGGCCATCGCCGCGCCAATGGCGATCGCCAAGGCGCGCGCGACCGGTGCCTGCGTCGTCGCCATCAGGCGATCGCATCATTTCGCCGCGCTCTGGCCCGATGTCGAGCCATTCGCGCTACAGGGGCTGGTCGCCATCGCCATGGTCAACAGCATGGCGGTAGTCGCGCCGCCGGGCGCACGGCACCCGGTCTATGGCACCAACCCGCTGGCCTTCGCCGCGCCGCGTGCCGATGGGCGCATTGTCGTGTTCGACCAGGCAGTCAGCGTGCTGGCTCATGGCGACGTGCAGATCGCCGCGCGCGACGGCCATGTCTTGCCTCCCGATGCTGGCGTCGATGCGATGGGGCAGCCCACGCGCGATCCGCAAGCTGTGCTGGATGGCGGCGCACTGCTCCCCTTTGGCGGGCATAAAGGCGCGGCCCTTGCGCTGATGATCGAAATCATGGCCGCGGCGCTGACCGGCGGGTTGTTTTCGTCGGAGGTGGATTGGTCCGCCCATCCCGGCGCGCAGACGCCTTGCACCGGCGAATGCCTGATCCTGATCGATCCCAGCCGGGGCGGATCGGCTGCGGGTTTTGGGGATCGGGTGGAGCAAATGGTCACGGCACTCCACGATGCCGGGCAGGCGCGTATGCCCGGCGACCGCCGCTTCGCCGCGCGCGAAAAGGCTCTGCGCGATGGCATCCCGGTCAGCGCAGATAGGCGGCGCCAATTGGAGGCGCTGATAGCACCCTAAATCTGCACGAGATGCGCGACGTCCTTCGCGCTTTCATCGGCAATAGCGCCCTGCCGGATGATCCGCCCATTCTGCATCGCGCAATAGCGGTCGGCGAAGCGCCAGACGAAATCGAGATATTGTTCGACCACCAGCACCGTCATGCCCAGCTGGTCGCGGACATGGACCAGGGCCGCCTCGATCTGCTGCACGACATTGGGCTGGATGCCCTCGGTCGGCTCGTCCAGCAGCAGCAGGCTGGGTTCGCCCGCCAGCGCCCGGCCGATCGCCAGTTGCTGCTGCTCGCCACCCGAAAGGAACCCCGCCGCACGGGCGCGAATGTCATAGAGTTTGGGGAACAGGTCGAAAATATGCGGCGGCACTTTTGCGTTACCCCTGCCCCGCCCGGCCTTACTCCGACCAGCCAGCGCCGACAGGCCGGTTTCCAGATTTTCCATGACGGTCAGTTGCGGAAAAACATGCCGCCCCTGCGGCACGAAGCCGATCCCTGCGCGCGACCTTTTGTGGGCTGGCAGCCCGGTAATATCCTGCCCGTCGAAACGGATCGTCCCGCCCGTCACTGGCCGCGTCCCCATGATGGTGTGCAGCAACGTCGTTTTGCCCACGCCGTTACGACCGATCAGCGCCATTACCTGGCCCCGCGCCAGCGTCAGCTCCACGTCCCACAAGACCTGGCTCTGGCCATAGGCGCACGACAGGCCGTCCATTTCCAGCAGCGCGCTCATGCGGTGTGGCCCAGATAGACGGCGGCGACTTCCGGGTCGGCGCGCACTTCGGCGACGCTGCCCTGTTTCAGGAATTTGCCCTGATGCATCACCGTGACCGGCGCGGCCAATTGTTCGACAAAACTCATATCATGGTCGATCACCAGCACGGTGCGTGTGTCGCCCAGCCCCAATATCAGCTGCGCCGTGCGGCTGGTTTCCGCTGGTCCCATCCCTGCGGTCGGCTCGTCCAGCAGCAGCAGTTCCGCACCTGTCGCCATCACCATCGCGATTTCCAGCCATTGCTTTTCGCCATGCGCCAGCGTCCCTGCCTCCACCATGGCGCGCTGGGTCAGGCCGACGCTTTCCAGCGCTTCGTCCACAGCCAGTCGCTCGTCCGCCGGGATGCCGGTGCCAAGGCTTTTCCACCAGCGCCGGTCGCGGCGGGCGGCCAGCGCCAGATTGTCGCGCACGCTCAAAGTCGGCAGCACGCCGGGTGCCTGAAATTTGCGGCATATGCCCCGCGCCACGATGGCCTGTTCGGGCAGGCGGTGGATTTCCTCGCCTCTGAAAATCACCCGGCCAGTGCTGGGCCGCACCCGGCCGATGATCGTGTCGCACAGGGTCGATTTGCCCGCGCCGTTGGGACCGATGACGACGCGGGTTTCACCACGGTTGAGTGTCATCGAAAAGCCGTCCAGCGCCTTGAACCCGCTATAGTCGATGGTCACGCCATCGACGCTCAGGATCAGGTCGGATATGGCCGACCCGCTCATGCCGCCTTGCCCCTGACGATGCCAGCCAGCCCGCGCGGCAGTAGCGTGACGACGAAGATGAACAGCGCGCCCATCAGATAAAGCCACAATTCGGGGAAAGCGCTCGACACCGCATCGCGTGCCAGATTGACGAGCAAGGCACCGACGATCGCGCCCGCCAGACTGTAGCGCCCGCCAATCGCGACCCACACGACCATTTCGATCGAGGGGACGACGCCGATCAGCGCGGGTGAGACCACCCCTGCGTGCAGCGTGAACAGCGCGCCGCCGATTCCGGCCAGCATGGCAGCGATGGCGAAGGCCGCGACCTTGAACGGCGTGGGGTTATAGCCCAGAAACCGCACGCGATTTTCGCCATCGCGCGCCGCGCGCAGCAATATGCCAAAACGCGAGGCTAGCAACCAACGCAGCCCAATATACCCCCCGCACAATATGGCCAGCGTGATCCAGTAGAGCGTCGACCCGGTGCCAGGGCTGGCCAGCCCCACGCCAAAGATGGAGTAGAAATCGGTGAGGCCGTTAAAGCCCCCGGTCACGTCCTGCCGCGAGATGATCAGCGTCGCGAAGGCAAGGCTCAATGCCTGCGTGATCAGCGCGAAATAGGTGCCGCCAACGCGCCGGTGGAACACGGCCCAAGCGAACAGAGCGCCCGCCAGTGTGGGCAAAAGGATGATCGCCGCCAGCGTGAAAGCCGGACTCGCAAAGGGTGTCCACCAGAAGGGCAGGCTCTCGCGCCCGCTCCACACCATGAAATCTGGCAGGTCTCCCGCAGGTAGATCGGCCAGCTTCATATGCAGCGCGATGGCATAGCCGCCGAGGCCAAAAAACACCCCCTGCCCCAGGCTTAAAATGCCGCCATGGCCCCAGATAAGGACAAGGCCGAGGGCAAGGATGCTCATCGCCATGAAGCGGGCGAGCAGGTTGAGGTCATAGCTGGACAGCGCGAAGGGCGCGGCGACGCCTAGCGCCAGCAACAGCCACGGCAATACCGGTTTGAGCAGCGAAAGGCGGGAGAGATCAGGCATCAAGCTGGCGGGTCTTTACGGCGACGACGCCTTGCGGGCGCACCTGGATGAAGAGAATGACGAACACCAGCAGCAGCATCTGGGCCACGCTGACATCGACGAAAATTTGCGCCAGTGCGGCGAACAGCCCCAATATGATCGCCGATGCGGTTGTGCCGACGATACTGCCAAGCCCGCCCATCACCACGACCAGGAAGGCAGGGATGATATAGCTTTGCCCGACATTGGGCGTCACCGGACCCAGCAGCGCCAGCATGACGCCCGCCAGCCCCGCGACCCCGGAGCCAAGGCAGAAGATGGTGAAATCGACCCGCTTGACGTCGATGCCGCTGGCCGACGCCATCATCCGGTCCTGATTGACGGCCCGCACCAGCAGGCCGATCCGCGTCTTGAGCAGCAGCAATGCCAGCCCACCCAGCACCAGTGCCGCGATCGCGATGATGAACAGCCGCGCCGACGGCAGCGTGACGCCGAACGCCATAAAGCTGCCCGTCAGCCATTCGGGCGCACGCACCTCCACCCCGATCGCGCCAAACAGGTCGCGCGCGCCCTGTTGGAGGATCAGGCTCACCCCCCATGTCGCCAGCAGCGTGTCGAGCGGGCGCGCGGACAGATGGCGGATCAGGGTCGACTGGATGAACCCGCCCATCGCCGCTGCGCCGATGAACGCGACCGGGATGGCGAGCAAAATCCCCAGCGCGCCCGGCACCACCAGCAGCGTCATCCAGGCGAGATAGCCGCCCAGCATCAACATTTCGCCATGCGCCATGTTGATGACGCGCATCAGCCCGAAGGAGAGGGCTAGGCCAAGCGCGGCCAACAGATAGAGCGAGGCGAGCGAGGCGCCGTTGAACAGCTGGTTGAGGAAAAGGGCGTCCATAAACTACCTGTTCCCCTCCCTTTCAAGGGAGGGGCTAGGGGTGGGTGGCGAGCGGAGTGAGCCTGTAGCCGTCGAAACAGCACAGCCGACTTCGTCGGCACCCACCCCCGGCCCCTCCCTGTCAGGGAGGGGAGAAGAATAGCGCCCGCTCAAAGCTTGCAAGTCTTGCCGGGGAAGGCCAGCGCGTCATAGGGTTCCGGCACGATGTCCTTGCCGCTGTCGGCGATGATCTCGAACTGGCCGTCGGCCTTGAGCTTGCCGATATAGGCTTTCTGCACCAGGCTTTGGTTGGCCGCAAAGCTGACCGTCCCCATCGGCGTTACAAATCCGCCGAGCGAAGCCGCCGCCTTGCGGACTGCGTCGGGATCAAAGCTCTCGGCCTTCTCGACCGCCGCCTTCCACGCATAGACGTCGAGATAGCCATGGACCATCGGGTCGGTGATCGCCGCGTCCTTGCCGAACTTGGCCTTGTAGGCGGCTATGAATTTGGCGTTGGCGTCGCCGGTCAGGCTCTGAAAATAATTCCAGGCGGCATAGCTGCCCTCGACCAGACCCGCGCCCATGGCCTGCGCTTCCTGTTCGCCGATGGAAAAGGACATGACCGGCATCGTCTTGGGGCTGATTCCGGCGGCCTGCATCTGCTTGAAGAAAGCGACATTGCTGTCGCCATTCAGCGTGTTGATGATAATCGCAGGCTTGGCCTGCGCAATCTTGGCAATGACGCCCGAAAAATCGGTGCCGCCCAACGGCACATAGGCTTCGCCCAGCACCTGCATCCCGCCCTTTTCGATATGCTTTTTCAGGATCAGGTTGGCGGTGCGGGGATAGACATAGTCGGACCCGACCAGAAAGAAGCTCTTATAGCCCTGTTTCACCGCCCATTCGAGCGCGGGCAGCGCCTGCTGATTGGGCTGCGCGCCTGAATACATGATGTTGGGCGAACATTCATTGCCCTCAAACTGCACCGGATACCAGAGCAGGTTCTTCGTCCGCTCGAACACCGGCAGCATCGCCTTGCGACTGGCGGATGTCCAGCCGCCGAATACGGTGGCGACCTTGTCGCTCTCGATCAGCTTGGACGCTTTTTGCGCGAAGGTGGACGGATCGGACGCGCCATCCTCGACCAGCGCGTTGATCTGCTTGCCCAGCACGCCGCCGGTCGCGTTAATCTCCTCGATCGCCAGCATCTCGGCGTTTTTCACCGTGATCTCGCTGATCGCCATCGTGCCGGTCAGCGATTGCAGCACGCCCACCGCCACACTGTCGCCCGCAGGCGCGCTCGCCTTGTCCCCGCCGGAACAGGAAGCCAGCGCCAGCGCGCAGGCAGAGGTGGCAAGCATGAGCAGCCTGGATCGGATCATGATGTGTAGGTCTCCCCCTGGCAGGCCGGTTGTGGCGCTGCAGCAATCTGGACCGCTCAAGGCTATGGAAAGCCGCCTATCCCCCGTATGCGTCATTTGACGTAGGCACCCGCGCGCAGGCTCACCCTAATATTGCGCCATGGCAGACGGGGCGGGACAGATGGCGAGGGACGCGATGGTGGCGAAATCTTCAGCCTCGCCACCCCATATCCTTGCCATGGCGCGCAAGGCCATCCGCGATCCGCTGGTGGCTTTCATGGCTGCCGGGGTGGCGCTGTTCGGCGGCTATTCCATCATCGAACGGGCGCAAAAGCCGCCGGTCGTTTTCACCCCGCAAGTCGAACAGGCGATGGTCGGGGAATATGAAACACTTGTAGGACGCCCTGCCACTGCCGCAGACAAGGCGCGGATCAAGCGCGATTATCTGGCCGAGGAGCTGCTGTTTCGCGAGGCAATCGACCGCAACATGCATTTGACCGACGGGGAAACCCGCAAGCGGCTGGTGGACAAGGTCCGCTACCTGATCGCAGGCGCACCGCCCGAACCGACGCAGGAGCAGCTGGTCAATCATTATGCCGACAATCTGGCGCAATATCGCGCAGAACCGCGCACCAGCTTTACCCAGATCTACTTGGCACAGAAACCCGCCGACGCCGCGTTGTTACTGGCGCAGCTCAACGTCGGTGAAACCATCCCCGGCGACGATTTCTGGCTGGGGCGCAGCTTCCCGCGCTATGGCGATTCGATGGTGCGCGGCATTTTCGGCCAGCCCTTCGTCGCCACGCTGAAAGCCGCGCCGGAAGGCCGCTGGTTCGGCCCGGTCCGATCTCCCCGCGGCTGGCATTTCGTGCGCAAGAGCGAGAGCATCGCCAGCGCCATGATCCCCTTCCCCGCCATCCGCGATCAGGTGCGGCAGGATTATATGATCGCCCACAGCAATGCCGCCATCGACAAGGCGCTGTCGGGTCTGAAGGAGAAATATGATGTGGAAGAATAGTCTGGCCGCGCTCCTGCTCATGTTCGCCGCGCTGCTGCCGGGCACGGCGGCGATGGCCGACATCTTCCTGTCCGCCGATTTCGCCCTGACGCGGGGTGAGGACGCCAATACATATGAATTCACTGCCGCCGTGCCGGAAACGGTCGGTCAGCCGGCCCCTGTCGTCTGGCCGGACGGGTGTAGCCAAACCGCGATGACGCGCCAATCCAGCGGCGGGCGGGCGCAATATGCCTTTGAATTTGCGTGTGAACGTCCCTTTGCTGCCGGGGACATGATCCAAACGCCGTGGCGCGCCGATGGCGGTCGCTTCGTCACCAATGTCATGGGCAGCCAGGTTGACCGCAGCCTGACCGGGGATGTAAACGGTATTGCAATACCCGTCGGTGAAACCGTAACGGTCCAGCGGCCCCTGACCCAGATCGCGCCCGAATTCCTGGCGCAGGGGGTCTGGCATATCTGGCTGGGCTGGGACCATCTCGCCTTCGTCCTGTGCCTCGCCCTGCTGGCGCGGGGTCGGGAATTGTTGTGGCTTGTCAGTGCTTTCACCGCCGGTCACTCTGTCTCGCTCGCTGTCGCTTTTTTTGAACTGGTCCGCGTTCCCGTCCCCCCGGTCGAGGCTGCCATCGCCCTGTCCATCGCCTTCATGGCCCGCGAGGCGCTGCTGGTCGGCAAGGGTGAACAGGGGTTTGCCTTCCGCCGTCAACTCAGCGTCGTCTCGCTGTTCGGCCTGCTCCATGGTCTGGGTTTTGCCACCGCGCTGGGCGAATTGGGGGTTCAGACGGGCGAGAAGCTGCCTGCGCTGATCTTCTTCAACATCGGCGTCGAAGCGGGGCAATTGCTGTTCGTCGGCGCGATCATCGCGGCACTGGCGGGCCTGCGCGCTATCTCGCTGGCCAAGCCGGTGCGGGTCGCTGCGCTCTATGCGGTCGGCGCGATCGGCTGCTTCTGGATGGTCGAGCGGGTAGCGGGGTTCGGCATCGCCTGACGCTCCCGCGCGATGATCCCGCTGACATTGGCGACCGCGAAGCTGACCCCGTAAAGATTGCGTCGCTGTTCGACACCGGGGATTGGGCGGGGATGGCCAGAGGCATGGATGATCCCGCCCCGCACCACATAGGTTTCACGGGGACAGTCCCAATCGAGGCTGACGCCCACTACGCCATCCAGACTGCCCGGAAAGCAAAGCTGCCCGTCGACATCGCGCGCCGCGACGATCAGCACGCCCGCCGCCTCGGCCCGTGCCACTGCCGCCGTAAAGGCTTCGCCATGCGCCGGATTGACGGTGCCAAGGCTGAGGTTGATCATATCGACCCGCGCCGCCACCGCCCGGTCGATCGCGCTGACCAAGGCCCGCGCGCTGGCCCGCAGTGCTTCATGAAAGACCCGGATCGGCAGGCACCGCGCATCGGGTGCCTGCTCCATGATTGCGGCGGTCACCGCCGTGCCATGGCCCAAACTGTCCAGCGTATCGCCCTTACTCAGCCCGCCATCGCGCGCCACGGCAAAGCCCGGCAACAGTCGCGCTGCGTCGATATGCGGATGGTCGGGATGCACCCCGCTGTCGATGATGGCGATGCGCACTGGATCAGGCATGAGCCATTTCGCCGCGCCGTGCCACTTGCGCGCGTCCATCGGCCAGCGTCACGATCATGTCGGCCATCTGCGCCATGGCGGGCTTGTGGGTGATGATGATGATCGTCGCGTCGGGCAGCGCGCCACGCAGCCGCCCGGCGATAAGCTGCTCTGTCTCTCCGTCGAGCGCCGATGTCGGCTCGTCCAATATCAATATGCTGGGCGACCGCAGCAGCGCCCGCGCCAGCACGATCCGCTGCCGTTCGCCTGCTGACAGCGCCATGCCGCGCTCCCCGGCCCGCGTCTCATAGCCCAAAGGCAGACGCGCGATAAAGTCGTCCAGCCCCGCCGCATGGGCGGCCGCCGCAATCTGCGCCTGCTCCACATCAGGCAGGGCAAAGCCGATATTGGCCGCGATCGTATCGTTGAACAGATAGGGCGACTGGTCGACCAGGATGATCTCCCGCCGCACATCGTCAAGGCGGTAGTCGCGCAGGTCCCGGCCATTGACCAGCACCCGCCCCGCATCAGGATCGAGATAGCGGACCATCAGGTCGGCCATGGTCGATTTGCCGACGCCGCTCGGCCCCAAAATCGCGCACAGGCTGCCCGCCGGGATCGTCAGGTCAATATCGCGCAGCACGGCGTCGCGATCATAGCGCATCGCCACCTGATCGAACCGCATCACCCCCGCCCGTTCCAGCGGCACGGCATCGGCGCGTTCGATCACTTCGGCCCTAGTATCGAACAGTTCGAATATCCGGCCCAACGATACCCGCGCCGACGCCAAGCCCGACGTCAGCCCCATCAGCGTCTGGATCGGCGAGAGCAGCCGCATATGATAGGTCATGAACGCGACCAGCGTGCCTATGCTCATGCCATCATCGATGATGCGCCAGCCGCCATAGAGGATCACCGCCGACGTCGCCGCCGTCATCAGCGTGCCGGGCAGCGCCCCGGTCATATAGGAGGCGACCTGCATCCGCAGCATCGCGCCGACAAAGGCATCATTCTTGTGCCGGAAGCGCCCGACCTCATGCTCGCCCGCGCGGAGCGAGGCGACGACCCGCATCCCCATCACCGTATCGACCAGCAGGCTGCCCAGATCCGCGCCCTTTTCCCGCATGTCGCGGGTCAGCGCCGTCAGCCGCCGCTGATAATAGGCAAAGGTCGCAAGGCTCGCGGGAACCAGCACAATACTGACCAGAAACAATTTCCAGTCGAGCCACAGCATCATCGCCACACAGCCGACGAAGAACAGCAGATTGCTGACCACCGACAGCAGAGTGTCGGACGCGATCCGTTGCACGTCGCTGACGTCGCTGTTCATCCGCGACACGAGATCGCCCAGCCGGAAGCTGCCATAGAAACGCGGCGAGAGCGTCTGGAGATGGCGCAGCAGGGCCGCGCGAATATCGTAGAGCATCGCCGCCGAGAGGGCGACATAGCGATAGCTGGCCAGGATGTTGACCGCGAAGCCGGCGATGGTCACGCCGATCATGATCGCCGCGATCCGCACCAGCGCGCCCATGTCCCGCCGCAACAGCGCCTCGTCGATCATCAGTTTCGACAGATAGGGTTGAGCGAGGCCTAGCGCAGTCGAGATCAGGCTGATCGCCAGCACCATGATGAGCGCGCCGCGATAGGGCTTAAGGAAGGGTGTAAGCCGCTTATAGGCGCTCCAGTCGGCGACTGGCGCAGGCGTGGCACCATTCACGCCGCCTGCCGCCGGGGCAACAACCGCACCCCGTCCAGCACGAAAGCTGGCTCCGGCATCTTCGCCAGTAGGCCGGTACACCAAAGATGCCCGTCCATCAGTGCGTCATGCTGCGCCCGCCACCAGTCCCCGTTCCCGCCGCTGGCGTAAAATTGTGCGCAGAGCAGCAGATGCCGCCGCATCGCGGCGATCAGCATCGACTGATAGTGGTTCAGCAGCGCCGCCGCATCACCGCCCTCCGCAATCCCGATCAGCACGGCGGAGGCCAGTATCGCCTCCCGCACCGACTGCGCCGTGCCGTCACCGCAGATTGGATCGAAGCCCAGCGCCGCCGTGCCGCAGGCCAGCCAGTCCTCGCCGCACAGGGGCAGATGCAGGCGCGGCGCGGCGAGGAAAGGCATCGATACCGCCCCCACGGCATCGACCACCGGCGCAATCAACCCGCTCTGCGCCAACAGATCGTCCAGCGATCCCCCCACGCCCAGCAACCAGCCTTCCCCCGCCCCGGCAGGCACCAGAAACAGCCAGCCGTTCGGCACCGCCTCGACCCGGCCCTCTTGGCTGCACGCCGGATCGCGAAGCCGCACCTTGGTCGCCACGGCATGGCGATCACCAAAAATGCGCATCTCGCCCAGCGGCATTGGCGGCGCGGCGTGGATGGTGAAATCGACCGGATCGTCCCCTGCGACAGGCCCGTCCCCCGCCAACGCCGCCTGTACCGCATCCTCTGAGACCAGCGCCGCGCCATGCGGCACCACCACCGGCGCGCCACCCCAGGCGACCACACGGCGCTTGATCCGGGAACTGTCGGCAAACAGGCCGGGGCGTGCGAACACGTCCCGCAGAAGCGCCAGGGCCGGATCGCTAAGCAATATCGTCGGCACCGGCGCGCGATGCGCGGCTTCGCTTGCGATCCGAAGGCCCGCCTCCTGCAACAAATGTGCGCATGTCGTCGCGGCAATCCCGCTGCCCCTTATGCCGACGATCATGCGCGCTTCTGTCATTCCACCGCAACCATGCCCGCGCCGGTGGTGTCATAGCCCAGGTCCAGCGTCACCTCATGCTTCAAGGTCTTGGCGTCATAGACTTCCAGATCATAGCTTGCGCCATAGATGTAGAGCTTTGCGCCATCGGTCGACATGCCCAGACGGAAGCGCGACCGGCAGGGGAATTCCGCTTTGTCGACCACGGCGTTGCTCGCCATGTCCATATGCCAGAATTCGCAGCGTTTATTGCCATATTTGCCGTTGGTAACGACGGTATAGGCCTGCTTGCCGTCGGGCGTGACCTGCAACCCGGCCATGGCGTCGGGCGCGGGGCCGATCGGTGTGAAATCAAACTGCCGGGTGGACAGGTCGAAACGCGCCATGCCGAACATCTTGTTATGGACATAGGCGTCGGCGGCATTGAACAGCGACACATATTGGCCCGGCGTGCGGATCGCGTCCAACGTCCCGCCAAAGCCGACATTTTCCATGCCGGTGCCTTCGGGCTTGGCCAGGTCGATCCGGTCGGTGACCTTCAATGTCGCGACGTCGATGATCGCGACCTTCTCGCCAAAGGCGTAGAGCGTTTTTCCGTCGGGCGACACTTTATAGCCCGCGCGCCAGCCGCCGGAACGCTCATCCTCCTTCTCGATCTCGGCGGTGCGGACGACCTTATGCAGCTTCAGGTCGATGACGCCATACATCGGCTTGCTGACGGTATAGCGGTCGATCCCCTTCTCGAACTTCGAGATGACGGTGTAGAAATAGCGCCCGGTCGGATCAGGCACCCCGCCCCAGAAACGATAGCGGGTCGTGCCATCGTTCAGGCTGAACTTGTTGATCACCTTGCGCGTCGCGGTGTCGATCACCTCGATCCCGCTGGTGGTGATCGTCGTCACATAGATGCGCTTGCCATCATCGGACAATTGCATCGATGTCGGCAGGCCGGTGTCCAGCTTGATCGTGCCGGTAACCGCGCCCTTGCTCTCCTCGAACACCAGCAGGCGGTCGGGATAGGAGCCCATGAACAGCGTCGCGGCGCTTGCCGGGAGTGCGCTCAGCATCGCCAGGCCAGTGCCCAGCATCAGACGATATTTCGGCATGGCGGCCCTCATGGGAAAACGAGATCGAGACTGCGCCAGTCCTTGGTCGCGGTGGCGCAGTTGCTGGCCCAGTCGGGCGAGTAGTTGACATGATCAGGCACCTGCACCGGCCAGAAGCAGGTGACGTAGCAGTCGTAAATGTCGCGCTCGACCGGCTGGCACAGCCCCGCCGTCCCGCCGCTGGCATCGACTTCCCAGCCGGGGGAGAAGGACAGCGAGCAGCCCATCGGCACATGCGGGCGCGGCGCCTGCTGAAGGGCGACGACATCCTCCTCCATGTCCGCATCGGGCGAGGCGGCAGCCTCCATCTGGGTCACGGCCTCGTCGATCCGCTGCGCCTTTTTATTGATGGCACGAAGATGCTTCATGACAGCCCCTTTCTTTGCGCGAAGCGTTCGAGAAAACCGGGATTACGCACCGACAGCACCCCGTAGATTCGCAGGCAGGTGTCGGTCCACTGGCGTATCCAGTCGCAATAATGGAGGTTTGCGTGGCCGGTGTCGCCATAGCGGACGAACGCCTCATGATGGCACCCGCCCGCACAGAGCGGCCGCGCCCAGCAGCTCTGGCAATCATATTTCGCCTCGACATGCCCCTTGGCCAGGAACTCGCCCTGCTTGGCACGGTCGATGCCGCTGGAAACATGCCCCATCGTATGCGTGTCCGCGTCGGTGAAGCGATGACAGGGCGACAGGTCGCCCGACGGGCTGACCCCCATCAGGCCAAGGCCGGCGCCACAGGGATGCGATTTATTGACGCCCGAAATCAGCTCGCTGATCGTTTCGCTGACATTGGTGAAACCGTGCGATTCCCCCCGCAGCGCATAGTCCAGCCACTCGTCCGCAAGGCTGTTGAACTGCGCCAGTACGCTGTCCATGCCATTGCCATCGAGCGAATAGGCGCGCTCCTCGCCCGTCGTCACCGGCGCAAAGCCGACTTCGTGAAAGCCCAGATCATCCTTCAAATGGCGGAAGATGCGCACCACATCGGTCACGCCTTCGGTCAGCGTCACCCGCGCGGTGATCGCCCGCGTCTTGTGATGGGCGATCAGGGTGCGCAGGCGCGGCTCGATCACCGCATAGCTGCCCTTGCCATTTTTATAGACGCGATGCTTGTCCTGCAATTCCGGCGGGCCGTCCATGCTGACGGTCACGCCAACCCGGTTGTCCGACAGAAAGGTGACGATCTCCGGCGTCAGCAGCGTGGCGTTGGTGGTCAGGCTGTAGGTAATCGCCTTACCCGCCGCAGCCGTTGCATGATTGGCGTAGGCGACCACATCGCGCAGCAGCTTGAAATTCATCAGCGTTTCGCCGCCAAAGAAGGTGATATGCACCGACTTGCGGCCAACCGCCTCGGCGATCAGCAGATCGACCGACGCCATCGCGGTGTCGAGCGTCATATATTTGGGTTTGCCCGCCGGCGTCGCGATCTTGTCCGCGCCAAATTCGTAGCAATAGGTGCAGGCCAGATTGCACTGGTTGGTGACGTTCAGCACCAGCGCCTGCAACGGAAAGTCGGCGGGCGGCGCCTGCGGCACCTGCGCCACCGGCATGGCATGGCCCAGGTGGATGAGCCGTGCCTGCCGCAATTCGCGCACCAGTCCATCGGCTTCTTCCGCCGCGCGTCCTTCGGCGACCAGTTCGCGCACCAGCGCCGCATGGGTCAGTTCCTGCCCGTCGAGCCGGTCCAGAACCGCGCGGACATCGGTGTCGATCTCGAAGATCGCGCCTGCGCTCACAAGATAGACAAAGTCGCTGCCTCCGGCGTCAAAGCCGTGATATTCCGCCCGGCGATAGGTGGGTGCCTGCATCACGGTCATTGCGACACCTCCGGTTGATCCCATTTCTGATAGGCAGGCACAGTGACGACCATGTAGGAACGGGCGGTCAGCGGCTTGCCATACTTGTCCTTTTCGGCCTTGGCCGTGGCGACGACCCAGACATCACCATAATTGTTGCGGCCAAAGCGGCGGGCAGGGTTCGGCCCTTCACTGTTTGGCGTGAAGAGCGCAGCCGGGCTGAGCGCGCCGACATATTTGGCGTCATCATCATAATAGACCGCCAGATATTCCTGCGTTGACCAGGTGACATCGACCGGCCCGACCGCAATGTCATCCGCCGTACCCTGCTTGCCGTCGATGCCATTTTCGAACCCGGTCGCATCAAACTGCGCATAGCCTTTGGGAAATTTGATCCCGCCCAGCCGCGACACGGCGGTTTCAGGCGTCACCTTGATATAGTCGATCTTGCTGTAAACCGGGAAGGCCTGCTCCAGCACCGCGCCGCCGATCGCCACGTTGCGCTGTCCCGATGCGGCCCCGGCGGCGACATCGGCGGTCACCAACAGTTCCTGCGGGCTGGCCGATACGATCTTCGTCGCGGTCACGCCGACGCCCAGATCAATGTCGGCGGGGGTGAGCGATGCGGGCAGATTATGCCCCATGATACGGAATTGCGCGCCCTTGGTCCCGGCCTTGACCGGACCGGGGATGACGGCCAGCACGGCGGGCGCTGCCGTCGCGCGGATCAGCTTTACGTCCAGCCCAAATTCCTGATAATCCCCCCAATACCAGCGCCCTACGGCGCTCTGCTGGTCGGGCGCGAACCACATCGTCTCCCGCGCCGCACTCGCCAGATCGTCGGGCTTGCCAGCCGCCACGGCCCCCTTGGACGATCCGCGCCAGCTATAGCCGGCATAGACGATGCCCGCGCCGCTGCGGCTGACCGTGCCGCCATTGGTCAACGACCGCAGCGTGCTGCTGGTCACAAATTCGTCCGCCGATTTGCCCGTCTTGACGCTGAAATTGCCCACGAACCGTCCCTGCCCCGGCGCGGAAGCCACGACCAGCCATTCGCCTGCCAGACGCGGCACGCTCTGGCGCGATCGCCAGGCGGCCCATTCGGGCGTGTGCAGCGGCGCGGCCTTGGCCATGTAGGTCAGCGCATATTCGCCGCGCAGCATCTTGTCCTTGGGGTCGCGGCCCGCTGGCTGTTCGCTATCTTCGGCAGGACGGCGATATTGCGCGTCCGCCTGCGAATACATGGCCACATGCAGATCCTGTAACGCCTTCCATTCCAGCTTCGACCGGCGCCAGGACATTGGCTGGGCGAAACTGTGGCAGGCGGCGCACGCGCCGCGCATGGTTTCGTTGGGGATATTGGTTTCGTCGATTATGCGCTTTTCCGCCAGATACATGACCGGCAGCGCCTCTTGCGGGGCCAGGCCATGCGATGAGGACAGTGATTTGACGATCGCCCGCGATTCATCGGGGGTGATCGCCAGGCCGTTCAGGCGCACCATCCGCTTGATCGCCTGCGACCAGCCTTCAGGCGTGGTGCGGACCCAGCTGATCCGCGACAGATTCCCCTTGGCATCGGGCGTATGGCAGGTGCCGCATTTTTCCTTGACCAGCGCGTCGGCGACCGGGATGCCCGGATCGCTTTCCTTCATCGTCGCGCCGTCCGGCCCGCCATCGGCCTGCGCGAACAGGATCGAAGTGGAAAACAGCGCCAGCAACCCGAATTTCGAGAGTGTTACCCGCTTCACCCTGTTTCCCCCTCAAGCACCGTCCGGTGCGCGAAACCCAAGCCTAGGCAGGCGCTCCATCTGCGCCATTGCCCAAATGACGTATGGCCCCGCGACAATCCGCCATGAGAAACTGGACAGACATCAAGATTTTTTGCGGGCGGACTTGCCAGCCCCGCTTTGCTGGACCGAAATAGGCGTCGCAGCGCCCTTCTTGCGCAGCGCAATACCGCTGAGGCAGGCGTGCAATATATAGTTGGCGCTCATCCGGCTGACATAGGTGGGGTCCAGGATCGGTGCGGCATCGAGCAGGTCGAAGCCGACCACCTTGGTCTGCGCGCAGAGTTGCCGCACCATCGGGATCGCCTCCCGCATGGTGATGCCGCCGGGCACCGGACGGCCCGACGCAGGCGCATCGCCCGGATCGAGGACGCTCATGTCGAACGAGATAAAGACATTGTCCGGTCCCTGTTTCAGGCCCGCCAATATGTCTTTGGCCACCGCCTGCCAGCCGCGTTCCTGTATCGCGGCGGTGGACAGGATGCGTGCGCCGCTGGCGGTCAGCCGCTTCTGCGTCGCGGGATCAGCGTCGCGTCCATGCAGACCCACCAGCGTGACATCGCTGCCACGCAGCAGATTTTGCTGCATCAGCCGGGTCAGCGTTTGCGTGTCGGAGATCAGATGGTCGCCGTTCAGTTCCGCCCCGGCATGGGCATCGAACTGGACCAGCGCGACCTTACCTGCGCCATAAGTGTCGACCATCGCCGCGACATCGGCAAACATAACCGCATGATCGCCCCCGACGATGAACGGCACCACGCCGACGCTCGCCATCTCGGCGATCATCATACGGACATGGGGCAGCCCGCGTTCGGGGGCCATCGGGTCGATCGCCAGATCGCCATAGTCGGCAATCGACAGCAGCAGGCCCGGATCGACCCCGCCATCGGCATCCGCCCCGACCAGCCCGTCCATCCCGCGCAACGCCATCGGCGCGTGCTTGGAGTCGCGCCAGCCCGACGAGAAATCGAGGGGCACGCCGACAAAGGCGACCTCCACTTTACCCGCGACCAGATCCTCCTTGCGCAGCGCAACCGGCGCGTCGGCGAAGGTCGGCACCGCGCCGCGCTGAAACAGATAGCGTTTCAGGCTGAACGGGCCGTCGTCGCGCTGGCGCTTGTCGAACAGCTTGGGACGCAACGTCGTGCTGGCGTTCCAGCCGCGTGCCTGCGGGTTGAGCGCAATCTCCGACGGATCGCGCCCGGCCTTATATTTGCTGTCCTCCACCACCGCCATCAACGCGCTGGCATAGGCGTCGACATCGGCTGCGGAACGCCCCGCCAGCGCCACCTGCAATTTCTCGTCCGTCAGGCCGAAACGCGCCAGCACCGCCGGATCGGACAGAAACGCCTTCTTCTCCGGCGACAGGCTGGCCAGCGGATCGCCGCCCTGCGCCATGGCGGGAACGGACAGGGTTGCAAGGGCCAAGGCAAGAGCGGCGCCACGCGCCAGCAAAGCGATGCGCGCCATCAGTTCTTCTTCCCATAATAGGCGTCCAGCCCATGATCGACCGACACCGGGTTGAGATAGCCGGGTTTCAGCCCTTTCTTGCGCATGGCGATACCAGCAAGACAGGCGTTGAGCAGGAAATTGCTGTTGAGCGCGGTCTTGTAACTGGTGTCGAGATAGGGCGCGACTTCGACGATATCGATGCCAGCAATGTCATTTTCCGCGCACAGGTTGCGCATGATCGGCTGCGCCTCCCGCATGGTCAGGCCGCCGGGGACCGGGGTGCCGGTGCCGGGCATGAAGGCGGGGTCCAGCACATCGACATCGAAGCTGATCCAGAGCTTCTTGGTGCTGGCGCGCGCTTCTTTCAGCGCACGGGCCATCACCTTGTCCCAGCCCCATTTCTCCACCTCGACCATCGTGTGATATTTCATGCCCTTGTTGCGCATCCAGCCAAAGGTTTCGAGATCGGGGCCACGCGCGCGCAGGCCCACCTGAATATAGTCGCTGCCCCGGACATGGCCTTCGTTGATGACGCGATAGACTGGCTGGCCATGGTCGAGCAGATGCACACGCCCCCGGCCAATGTCATAATGGCTGTCGAAATGGATGACCCCGACATTGCCCTTGCCATGGACATCGGCGGCGGCGGCGACATTGGGATATTCCAGACTGTGGTCGCCGCCGATAACGATCGGAATCGCACCGGTGCGGGCGATTTCCGCCACCATCGCGCGGACATGATCGACGCTGCGTTCGGTCGAATTCTGGTCGATGGCGATGTCGCCATAATCGACGACTTTCAGCGCCGCATTGGGGTTGATCATCGAATACATATCATTGCCGCCAGCCCCGCCGGTCATCCGCATCGCGCGCGGCCCGTCGATCGCGTTGCGCCAGCCTGACCCCATGTCGAGCGGCGCGCCGACGATGGCGACATCGACCTTGCCCGCTTTCAGATCCTCCGGCGTCATCGCCAGCGGCGCACCCGCGAAGGTCGCAAAGCCCCTGCCATAGCCGCCGATATAGCGGGTCAATTCCATCGGCCCGGCCTCGCGCCGCGGGTCCATCGTCGCGGGGCGCTTCGCCTTCCAGGCGTTGAACCAGGGCGATGATGTGTCGAGCGGGATCGCCGCGACATCGCGCCCAGCCTTGAATTCCACCTGCGCGTGCAGTGCCTGCATGGCGTCGATATAGGCGCTGATCTCTTCTGATTTGCTGGTGCGGATACGATCGAACAGCGCGTCCTTCTCAACATAGCGCCCGGTGACGCCGCTCTTGAGAAAGTCGATCTTCGCCTTGTCGATGCTGGCCAGCTTCGCCTCGACATCCTTGGGCAATTCCAGCGGCTTGGGCTTGCCCATATCATCTTCGGCCGGCATTTGCGGCGCTGGCGTGGCCGCATTGGGCAAGTCGCCTGCCAGCACGGCCCCGATCGCCGCGATCCCGGCCATGCTCCATCCTGTAACGGCGGTCAAAGAAGGCATCATCGTCTCCGGCCCGCGTGGCGCGGGCAAAGGCTGTGGGCAGGAAAAGGGCACAGCTGCCCCAACCCCGACAAGCTATGCGGCCAGCCCGCCGCTCCCCATGGGGCATTTGACGTAGGATGACGCGCCACAGGAACAGACGAACAGGCTACGTCAAATGCCCCATGTCTGACTGCCTGCGCAGTCCATAGCCTTCCCACCATTGCAGAAAAGCACGAGGCGGCATCGCGGTCGCCCGCAGCGTCATGGCCTCGCAAAAGGGGCGGCCAGACGCACACCGGGAGGCGTTGATGTCAGGGAGCTATTGGACAAAAAAGGGGAATAGCATGTCATATCGCAAGACGCTGAGGCTGGGACTGCTGTCCGCCACGATGATGACCAGTGCGGCCCTTGCCGCACCCGCGCTGGCGCAGGACACGCCTGCCGCCGCCGAGGCCGACAGCGACGTCATCGTCGTCACCGGCACACGCCGCAGCACGACGCTGATGGAAACGCCGATCAATATTGCCGCCGTCGGGGCCGAGCAGCTGGCAAATGAGCGGATCGACGATATCCGTGATATCGCCGCCTTCACGCCGGGCATTACCATCACCGATACCGGTCCCTATGGCGCGGGCAACATCGTGATGCGCGGTCTGTCGGCCAGCGATACCAGCTCAACCGGTGGCAACAGCGACACGGCGATCGGCATCTATCTGGGTGATGTTCCGCTCTACACCGATTACAAGCTGATCGACCTGGAGCGCGTGGAAACCCTGTTGGGGCCACAAGGCACGCTTTACGGTCTCGGCACGCTGGCGGGCGCGATCCGTTACATGCCCAACCGGCCCGATCCGACCAAGTTCAGTGGCGAAGCCTATGGCCGTCTTTACGATGTCGCGCACAGCAAGGGGCTGGGCTATGTGGCCTATGGCGTTCTGAACGTGCCGATTGTCGCGGACTCGATCGCCTTCCGTACCGTTACCGGCTATTATTATGATCCCGGCTTCATCGATTATCCCTTCTTGCTGAAACAGCCTGGCGTATCGCTGCCGCAGCCGGGTCCGGTGTCCAATCCGATGGGCAGCGACGCCGACAAGAGCGCCAATTTCGCGGGCAAGAAGGATCTGAACTTCGAAAAGACCTTCACCAGCCGCAACCAGCTGGGCTATGTCGGCACGGATTTCGAGGCCTATTTCACCTACGCCTTTCAGCAGACCAAGACCAACGGGCGTCAGGCGACGGGCGGCAATGTCGTGGGCGAAGGCAAATATGAAGGCCCATGGCGTTCGGAGGAGCCGTCCAAGCGCACATCGCACCTGATCTCCATCGAAATGCAGGGCAATGTTGCCGACGTTGCGCAGGTCGTGTTCGTCTCTGCCTATACCAACAAGAAGCGGCGCAGCTCGATCGACGTCACCGATCTGCTGATCGACCTTGATTATGATTATGAACTGTTCCCGTCCTTCTCCGGCTACACCAGGTCGCGCGGAACCGACGAGCAATATAATCAGGAAGTCCGCTTGGTTTCCACCCATGGCGGTCCATTCAGTTGGGTAGTGGGCGGCTTCTGGAACCGGCAGAGTACCGATTCCGATTATCGCGAAATCGTACCGGGCTATCCGGCCTATGCCGGTATCGACCGACCCGACGAAGTCGAATATGCGTCTTATGTGAACACCAAACTCGACGAAAAAGCGATCTTTGGCGAAGGCAGTTTCAAGATCACCCCGGAATGGCAGGTGACAGCGGGCATCCGCTACTTCAAATATAAGGCCGATGT
The DNA here is from genome assembly GCF_057809795.1 of Sphingobium sp. FG125. Taxonomy (NCBI): domain Bacteria; kingdom Pseudomonadati; phylum Pseudomonadota; class Alphaproteobacteria; order Sphingomonadales; family Sphingobiaceae; genus Sphingobium; species Sphingobium sp. FG125. The sequence continues at coordinate 55,342 of NZ_JBMDKQ010000011.1, forward strand.
CATTGGCGGCACGGCGCTGCCGCTGTTCCAGACTTTCCCAGCCATCAATTTCCGCTCACGCGCTGGCACGACCGGTCAGGATGGCACTGTCTGGAAATTCAACACATCCTACAACATTACGCCGGACCTGATGGTCTGGGGGACTTACTCGAAGGGCTATCGTATCGGCGGCGTAAACCGCGTTGCCCCCTGCGTGCTGCCGCTCCCGCCTGGCCAAAATCTCTGTGCGCTGGAAAACGAGCTATTCTATGGCCCGGACAAGGTGAAAAACGCCGAAATTGGCGTGAGGGCGCAACTGTTCGATCGCAAATTGTCGATGAGCCTTTCAGCGTTCAAGATCAAATGGAACGGCATCCAATTGGACGGCCAGACCGTCAACGGCGCGATCGGCATCATCACCAACGGCGGCGCGGCGGAATCCAAGGGGATCGATTTCTCCTTCGATGCCCGACCGATTGAGGGGCTGAGCATCCGCGGCAATTACAGCTATCTGGACGCCAAGCTGACCGAAGATGTGCCTGCACTCCTTTCGGTCCAGGGCGGTGATCTGGTCGATGTGTTTGCGGGTGATCGACTGCCCGGTTCGACCAAGAATAGTGGCGCCATCGGCGCGACCTATGAAATGCCGATGGGCGACAATGCGCTGGTTCTGGGGTGGACGACCACCTATTCGGGCGGCATCTACAGCCGTCCGGGTCTGCGCGGCGGCGGTGAGCGTATCCCCTCCTACACGATGAGCCGGGCGAACATCACGTACAAGACCGACGCATATGAAATCGGCCTGTTCGCCAATAATATCTTCGACAAATATGCCATCACCGGGATCGGCAACGACCTGACCCGTTATGGCTTCGTCAATGATGGGGTTATCTATCGCGGCTATGCGCAATCTGTCGCGCAACCCCGCGTGGTCGGCATCGAAAGCCGGGTCAGGTTCTGATCCATATTGGGGGCGGCCTTCCATTGGCGGGTCGTCCCTATTTCGCCTCTATCCCCTGCCCCGCCAGCCAGTCCCGCACCGGGGCCAGCGCCCCCTCATGCGCTTTCCAGCGGGCTACGGCATCGGCGTTGATCGGCCTGCGGACCTGCGCGGCGCTCGGCGTTGCGACAGCCGCTTCATTTTCGTGGAAGGACAGGCAGGCGGCATCCCATGGCAGCCCGCAATGGGCAAGCAGGTGCCGCGTCTGCCCTTCCTGATCGGCGACCAGCGCTTCATAGGATAGTTGCAATACCCGGCCGGGAAACAGCCGTTCCCATAGCGCCATAAGCCGGTCAAAGCGCGTATAGTAACGGGCTATGTCCATCAGGTCATAGCTATAGGCATAATAAGCCGACTGGCTGGCGAAGAGATTTTTATAATTGCTCCATAGCGTGTCCATCGGGTGGCGGCGGAGGCAGACGATCCGTGCCTGGGGCAAGGCGTGCAATATATGGCCGATATAGAGGAAGTTGGCGGGCAGCTTGTCGATGAAGTGGGGCTTGCCCGGCGGGCGATGATGGCTGGCGCGGGCCATATAGGCCTGGCCGATCGCCGCCGGATCGACCGCCGCGCTGGCCGCGATCGTTTCCGGGTCGATCACCAGCCGTGACCTTGTGCCCGCCAGTTGCTTCACCGCCAGCGGCATCGCCTGCAATTCGCCCGCTGACCCGACGTCTGGGTGGGAGGACAATATTCGGTCCACCAATGTCGTGCCGGTCCGCGGCATCCCGACGATGAAGAGCGGCACGTCCTCCACCAGCCCCGCACCCCATCCGCGCGGTGGCCCATCGCCAAATAGCCGGTCGATCGCGTCGAAGATCGCCGCGTCCTGCGCAAAATCATAGCCGATGGCGCGTTTATGCGCGGCATTGGCCTGGCTCAGATGGGCAAAGGCGGCGGGCGCATCGCCCAGATCCTCCGCCTCCTTGGCCAGCGCATAGCGGATGCGCAGCGCATCGTCTGGGCGGGTCGCGGCGCTCAACGCCGCCTCCAGCCGGGGGACATGGTTGGCCTGCTCCGTCTGGCGCGAGAGGATGGCGAGCGCATAATGGGCGCGGGCATGACCGGGATTGGCGGACAGGATCGCCTCATACTGGTTCCGCGCCGCCTCCACACGCCCGGTAAAACCGCAGGCAGCGGCGAGATTGTAACGATAGTCCAGATTGTCCGGTTCGCCCGCGACCGCGGCCTCAAACGGCAGCACCGATGCCTCATGGTCGCCCAGCCGCGCCAGCACGCAGCCGATCGTGTCGGACGTCAGCGCATCCGCCCCGCCCAGGGCCAGCGCCTGCCGCGCCGCCTGCCCCGCTTCGCCATCGCGGCGCAGCAGGATCAGCAGCCTTGCATATTGGGCCAGATGCTCGGCCACCGGCCCGCGCGCCACCGCCTGCTCCAGCATCGGCAGCGCCTTGGCCACCTGGCCCGCTTCCGCCGCCGCCAGCCCCAGCAGGAAGAAGCCGGCGGGCTGGTCGGGATGCATCATCGCCATTTGCTGCGCCGCCTGCGCCGCCTGCGCCAGATCACCCCGCTCCAGTGCCGCGCGCGCCCGCGCCTCCAGGCTCATGCCGACCCCATGGTGAAGCCCACCACCCGCTCGATCATCCAGAAACAGCCGACAATCCCCGCGCCATAGAGCGCCGCCTGCCGCACCATCTGCTGCCGGTCGAAAATTGCGGCAAGCGTCATAACGCTCAGCACGCAACCGACGAAGAATAGCTGCCCTAGTTCGACCCCGCCATTGAAGAAGAGTAGCCCCGGCAGTCGCTCCTGCGGCGCGACGCCCAGTTCGCGCAGTACCGTCGCAAAGCCAAGGCCATGGAGCAGACCGAAACTGGCCACCACCGCCAGTTGGCGACGTTGCTTGCCCGGATCGGGAAGCGCATCGTCGCGGGTACGGATCGCCTCACGCGCCATGAAGGCGATGGAGAGCGCGATCACCGCCTCGACCGGCGGCACCGGCACTGACACGACATCGAAAAAAGCCAGCGCCAGGCTGAGCGAATGGCCGATGGTGAAAGTGGTGACGAGCAGCAGCAGGAAGCGCCCGCGCGCCAGCAGGCAGAGGCACAGCACGAAGGCCAGATGGTCCCAGCCACCCAGAATGTGGACGATCCCCTCCCAGGTATAATCGACCGCAATCTCCGGCAGCGCCCGCTCGCGCGCGGCGACCGCGCCGATCGGCAACGACAGGCTGTCGCCGTCGGGCTGGAGCGCCTGCCGGACGCGGGTGCCGGTCGCGGTGGAGAGGAACGTGCCGCCATCGACTGCCCAGGGGGTGAGGATGACGTCATCGGGGGCGATGGCGCGGTCGCAGGCGATGGTGATGGCATAGCGGGTGACGGTCGCCTCATTGAACCGCTCACGCACACTTTCCCGGCACCCGTCGGGCAAACCGAGCGAGGCATTGCTGGCCAACACCGAGGGGATGGAGGCGCTGAGGTCAAAGCTGCCGGGGTCGATGCCCGGCTGGATGCTATAGTCGCCGACCCGGAATATATCCGCCTGCGCCGGGGCGGCCAGGCCCAGCAGCAGGAATAACATCCAAAGCGCGCGAACCATCATATTATGGCTCCACCCGGATATGATAGCGATCCTCCAGCCGGGCGACTTCCTTGTCCACCAGCGCGCCGGTTTCTGCCGCCAGATAATCCTGTTTCACCTGATCGCGCACCGCCGGATAGGGGAGCATCGCCGCTGCGCCCCGGTCCTGCACCCGCGCAAAATGCCAGCCGCGGGTCGAGCGGAGCGGGCCGATCCATGTGCCGGTCTGCGCTTTGTTCACCGCGTCGAGGAAGGGCGCGCCGAACATGCCGCGCAGCATCGAGACGCCATAATCGGGCAGGTCATGCCCCATCCAGAAATCATCGCCCTTCACCGCCCCGCCCGATTGCAGCCGTGCCAGCAGCGCAGGGGCATTGGCAGGCGCGTTTTCGAAAAACACATGGGTAAGCGACAGGCGCGGTTCGGCGCGGTAGAGGTCGCGATGGGTGGCGTAATAGCCGATCAGCGCGTCCTCGCTCGGTTCGGGCGGCGCACCCGCGATCAGGAAGCGGACGCGGTCGATCAGCCGCTGCTTGGTCGTCTTGTCGGTCATGTGCATCCCGCGATCCACCGCTTCACGGAACAACAGTTCGTCAGCGACATAATCATGGATCAGCCTGGCTTTGGCGGCCGCGTCGGGTGCCTTGCCCGCCATCATCGCATAATCGTCGGACAGGCTTTGCTGCACCGATCGCGGCACCTCGATCGTCTCGCGCCGGGCGGTGACCGCCCAGTAGAGCAGGAATATCGCGCCCGCCGCGGCCAGAAAGACGATGAACGGATCGCGGGCGGCGATCCCGCGCAGCATGGCAACCAGTCGGCGCATCAGCGCAACACCCTTTCACATGCGCCCGGCAGGCAGGCGTCGATAGCGGTTATGACGAGGCGCTGGATGCGTCCCTCTACGTCAAATGACGCATGGGTTGGGGTCAGAGCGGCGCGACGGCGACATGACAGGTGGGTTACGGCTGGCGAGGCAGGGAATGGTTCGTCCATCCGATCAAGTAGAACAGAGGAAATCCTGCATTGGAAGGGGTCATGATGGGGTGTGAGGTTAGGGGAGTGTGCTGACGCGAGGTGGCGTAGGCCCACCCCCTAACGCTTATGATGGCCGCCCGCCAATTATCGACGCCGTCATCCTGACGGAAGTCAGGATCCATTGGCTCTACCTCTGCGCAAAATGCGCAAAGGTTGCGTGAATGGATCCCGGATCAAGTCCGGGATGACGGGAAGTTAGAAACGCCACGCCATCTTCTACGCTTCCCGCTCAAAGGATGTCGCGTTACGCCAGCATCTCTGCCGTGACCGGCAGCGACCTTATGCGTTTGCCCGTCGCGGCGTGAATAGCGTTGACCAAAGCCGGGATCACCGGTGGCAGCGCGGGTTCACCAAGGCCGGTGGGCGGGTAATCGGTCTTGACGAATTCGACGTGGATGGTGGGCGTGTCGGGGATGCGCTGGAGCGGGTGAGTGTCGAAATTAGCCTGCTCGATCGCGCCTGCAGCTTGCGTGATGACCTGTCCAGCCAGCGCCTGCCCCAGCCCTTCGATCACCGATCCCTGCACCTGATGCAGCGCGTTGATCGGGTTGATGATCTGGCTGCCGACATCGCCCGCGACCCAGACATTTTTGACCTTCGGCACGCCGTCGGCAACCGCCACCTCCAGCACCTCGGCGAAATAGCCGGCATGGCTGTAATAGAAGGCAAAGCCCTTGCCCTGCCCCTTGGACAGCGATTTACGGTTAGCCCAGCCGCCCATGGCCAGCGCTTTCTCGATCACACCCTTTGCGCGCGCGGTGACGAAGGGCGGGCGGTTGGCGCCCTGGCTGACCTGCGCGGTTTTGGACAGGAGTTCGAGCATGAGCGTGGGCAGATCCTTGCCCGCCGCCGCCGCAACTTCGTCCATGAAGGCCTGATAGACGAAGGCCAGCGCATTGGAGCCGGGCGCACGCAGCCAGCCGGTCGGCATGTTGGTCGACAGGAAACTTTGTTCCAGCAGCACATTGTCCAAAAGGCCTGCGGGCAGTTCGCCGGGCGACAGTTCGGCCGACCGCACCGGCTTGCCATCCTTGCCGAAGGTGATGAAATGATCGTGGAAGGCGGTCAGCGCGCCACTTTTGTCCAGCGCGGCGCGGAAGCCGTGCCAGCCCGCCGGGCGATAGAAATCGCGGCGCATGTCGTCGGCGCGGCTGAAGAGCAGTTTGACCGGCACGCCCGGCACCTGCGCGGCAACAAGCGACGCCTGCACCATATAATCGTTCATCAGCCGCCGCCCGAACCCGCCGCCGATGCGCGTGAAATTGATGCGGATCTTCTCCGGCGGCAGACCCAGCGCCTTGGCCACCAGCCCGCGCCCGCTTTCCGGGTTCTGGGTCGGCGCCCAGATTTCAATGGAACCATCCTTGAACAAAGCGGTGCAATTTTGCGGCTCCAGCGTCGCATGGGCTAGGAAGGGATAGCTGTAATCGGCGGTCACGACCTTGCCCGCCGACGCGAAGGCGGTATCGACGTCGCCGGTGCGCACAATGTCGCCATCCGCTTTGCCCTTGGCGCGGGTCGCCGCCTGCGCGGCATAGCCCTGCGTTGAAAAGCCGGTGACCGCGCTGTCGTCCCATTCGACTTTCAGCGTCTCGCGCGCCTGATTGGCGGTCCACCAGCTTTTGGCGAGGATGGCGACGCCGTCAAAGCCCGATTCAGGCGTGCCGTTGCCCTTGAGCATCAGCACATGGGCAATACCGGGCAGCGCGCGGACCGCGTCCAGATTGGCCGATTTGAAGGTGCCGCCAAAGGCCGGACAGGTTTCCAGCACGGCATAGAGCATGTCCGGCAGCTTGAAATCGATGCCGAACAGCGGCTTGCCCGCGACGATGGCAGGGGTATCGACCCCGCCGATGGACTGGCCGATGATGCGGAAATTCGCCGGGTCTTTCAGGGTGAGCGTTGCGGGATCGGGCGGAGTGAGCTTTGCGGCGGCGGCCGCGAGCGCGGCGTAGGGGATCGACTTGCCCGATTTGGGATCGGTCACCTTGCCGCTGGCTGTCGTGAGCGTGCCAGCCGCAACGCCCCATTGCGCTGCTGCGGCAGCGACCAGCATCGCCCGCGCCGCTGCCCCTGCCTGCCGCGTGGGCAGCCATTCGCGCGGGGTCGTGCGGCTGCCGCCTGCGCTCTGGCCGCCGAAAATCCTGGCGTCGGCATGGGTCTGTTCGATGCTGACCTGCGCCCAGTCGACGTCCAGTTCCTCGGCGATCAGCATCGGCAGCATGGTCTTGGCGCCCTGGCCGATCTCAGCATTTTTCGCGCCGATGATGACGCGATTGTCGGGCAGGATGCGGATGAAGGCGTTGAGGATGACCGGCGTGCCGTCCGCCGCTTGCGCGATCGCCACGTTCAGGTCGAACAGCAATCCGCCGCCCGCAATCAGCGAGGCGGAGATGAAGCCCCGGCGGGAGAGGGTCGCGGCGCTCATGCGACTGCTGCCTTGATCGCGGCGCGGATGCGGACATAGGTGGAGCAGCGGCACAGATTGCCCATCATGGCCGCGTCAATATCCTCGTCCGTGGGTTTGGGCGTCTGGCTGAGCAAAGCGGTGGCGCTCATGATCTGCCCGGCCTGGCAATAGCCGCATTGGGGGACGTCCTGCGCGATCCAGCTGGCAGCAATGCGCTTGCCGACATCCGTGGCCGCCGCGCCCTCGATCGTGGTGATCGCCGCGCCCTTCACATCGCCCAGCAAGGTCTGGCAGGATCGCACCGCCTGGCCATCGACATGGACGGTGCAGGCGCCACACAGGCCCGCGCCGCAGCCGAATTTGGTGCCGACCAGGTCGAGATCCTCGCGCAATACCCACAGCAACGGCTTGGCCGGATCGCCCTCCACCTGCCGCTTGGCTCCATTCACCGTCAGACTGATCGCCATCTCGCCCACCTTAGACTGTATCGCGCGCATTAGAGGCTGATCGGCAGGCATCTGTCCAGTCGGTTCAGCACCACAGCGTCCCGCGCAAAGCTACGTCAATCGCCCCATTGGTTGCGGGTGGATCGCGCCCTAGCCTTACCGCGACGCAGTAATCGGGGGCAGGACTGTATGACGTTCAAACGCATGGCACTGGGCGCGCTGCTGGCCGCGACGGTGATTTCGTCGGCGGCGGTGATCGCGCAATCGGACAAGCCCGCCATCCCCGCCGCGCTGGAAGCCAAGATCAAGACCCTGTCCAAGGCGAAGCGCGACTTCCTGATTTCCGACCCGGCCGAAATGTTCGCCGGTTCCTACGACAAATTGTTCGAGCGGCTGCAAACCAAGACCCCGCAGGAGATCGACGCCTATATCGAAGGGATGATGGCGGCGGTCGAGGCGTCGAAGTTCAATGCCAAGACCGATATGGCAGCGATCCCGCTCGACACGGACAATGAGAATTTTAACGGCTGGAAGCTGCGCCGCCCCGACGGGCTGGACCCCAAGCGCGAACCGGGGCCGTTCGAGCTGAGCTATTACGCCAACGGTCGCGGCGGCGGCGTCTATGGCGGCGGGATTGCTACCTTTGCAGGAGCGCCGGTCGCGATCTTCCCTGAAGATCTGGTCGCGGGCAAGGTGGACGTGGCGATCGTCGGCGCGCCGCTCGACATGGGATCGGGCTATCGCGGGGCCAAGGGCGGGCCGTCTGCGATGCGGACCCAATATGGCGCGGGCGGCATCGACATGTACACCATGGTCGATCCATCCAAGGAACTGAAGATCGTCGATTATGGCGACATCGCGATCGACAATATGTCGACCGAACGTAGCGTTGCTCATGTCCGCGAACGGGTGGCGGAGATCGCCCGCACCGGCGCCTTGCCCTTCATCGTCGGGGGCGACCACAGCCTGGAATATAGCGATGTCGCGGGGCTGGCCGATGTCCATGGCAAGGGCAGTTTCGGCGTCGTCCATTTCGATTCGCATTATGATGCGGGCAAGGGCGGCGTCCATTTCATCACCCATGGCGCCCCGGTCTATCGCGCGGTCAAGGAAGGTCATGTCCAGGGCAAAAATTATATCCAGGTGGGGCTGCGCGGGCCGTGGCCGGAAAAGGAAGGCTTTGAATGGATGCGCGACAATGGCGTGCGCTACCATGCGATGCCGGAGATCGAGAAAAATGGCTGGGCCGCCACCATGGAAAGGGCGCTGAAGGAAGCGCGCGAGAGCGGCAAGAAGATCTTTATCTCCTTCGACGTCGATGTGCTGGACCCCGCCTTCATCCCCGGCACCGGCACCCCGGTTCCGGGCGGGCTGACGATGCGGGAAGCGATTCCGATCGTGCGGCGGCTGTGCGCGGAAAATGAGCTGGTGGGCTTCGAGATCGTCGAACTCGCCCCCGTGCTGGACCCGACCTATCGCAGTGCGTTGAACGCCAATTTCATCATGCACGCCTGCCTGACCGGGGTGGCGATGCGCAAGAAGGGGATCAGGCAGGTCGGTTATCTGTCCGACCTGACGACCGAACATGGCCAGCCGGGCTATGGCGAGAAAGCCGCGAAGGAGGGCAAGACCGAGAAGGTCGATCCGGGTTACGGGCGGGGTGGCAGGCGGCGTCCGACAACCTGAGGCTTGGCGCAGTAGATGGCGGGCCAGAGCCGCCCTTTCGTTCCATACGTCATATGCCCCATGTCGTGACCTGCCGCGCCTGATCAGATGCTGTCCATGACCCTGCAACGCGCCATCACCGTGCCGCCCAAGTCCCGGCACCAGCGCGTCGATGGCCGCGCCATGGTGGCGTTCGGGCCGCGCGGCATTCGCGACATGATGCAGGTTGCCCCGGCCCGGCTGCTATTTCCCGACGGGCGGGAGGGTGATTTTCCGCTGGCCGTCACCGTCACCACCTGCGGCGGTCTGACTGGGGGAGACCGTCTGGCGCTCGACATCATCGTCGATCCTGGCGTCGCCGCGACCATCGTGCCGCAGGCGGCGGAGAAACTCTATCGCGCGCTGGACGAGGATGAACCGACCCGCATCGACACGCGCATCAGCATCGGCGCAGGCGCGACCTGCGAATGGCTGGCGCAGGAAGCGATCCTGTTCGATCGCAGCCGGATGCGCCGCACGCTGGAGGCCGACATGGCCCCTGACGCGCGCATGCTGGCAATGGAGATGCTGGTGCTGGGGCGCAGCGCCATGGGGGAAAGCTATCAAAGCGGGCTGATCCACGACAGCTGGCGCATCCGCCGGGGCGGACGGCTGGTCTGGGCGGATGCGCTGCATGTCGAGGGTGATTTCGCAAAAGAGGGCCGCGCGCCCTTCGGCTTTGGCGATGCCAGCGCCATCGCTACCTTGGTCTATGCCGGGCCGGATGCCGCCGACTATCTCGATCTCGCCCGCACTTTGGTCGAGGCACCGACCGGCGGCGCGACCAGCTTTGACGGGCTGCTGATCTTGCGCCTGACCCGCAACGACGCGCAGGCGCTGCGCAAGGATGTGATGCGCGCGGCGGGCGTGTTGCGCGCCGCGATATTCGGCCTATCGCCCTCCATGCCCACCATCTGCTACTGTTGATCCCATGAACCTGACGCCGCGCGAAAAGGACAAGCTGCTGGTCGCGATGGCCGCGATGGTCGCGCGGCATAGGCTGGCGCGCGGGGTGAAGCTGAACCATCCCGAAGCGATCGCACTGATCACCGACCATGTGGTGGAGGGCGCGCGCGACGGCCAGTCGGTCGCCGCGCTGATGGCCAGCGGCGGTCATGTCCTGACCCGCGACCAGGTGATGGACGGCATTGCCGAGATGATCCACGACATTCAGGTCGAAGCAACCTTCCCGGACGGCACCAAGCTCGTCACCGTGCATCGGCCGATCCGGTGAGTAACAACGCGCTTGCCTCTACCCCCGCGTTCGCCCTGAGCTTGTCGAAGGGCAAGGCTGAGCCTGTCGAAGCCCCTTCACTTCGTTCAGGCGAGGGCTTCGACTTCGCTCAGCCCGAACGGTCGTGGAGGAATAGCGCATGATCCCCGGCGAAATCATCCCCGCCCCCGGCGAAATCATCCTGAACGCAGGGCGGGTGCCTATCAACCTGACCGTCGCCAATAGCGGCGACCGGCCGATCCAGGTGGGCAGCCATTATCATTTCGCCGAGACGAACCCGGCATTGCTGTTCGATCGCGAGGTTTCGCGCGGCTATCGGCTGGACATTGCGTCCGGCACCGCCGTGCGTTTCGAGCCGGGGCAGAGTCGCGACGTGCAGTTGATCCCTTATGCGGGGGACAGGATCGTCATCGGTTTTCGCGGCGATGTGATGGGGGCATTGTGAGAACGTTTCTCTCTCCGTTCGCCCTGAGCGAAGTCGAAGGGGTCGGCAGAGCGAAGCGAAGCCACTTCGCTCCGCTCAGTAGAAGGCTTCGACTTCGCTCAGCCCGAACGGGGAAGAAGGAAGCATTATGCCCGTAACCATCCCCCGTCGCGCCTATGCCGGGATGTTCGGCCCCACCACCGGAGACCGGGTGCGGCTGGGCGACTCTTCCCTCCTCATCCGGGTCGAGGACGACCTGACCGTCTATGGCGAGGAGGTGAAGTTCGGCGGGGGCAAGGTGATCCGCGATGGCATGGGGCAAGGCCAGATGAGCCGCGCGGACGGCGCGCCCGACACGGTCATCACCAACGCGCTGATCCTGGACCATTGGGGGATTATCAAGGCGGACGTGTCGATCCGCGACGGGCGCATCGCCGCGATCGGCAAGGCGGGCAACCCGGACGTCCAGCCGGGCGTCACCATTCCCATCGGTCCCGGCACGGAGATTATCGCAGGCGAAGGCCGTATCCTGACCGCAGGAGGCATCGACGCGCATATCCATTTCATCTGCCCGCAACAGGTGGAAGAAGCCCTCAACGCAGGGATCACCACCATGCTGGGCGGCGGCACCGGCCCGGCGCATGGCACGCTGGCGACGACCTGCACGCCGGGCAGCTGGCATATCGGGCGGATGTTGCAGGCGCTGGAAACCATGCCGATGAATTTCGGCCTGATGGGCAAGGGCAATGCCAGCCAGCCCGCCGCGCTGGTCGAAATGATCCGCGCGGGGGCGTGCGGCCTGAAACTGCATGAGGATTGGGGGACCACCCCTGCCGCGATCGACTGCTGCCTGTCGGTCGCGGACGAGTTTGATATTCAGGTCGCGATCCACACCGATACGCTGAACGAAGCGGGCTTCGTCGAAAGCACGATCGGCGCGTTCAAGGGCCGCACCATCCACGCCTTCCACACCGAGGGTGCGGGCGGCGGTCATGCGCCCGACATCATCAAGCTGGCGGGGCTGCCCAATGTCCTGCCCTCCTCCACCAACCCGACCCGGCCCTATACCGTCAACACGATCGAGGAACATCTCGACATGCTGATGGTGTGCCACCATCTCGACCCGCGCATTGCCGAGGATGTCGCCTTTGCCGACAGCCGCATCCGCAAGGAGACGATCGCGGCGGAAGATATTCTCCACGACCTGGGCGCTTTCTCGATGATGTCGTCGGACAGTCAGGCGATGGGGCGGGTCGGCGAAACCATCATCCGCTGCTGGCAGAGCGCCGACAAGATGAAGCAGCAGCGCGGGTCTTTGGGATCGGACGATGCTGACAGCGACAATTTCCGCGCCAAACGCTATATCGCCAAATATACGATCAACCCGGCGATCGCCCATGGCATCAGCCATATCGTCGGGTCGATCGCGGTGGGGAAACTCGCCGATCTGGTGCTGTGGTCCCCTGCCTTCTTCGCGGTAAAACCCGATCTGGTGATCAAGGGCGGCAGCATCGCGACCGCACCGATGGGCGATCCCAATGCCAGCATCCCTACGCCCCAGCCGGTCCACTACCGGCCGATGTTCGGCGCACTGGGTCGGGCGGGCGCGCTGTCGGCAGTGCATTTCGTGTCGGCTGCGGGGATAGCGGACGGGATTGGCGAGCGGTTGCAACTGGCGCGGCCATTGGAGGCAGTGCGCAACACGCGCGGGGGGATCGGCAAGGCGTCGATGCTATTGAACGATGCGATGCCGCATATCGAGGTCGATCCCGAAACCTATGAGGTGCGGGCGGATGGCGAATTGTTGACGTGCGAACCGGCAGGCGTGCTGCCGTTTGCGCAGAGATATTTCCTGTTTTGACAAGCTACCCTAACCGCCCTTCACCCTTCATCCCCGCGAAGGCGGGGACCCATCTCCGGGCCTCGCATCTGGGGATGGGGTGGGAGGTGGGTTCCCGCCTTCGCGGGAATGATGGAGTGATTACATCATGTTGACCGCCCACACCGTCCTCCCCCACGGCCACTGGTCCGGCCCCGCCGCCGACCATATCATGCTGGACCATGACGCGCGCCACCGCCGTCGCTGGGTCTATACTGCCGACCATGGCACGCTGTTCCTGCTCGACCTGGCCCGTGCGACGGTGCTGAATCATGGCGATGCGGTGCAACTGTCCGACGGGCGGCTGGTCGAAATCCTCGCCGCACCCGAAGCGCTGGTCGAGGTCACCGCCGCCGATCCTTCCGCGATGATCCGCCTCGCCTGGCATATCGGCAACCGCCATATGCCCGCCGAACTGCACCCCCACGCGATCCGCGTGCGCGACGATCATGTCATCAACGCGATGCTGGAGGGGCTGGGCGCGACCGTCACGAAAATCCACGCCCCCTTTACCCCCGAAGGCGGCGCATATTCCGGCGGCGGCGGGCACCATCATCACGGGCATGATCATTCCCACGATCATCATCACGATCATGCTGGCTGACGCCGCGCTCCACCGCCTGCTGGCCTGGACCTCGCCCTCCTATCCGGTGGGCAGCTTCACCTACAGCCATGGCCTGGAAACCGCGGTCGAGGATGGCCGCATCACCACAGCTGGCCATGTCACCGCCTATGTCGAGGCGGTGCTGGCACGGGGCGGCGGCTGGATCGATGCTGTGCTGTTCGTTCACGCCCACCGCGCCGCGCATGATGAGGCAATGTTCGACGCCCTGTCCGAACTCGCCGCCGCCTTTCGCGGCAGCAGCGAAACCGCGCTCGAAAGCCGCCAGCAGGGTGGCTCCTTCCTGTCGGTCACGCGGCGGGCATGGCCGCACCCCGCACTCGACTCTTTCGCGGCGCGCAACGGCGATCACCCCATCGCCCATGCCACCGTCATGGCGCTGGCCTGCGCCGTCCACGCCATTCCACTGGAGCCCGCGCTGCACGGCTGGCTGCACGCGACCGCCGCCAACCTTGTCTCGGCGGGCGTACGGCTCGTGCCGCTTGGCCAGACCGATGGCCAGTTGGCGCTGGCCGCGCTATCCCAGGCCATTCCAGCCATTGCAGAGAGGGCGCTCCACACGTCGCTCGACGATCTCGGCACTGCCGCGCCAGACCTCGAACTCGCCAGCCTTTCCCACGAAACACTCTATACAAGGTTGTTCCGATCATGACCTCTCATAACGGTCCCCTGCGCGTCGGCATTGGCGGCCCGGTCGGCTCCGGCAAGACCGCGCTGACCGACCGGCTGTGCAAGGCGATGCGCGATCATTTTAATATCGCCGCCATCACCAACGACATCTACACGCGCGAGGATGCGGAGTTTCTCACCCGATCCGGCGCGCTGGTGCCTGAACGGATCATGGGGGTGGAAACCGGCGGCTGCCCGCACACCGCGATCCGCGAGGATGCCAGCATCAATCTGGCCGCCGTCGACACGATGCACCGCAAATTTCCCGGCCTTGAACTCATCTTCATCGAAAGCGGCGGCGACAATCTGGCCGCGACCTTCAGCCCCGAACTGGCCGACATCACCATCTATGTCATCGACGTGTCGGCGGGCGACAAAATTCCGCGCAAGGGCGGCCCCGGCATCACCCGGTCGGACCTGCTGCTCATCAACAAGATCGACCTGGCCCCGCTGGTCGGCGCGGATCTGGGCGTGATGGACCGTGACGCGAAGAAGATGCGCGGCGACCGCCCGTTCCTGTTCACCAACCTCAAGGACAATATCGGGCTGGCTGCGGTCATCGACTTCATCGTCTCCACTGGCGGGCTGCGCCCCTACCCTGCCGCGATCTGATGGATCGCGCCGCCTATGTCCTGCGCGAAAAGCGGCTCTACAATAAATGGGTCGCCAGCCAGACATTGGAGGATTATGCCCTGCGCTACACCGCCGACAACGCCCGGCGCTGGTCGGCGGGGCAGGTCGCCAACACCGCGATCGGCGCGACCGCCTTCCTCGCCTGCGAAGCGATCGGCGCGTCGATTACGCTCACCTATGGCTTTGCCAACAGCGTCGCGGCCATCGCCGCCGCCGTCGCCCTGATGTTCGTCATCGGCCTGCCCATCGCCTATCACGCGGCCAAACATGGGCTGGACATCGATCTGCTGACGCGCGGCGCAGGGTTCGGTTATCTTGGTTCCACCCTCACCTCGCTGATCTACGCCAGCTTCACCTTCCTGCTCTTCTCGGTCGAAGCGACGATCATGGCGGTCGCGCTGACCGCGATGACCGGCATGGCGATGAGCGTCGCCTATCTGGTGAGCGCCCTCATCGTCATTCCGATTGCTCTCTACGGCATGAGCGCCATCACCCGGTTCCAGAATGCGACGCAGGGCATCTGGATCGCGCTGCAAATTGCGCCGATCGCCTATATCCTCTGGTCCGGCCCTTCGGCGCTGGCGGAATGGTCCCGCTTCACTGGCCAGTTGGGCGCGAAAGATGGCAGCGTCAGCCTGCTCTATTTCGGCTTCGCGCTGTCCACCCTGCTCTCTCTCCTCCCCCAGATCGGCGAGCAGGCGGATTATCTGCGCTTCCTGCCTAGCGCCAAAAAGATCGGCAAAGGCAAATGGTGGGCGGCGATGCTGGCCGGGGGGCCGGGCTGGACGCTGATCGGCGGCATGAAGCTGCTGCTTGGTTCCTGGCTCGCCCATTATCTGATCGGCGGCGCGGCTTTGGCCAGTGACGCCTCCAACCCGACGGCGATGTTCCACGCGATCTTCACCGCCATGTCGGGCCATGCCGGACTTTCGCTGGTGCTGACCGGGCTGTTCGTCATCATCTGCCAGCTCAAGATCAACGTCACCAATGCCTATGCCGGGTCGATCGCCTGGTCCAATTTCTTCGCCCGTCTGACCCACAGCCATCCCGGCCGCGTCGTGTGGCTGATCTTCAACGTGTTGCTCGCACTATTGCTGATGGAAGTCGGCATTTTCGACGCGATCGAGGCGATATTGATCCTCTACGCCACCGCCGCGGCGGGCTGGATCGGGGCGCTCGCCGCCGATCTGATGATCTCCAAGCCGCTCGGCCTCTCCCCCGCAGGCATCGAATTCAAGCGCGCACACCTCTATGACATCAACCCGGTCGGCATCGGCGCGATGCTCTTGTCGATCCTGATATCAGGCTGCGCGCATCTGGGCCTGCTGGGCGATGTGGCGCAGGCCTTCGCGCCGGTCATCGGCATGGCCGTCGCCTTCACCGCCGCACCGCTGATCGCGCTCGTCACCCATGGCCGCTATTATATCGCCCGCCGCGCCGAGGCGACGGAGGGGGACGACGCCAACAGCTGCATCATCTGCGAAAACAGCTTCCAGCCGGTCGACATGGCGCATTGCCCCATGTATGCCGCGCCGATCTGTTCGCTCTGCTGTACGCTGGAGGCACGCTGCCATGATCGCTGCAAGAGCGACAGCCGCGCGACCCAACAGGCCGCGCGCTGGCTTGAACATCTGCTGCCGCAACGCATAGCCCGTTATGTCCACACGCCCGTGGGTCATTTCTTCGCCGTCATGGCCGCCATCACCATCGCCAATGCCGCCTTGCTGGGCGGCATCAACTGGCAGATCGGTCGCTGGATGCCGAACATCGCTGCGGAGATGTCCGGCCTCATGCTGGGGCTGTTCCTGCTCTTCTCCCTGTTTGGCGGAGTCATCGCCTGGATGATCGTGCTGGCCCATCAAAGCCGCCGCTCCGCGATGCAGGAAAGCGAGCATCATGTGCAGAAGCTGATGGAAGAGGTGATCGCCCATGACGTCACCGGCGCGCAGCTGCAAAAGGCCAAGGAGGCCGCAGAATCCGCCAATGCCGCCAAGAGCCGTTATCTCGTCAGCGTCAGTCATGAAATCCGGTCGCCCTTAAACTCCATCTACGGCTACGCGCAACTGATGGAGCGCGGCCATGACATTGCGCCCGTCGAAGCCGCCAAGATCATCCGCCGCAGCGCCGAGCATCTCACCAATCTGGTCGAAGGGCTGCTGGACATCAGCCAGGTCGAAAGCGGCGTGCTGCGCATCAGCAGCGAAACCGTGCGCCTGGCCCCCTTTGTCGATCAGATCGCCAACATGTTTCGCCCGCAGGCGCAGTCGAAGGGCATCGATTTCCTGTTCGAGCGCCCCGCCCAGCTGCCCGATTTCGTCCGCACCGACCAGAAGCGCCTGCGCCAGATACTCATCAACCTGCTGTCCAACGCGATCAAATTCACCCGCACCGGCTCCGTCACCTTCCGCGTCGCCTATCGCAGCCAGATGGCGACCTTCGACATTATCGACACCGGCATCGGCATTGCGCCTGATGATTTGAAGCGCGTGTTCGACCCGTTCGATCGTGGCAGCAACCCCGACGCGCAACGGCAAAAGGGGATCGGCCTTGGCCTCTCCATCACCCAGGCGCTGGTGCAGATATTGGGCGGCGACCTGTCCGTCGTCAGTGAAGCGGGGAAAGGGACACAGTTCACCGTCCGCCTGATGCTGGGCCATGTCGCCAACCCGGTGGAGGACGCGCCACCAGTGGACCGAATTTCGGGCTATGTCGGCGATCGCCGCAAGATATTGCTGATCGACGATGATCCGGCGCAGGTTGCGGTGCTGCGCGGGCTGCTCGAACCGCTCGACTTCACCGTGATGGAGGCGCTGAGCGGCCGCGCGGGGCTGGAGATCGCCGCCCGCGACGCGCCCGACATCATCCTGCTCGACATCTCGATGCCCGGCGAATCCGGCTGGGACATCAGCCGGGCGCTACGCGCAACACTGGGTGGGACGGTGCGGATCATCATGGTGTCGGCCAACGCCCATGAATATCATCGCGGCGGGGACGGGCAGGCGGCGCATGACATGTTCCTGATGAAGCCGGTCGATCTCGACGCGCTGCTGGATGCGATCGCCGATCAGCTCCATATCCGCTGGACCGGGGACGCCCCGTTGCCGCCTGCGCCAGCGCCCGACGAGTTTGACCTGCCCATCCTGCCAGAGGACGCGCTGCCCATCCTGGCCGATATCGAGCAGAAGGCGATCATCGGCCATGTGCGCGGCATCGAATCGAGCATCCGGGCGCTCGAAGAGGCCGTGCCGGAGGCTCAGCCGCTCACCGCCCGGATGCTCGCCCATCTCGACCGTTTCGACCTCAAGGGGCTGATAAAAATCATAAGGGCCGTCAAATGACCACTCCCCCTACCCATACCCCTATCCCTCACCGCGACACCGTCCTTGTCGTCGACGACACGCCGGAATCGCTCCGTTTCCTGACCGACACGCTGGAGGCGGCCAACATCTCCGTCCTCATCGCCACCAGCGGCGAAGCGGCACTCGAACTGCTCGCCCATGTAACGCCCGACCTGATCCTGATGGACGCAGTGATGCCGGGCCTCGATGGCTTTGAAACCACGCGCGCGATCAAGCATATGCCGCGCGGCGCGGCGGTGCCGATCATCTTCATGACCGGTCTTACCGAAAGCGAGCATGTCGTCCATGCGCTGGAGGCGGGCGGCGTCGATTATGTGCGTAAGCCGATCGTGGTCGAGGAATTGCTCGCCCGCGTCCGCGTCCATATGGCCAATGCGCGCAAGACGCAGGGGGGGCATTATGCGCTCGACGCGACCGGCCGCAACCTGATCGCGGTGGGCAATGACGGCGCGCTGTCGTGGCGGACGCCCGGCGCGGACAAACTCATGGAAGCGCTCGAACCCGGCTGGTTGCGCACCGACGCTGCACTACCCGTGATGCTGCGGACGCCGGTCGCCCGCCTGCTGCCCGACGATCTGCCCGCAGGCACCACGGTCAAGACCGATAGCCCCGGCGGCGATACCGTGGAACTGATCATCGTCGGCCGCCCGCGCGCCGGCGAAACCCTCATCCGCCTCAATCATCTGGACCCGCAGGCCGACATTGCCCGGCTGCAAAGCCATTTCGCCCTGACCCAGCGCGAAGCCGAAGTGCTGCTATGGATCAGCTATGGCAAACCCAACCGCGTCATCAGCGAGATATTGGTGATCAGCCCCCGCACGGTGAACAAGCATCTGGAGCAGATTTTCGAGAAACTGGGGGTGGAGACACGGGCGGCGGCGGCGGCCTTCGCAGTCAGGATCATCGCGCAATAGGCACGCCTTATTGGTGGCTAGCCTCAATGCGTTTCGAGCGTCGTGCGGAAAAGTGGGAACCGGTTTTCCGCTAAAAACGATGCGAAAACAAAAAACTAGAGCGCGCGACTGGCGTCCGATTAAACGCAGCGCGCTCTAGTCCATGCGGAAAAGGCGAGGGTGACGAGCCAGCCGACCACAGCATAGCCGCCGAGCCACAGCAGAAACGCCGCCGCATCGCCCATCAGGACAAAGACAGCCCCCGGCAACAGGCTGGCGGCGGCAAGAATTCGGCGCGCGGTCGTCCCCTGCACCGCGCCGGGCAATTTGATGCTCCGCCGTCGTTTGGGATCGCGTAGGCACAGGAGCGCCAGAAGTCCGGCGGAAACAGCAATCGCGGCGATCAGCACGGCCATCATTCCGCAGCCTGCAAGACACGATGCCCAGCGCTCCGGCGGTTCTGGCTGGTCCGAAGAACCGACCATAGCAACCAGCCGCCGGTCAGCAGAAAAGCCAGATCCAGCGCGACGATGACCGGCTGCCCCGCCGCCATTGCGCTCGCCCAGCCGGGGCCACCGGTCAGCAGGCGCAGCGGCAGCAGGACCAGCATGATGACCGCCATCGCCCCTTGCAGCACACGCGCGAAGGCGGTGCTGGTCGGCCACAGGAACCCGGCCAGGATGATGACGGCGGACGCAATCAGGAAACTGGCAGGCGTCCAGTAGGTCGCGCTGCCCATCGGCATGGCGACAAGGAAGGCAGCGGTCGAAGCAAGCAGCGCGACCGGCAGGCCCAGCCCGACGATGACCAGCGAACGATCAAGCCAGCCCAGCGACCGAGCGCCCTCCTCCCGCCGTACCAGCCAGAGACGGATGCCGGTATAGGTGACATAGCACATGGCAAAGCCCAAGCCGAACCAGATCGCCTTCGACAGCATCCCGGCGAAATTGCCAAAGTGCAGCGGCGACATGATCGCGGCCAGCGTGCCGCCCGCGGATGGCGCGGGACCGATCAGTGGCTTGACCTGATTAAAGCGCGCGGTCGCGCCGTCGTACAGCAGCGAAATGGGGGCAAGGCCGCCGCTTTTGGGCGGGTGGTAAGTTGTTACTTTGGCATCGGCCCGCCCGTAATTCTCGACCGCGACGAAGGTCGGGATCGCGCCTGCCCGCGCAATCGCATCGCTGGTGATACGATCAAAATCGCCGATGGCAGCGGGCCGGGGATCGGGCTTGCCGGGGGTGCCATAGACCGCCTCGGTCAGCGCGACGACATCCCCGCCAAAGGCCGCCATCGCAACGATCGGCACGCCGATCGTGCCGAAGAAGGAGAAGAAGCTGCCGGTAAAGGCCAGGATGAAGGCGAAGGGCAGGCTCCATGTGCCAGCCACGCTGTGCCGGTCGCGATTGACCAGCACCGGGTTCGCCTTGCGCCGCAGCGTGAAGATATCCTTGAACAGATGGCGATGGATCAGCAGGCCCGATACCGCGGCGACCAGCATCGACAGGCCGACGATCCCGGTCAGCAACAGCCCCCAGGGATTGGGGACATGGAGCCGCACATGGGTATCGACCAGGAAGCTGCTCAGCGCATTGTCGTTGCGCGGGCCGTATACATCCTCGTCCGTCCCCTGCTGACTGTGGGTGACGCGGCCATCCTTGCCGACGACATAGAAGATGCCCCGGCTGATCAGTTCGCCCTTGTCCACCTCATGCCGGTGGAAGAAAGCACCCAGGTCATGGTCACGCACCTCGAACAGGTCGACAGCTTCATGATATTGCTTGGGCGTGCGATCGCCCAGTGTCCGCATCGTGTCCGCCATCGGCCGCTCGAACGCCGATTGCGACGTGATATGGCCCGCGGACCAGATGCCGATCTCCTCGGCGAACACCGCCGCCGTACCAGTCAGTACCACCGCATAGAGCAGCAGGCCAAGCAAGATGCCCGACCAGCCATGCACCGCGACCATCGCCTTGGTTTCATCCTTGGGCAGGTGGATCATCGATGGTTCTCCGTTGCGACGGGTTGTGTTGCGCTAAATTTCTGCGCGATCAGACCGCCATGGATCGCTAATAGCCCCCCGGCCACGATCGCGACCCGGCCGAGCCGCCGGTCAAGACAGGCGTGGAAGAACAGCCCCGCCCAGATCAGCGGCACCAATATCAGCGGGAGCACAAGATTATCGATCCCCGCCGCCCCGCCGGGCAGCCACAGCGCCATGCCCGCCATCATGACGAGCGCCACGATCACCGCCCCCGGTCCGGCGAGCGCTATGCGTATCCAGCGGCGTGATCGGGATGACATGGCAAGACCTCAATGGAACATCGCTGATCCCATATCGCCGTTACTGCATATTGCAAGTCATTATCATCAGTCGCGGCTGACATTATGCCGCTCAATGCAGCGGATCGCGTCTCATTTTCGCTTGGCTGCCGCCGCCGCTGCGATACGATCCAATGCGCGGCGTTCGGCGGGGCTGGCGCTGTTATAGGTTTCTTCCGCCACCAGTGCGCGCCAGCGATCCAGACGGGCGGGTGTCAGCCTGCCATTCGCGATCGCCGCCTGAACCGCGCACCCCGGTTCACCTTTATGGGCGCAATCGGAAAAGCGGCACTGCTCCGCCGCCTCGACTATGTCGGCAAACACGACAGCCAAGCCTGACGCTACGTCGGTCAGTTGCAACTCGCGCATCCCCGGCGTGTCGAGCAACCAGCCGCCTTGATGCAGCCGGTGCATCTCCCGCACTGTCGTGGTATGCCGCCCGGTGCCGTCGGCCTTGCGAACATCCTGCGTCGCGATGCTGTCCGATCCGCGTAACGTGTTGACCAGCGTGGACTTGCCAACGCCGGACGATCCCACCAGCGCGACGGTCTGCCCTTTGCCACACCAATCGGAGAGGCGCGCCGCACTGGCGGGGTCTTTGCCATTGATGGTTTCCACCTGCAATTCCGGCTGCAAGTCACGCGCCGCCGCCGCGAAAGCCTCTGGCGTGTCGGTCAGATCGGTCTTGGTCAGGATGATCACGGGATGCACGCCCACCTCGCGCGCCAGGATCAGATAGCGCTCCAGCCGGGGGATGCTGAAATCCTGATTGCAGGACGCGACGATGAACAGCGTGTCGACATTGGCCGCGATCAGCTGGGTTTTCTGGTCACCGCCGGGTGCACGCCGCTTGAACAGGTTGGCGCGCCGGAGAATTTGCGTGATCTGAAGCGTGGCAGGATCGACCAATACCCAGTCGCCGACGGTGGGATGATCCTCCGCCGCCAGGCCATCGCCAAAGCCGGGCTGGATATCGAGCGCCCCGCCCTCGCCTGCCACCGCGATCTTGCCGCGATGCACTGCCATTACGCGACATGGCTTGCCCGCGTTGTCGTCAGCCTCTGGGACTTGCGCGCTGAAAAAGGCGCGCCAGCCCAGCTCGTCCAACGTCTGATGAGGTGATTCCATACATTCTGCCATGCCGCTCAAATGGCCGTTTGTATAGGGAGCGTTGCGCGCGCCTAAAGGGTAACGCCGCGTTTCCAGATGCCGATGGAGCGTTCGTCATTACGCTCATTACAGGCCTGCGCGCCACTGGCGACCGCGACGATGCAATCCAGCAAGGCGTCCGCGGCGGCATCCATGCCGTCGGTCAGAACCATCCCGGCGTCAAAGTCGATCCAGCCCGGCTTGGCCGCTGCCAGCGCAGTGTTGGACGCGATCTTCATCGTCGGCACCGGACTGCCGAGCGGGGTGCCACGGCCCGTGGAAAACAGCGTCAGCGTCACGCCCGCTGCCGCCAGCGCCGTCGTCGATACCGCGTCATTGCCCGGCGCCTCCAATATCGTCAGCCCGTGCCGGGTTGCGATATGGCCATAGTCGATCACATCGACGACGCGTGCCAGCCCCCCCTTTTGCACCGCACCGAGCGATTTCTCCTCCAGCGTGGTGATGCCGCCTGCGATATTGCCGGGGCTGGGATTTTCCGACACCGGCTCACCATGGTCCAGAAAATAGCGTTTGAAGCGATTGACCACTTGCGTCAGCCGATCAAAAACAGCCTCATTCTCCGCCCGCGCCAGCAGCAACTGTTCCGCGCCGAACATTTCAGGGATTTCGGTCAGGACCGCCGTGCCACCCGCCTGGGTGACCGCGTCCGCCATCCGGCCGATCAGCGGATTGGCGGTCAGGCCGCTCATCGCGTCGGAGCCACCGCATTTGACCCCCAGCCGCAGCGCCGACAGCGGCACAGACTGGCGCACATCCTGTGCCATCAGATCGGCGAGCGCTTCCAACGCCGCTTTACCCGCGGCAAATTCATCCTGCTCGCTCTGCGCCCGCACAGTGCGGACCCGCGCCCGCTTTTCTGGCGGGATCTGCGCCAATATCAGGTCGAGCTGGTTGGATTCGCATCCCAGCCCGACAATCAGCACGCCGCCTGCATTGGGGTTTTGCGCCAGCGAAGCAAGGATCGCTGTCGTACCTTCCAGATCATGGCCCAGTTGCGAACAGCCAAAGGGATGGTTGAACGCATGGACGCCATCGACATGGGCGCCGACCAGACCTTCACCCCAGCGCGCCAGCCTTTCGCCCAGACGGCCGACGCAGCCGACCGAGGGCAATATCCAGATTTCATTGCGGATACCGACGCTGCCGTCCTGCCGGACATAGCCGTTAAAGCCGGGCACCGTATCGCCCGGCGTTTCGACAACCTCTACAGGCTTGGCCACATAGTCATAGGCCAGTTCACCGCGCAGAGCTGTCTGCACATTATGACTATGCACATGCTCACCTACGCCGATCGGCCGAGTCGCAGTGCCGATCGGCGCACGATAACGACGGACGGCGCTACCGACGGATATGTCATGAACGGCAAATTTGTGGCCCGGCGCGATCGCGTCGACAATGGTCACTTCGCGATCACCGATGGCAACCACCTGCCCCGGCACGAGCGGCATCAACGCAACGGCTACATCATCGTCCCGCGCGACTTGCAGCGCCATGATTTCTGGGTCTGGCATGGCATTGGAATAGATGGTTGCCAGCGCTAGCACAAGCCATATTGGCCAGACACATGATGCGGATTCGCCATCAACTGATGCGTTGCAAAGCGTCTTCTGCGGCGTGCGCCAAATGATCGGCCCAGAGAAGTTGTCCCTCGATACTGGCGATCAAATCCTGCCGGACTTCTATCTCCGCATAGGCAATGTCGTGGGGAAAGGCATGGAAAGGAACGGTAAAGTCTGTCGCATCCATAGCATAGGGGACATTGTCGCCCACGGTAAGGGTCGCTGTGTCGCGCAACGCCGCCAGCATGGCATAGGCAAAATCGGTGCGACCGCGCCAGTGCAGGACACCCACCTCCCACGGTCGGGCAATCCCGCCCATGACCGGCGTGAAACTGTGGAGCGATAGCAGGATCGTATCACGACCGGCAGCGCTCCGCGCGTCGATCATGTCACTGATCGCCTGATGATAAGGCATGTGGATCGCCGCAACCCGCGAAGCGCGCGCAGCTTCGCCCAGCGCTTCATTGCCGCTGATCCGGCTGCCGTCGGACACCGCAGAAATCGCGTCATCCCGCGCGGGATCGCGGTTGCAATCAATAACCAAACGCGAATAAATCTGGTGCAGAAAGGGCGCATCAAGCCGCTCGGCCAACCTATCGCCCAGACCATGGACGCCAATGTCGATGGCGATGTGGCGGCCGCGGTCGGCTACGCCCAGGCCCAGATCACCCAGCGCCGCTGGTATCGCCGCCCCGGCATGATCGCCGATCAGCAGGAACGGGGACGCGCCTGCTGCGTTTAACAGCCCGAACGGTGCCGGATCGTTCAGACCCAATAGCTCGTTTGCCACGCCTTTGGCCATCAGGATCCTCCCCCATGACCATGCTGACGATCCTTCCTGTCATCCGCACTCGCGATCGGCATTGGGCTTTCCTGTGCGACCATGCCACCTTGATGCACTTGCCAGAGACATTTGGCCAGCACCCCGGTCTGCACTGATCCCCGGACTGCGTCGTCCTGCGCCACCCAAAGCCAATAACGGCCGCCCTGTCGGCACTTCAGGAAAGTCCCCTCCATGCTGATCCGCTGCGGATATGAAATCAGATTTGAAACCCAGAACAAGACCGCGATGATGGCGATGCTCAGCCTGCATCCCTCCCGCCATCTCGACCTGCGCACGCCCCAGCGGCTGATGACCAGCCCCGACGTGCCGCTCTACCATTTCGAGGATGACTTCGGGAATGTCGCGACGCGCCTCACCATTCCGGCGGGCGGCGTTACCCTGTCATGCGATTTCGTGATCGAGGATAGCGGTGAGGTGGATGTGCCGGCTCCAGATGGTCCGCACACGCCAGTCGAGGAATTGCCCGATGCGGTGATGCCGTTCCTGCTGGGCAGCCGCTATTGCGAGACGGACCGGTTGATGGCGTTCGCCTGGGGCAATTTCGCGCACTACACGACGGCAAAGGCGCGGGTCGATGCCATAGTCGATTTCGCCCACAACCATATCGAATTTGGCTATCATCATGCCCGGTCCGACATGACCGCCTGGAACGCTTTTCAGGAAAAACGTGGCGTGTGCCGCGATTTTGCGCATTTGGCCGTCACCCTTTGCCGCTGCATGAATATCCCGGCGCGCTATTGCACCGGCTATCTGGGCGACATCGGTATCCCGCCCGTCGATGCGCCGATGGATTTCAGCGCCTGGTTCGACGTCTATATCGACGGCAACTGGTACACGCGCGACGCCCGCCACAACCGGCCCCGCATCGGTCGCATCCTGATGGCGCGGGGTCGCGACGCAACCGATGTCGCGCTGACCACGGCCTTTGGGCCGACAAATCTCGTCAGGTTCGACGTTCACACCGACGAGGTGCAGTCGATCGACGAAAAATCATACTGATGGAGGTTAAGCGGGGCGCAATCGATGCGACTTTCACGAAGGATCGTCGTTGATGGACCAGGCAGTCGCCAACCGCCGCGGTGACTGCCACCCCCTATAAGAGGAAATTCCTATGTCCGATAACAGCCACGATGTTTCGACCCTTAACGGCCTGATCGCTACGACCATCGACAGCGCCGATGGCTATACCGAAGCGGCCAAGGACAGCGAGAATAGCCGCTTTACCGCGCTCTTCACCAGCCGGGCCAGCGAACGGCGCGCCATCGCCACCCGCCTGCAGCAGCAGGTGACCGCACTGGGCGGCAACCCGGAAGATGACGGCACGCTGCTCGCCGGGGCGCATCGCATGTTCCTGAACCTCAAGTCCGTGGTCACCGGCCATGATGACAAGGCGATCATCAACGAGGTCGAGGCAGGCGAAGATCATATCAAGGCCAAGTTTGAGGATGCGCTGGAGGACACGAAGCTAAGCCCGGCTGTGCGCGGCGTGATTGAAACCAGCTATGCATCGGTCAAGGCCGGGCATGACGAAATGCGCGACATCAAACATTCGATGCAGCATTGATGCAGAAATGGCGGGGGTGACCCCGCCATTTTTCTTTCCGGTGCAACCATATGCCGACAGGGCCGCGCACCGCACCGGGCTGCGACAACTCTCCGCCCTTACTCAGCGGCATTACCGATAAATTTTGAACTCTCACCTTGTCGCATCGGCGCGGATAGCCATATTGTGCAGTGCAGCATAATCCGCCGCCGACTATCATGGCCAATGTGGCCGCTCTTCAAGGCCGGAGGTCATGTCATGAGAAAATTATCCACCAATATTGCCCAATTGATGGCCATGCGGACAGCCGCGGCCGCGCCCATGGACCGGAACGAACCGGGCCGGTTGCAGGATTTCGCACCGTTCGGCAGCAATCCGGGCGCGTTGAAGGCGAAATGTCACATACCCGCGCATGTCGCCAGCAAGCCAGCTTTGGTCGTCGTCCTGCATGGCTGCACCCAGACCGCGGACGGCTATGATCGTGGTGCCGGCTGGTCGCAACTGGCCGACGAGCATGGCTTCATCCTTCTGTTCCCCGAACAGCAGCGCGCCAACAATCCCAATCTGTGTTTCAACTGGTTCTCGCCCGCTGATAATGGGCGCGATCGCGGCGAAGCCCTCTCGATCCGCCAGATGATCGAGACCATGATCGACACTCATGGCATCGACCGGTCGCGCATATTCGTGACCGGCCTGTCCGCCGGTGGCGCCATGACATCGATATTGCTGGCCAGCTATCCTGAGCTGTTTGCTGGCGGCGCGATCATTGCAGGACTGCCCTTTGGTGCTGCGTCCAATGTCCCGCAAGCGCTGGAGGCGATGCGCACACCGGGTCCATCCAGTGGCGCTCAGCTTGGCGATCGCGTGCGGGGCGCGACCGACCATGCCGGTCCCTGGCCGCGTGTTTCTGTCTGGCACGGCGCGGCGGACCCCACCGTCAACAGCAGCAATGCCGATGCGATCCTCGCCCAATGGTTGTCGGTTCATGGGCTGGATCACAAGCCGAGCGCGACGCAAAATGTCGCCGGTCATCGCCACCGCATCTGGAAAGACGCCAAAGGCCGCGCCTTGGTAGAGGATTATCGGATTGCAAATATGGGCCATGGCACGCCGCTCGCCACCACCGGGGATGATGCGTGCGGGACGCCAATGCCCCATATGCTGGAGGCGGGCATTTCATCGACCCGCAGGATAGCCGCGTCCTGGAACATACTGGGCGACCGCAAAGCTACGCCGAAATCCAAAACCGCTAACACGATGAAAACTGAAACGCCCAATCTGCCGATGTTAAAAGCGGCGAAACTTGAACCGCTGTCGGCTATCCAACCTCCGCCGACCGCGGCAGCCAAAAGCAGCGTTCAGAAGATTATCGAAGACGCCCTGCGCACCGCCGGACTGATGCGCTAAGCTGCGCCGGCCAGGCGGACGCCGCCATGGCCACATCACCGAACATGGTGGCAAGCTGACCGACATGCCACGCAGCATGTCGGTTGGCATTGCGCCGACATCAATTGCCGTTGATGACTTTCGCCCGCTCGGCAGGCGTCAATGCAGCTGCGTTGATGTCGGATTCATCGATGGCCTCTTCGCGGGCATCGCCCGCTTCGCGCGTCGCATCCGCCTTGGCCTGCATCATATCCTCAGCGGTGCCGCTCATATTGTCGGCCATGGCGTCCATCTTGTCGGCCTTGTTCTCTGCCGCTTCCTGGGCCTGTTCACCCAGTTTGTCGTCGCCCTTGCCGCCACATGCGGCCAGCGCCAAACTCAAACCGACGATCGCTGCCAGGGTGGATGCACGCTTCATAGTCTCTCTCCCGATGTGGAGCGGGTATAACGGCCAGGTGCGTGGTTGGGTCCACAGACATCGACATCGAGATAGTGTCCCGCGAGAAAGTGGCGGTCTCCCAATTATATATTGCGAATGAATATTAATAGCGTTACGCGCTTTCCCTGCTGAGAATCAATTGCAACAGGGAACTGAAACCATGTCCGCCACCCGCTCCTTCGCGCTTTGCGGCGCCGCGCTTATCGCCCTTTGCGGCACAGCCGCTCATGCGGCAGAACAGGCTCCCGACGCTGCCCAACCCTCTTTTGACGATAGCGAAAGCCAGATCATCGTCACCGCCGCCAATGCCGGGACGAAAACCGAAACGCCGCTGATCCAGCTGCCTCAGCCGATCAAGGTCATTACGTCCGACCAATATCTGGCGCAGGGCGCGATCAGCATCAGCGACACGGTGAAATATGCCGCAGGCGTGCTGGCCAATCCCTATGGCCGCGACACCCGTGTCGATGGCTTCAACGTGCGCGGCCTTGATGCGCTGCAATTCCGCGACGGGATGCGCGACATATTCTCTTATTATGCCAGCATCACGTCCGACCCTTATAATTTCGACCGTGTGGAAATCGTGCGCGGCCCGGCCTCCGTGCTGTTCGGCCAGGGGTCGATTGGTGGCCTCGTCAATCTGGTGTCCAAGACGCCGGGTTTTGAAACGCGGGGCGAAGCCAGCCTGGTCTATGGCAGCTTCGACCGCAAGGAAGCGCTGGCCGACGTCAACCTCGCCCTGGCCGACACTCTCGCCATCCGCGCCGTCGGTCGCGTCCGCGATGCCGACACCTATGTCGATCATGTCCCCGACGATCGCGTGATGTTCGCGCCGTCGATCCGGTGGCAGCCGACGCCTGATACCGACATTGTCCTGACTGGTCTCTATCAGGAGGACGATACCGGATCGACCTCCCAATTCCTGCCGATCGTCGGCACCTTCCTGCCGAACAATGCCTATCCGGCGGGCAAGCTCGATCAATATGCGTTCGTCGGCAAGCCGGGCTGGGACCGCTATAATGGCCGCTCGATTCAGGGCGGCGGCGCCATCACCCATACTTTCTCCGACTATGTTCGGCTCAGTGTCAAGGCACGCTATATCGACAGTGACCTGGAATATAAGACCCACTACGCGAACAGCTACTCCAACCCGACCAATCCTTTTGCAGCCGACGGCCGCACCATCGGTCTCTACGCAGAAGCCAGCGATGCGCGGATGAATGTCTTTTCGACCGACAATAATCTCCAGTTCAACTTCAACACCGGCGCAAATATCGAGCATAAGCTGCTCGTCGGTCTTGATTATAGCTGGAACAAGGTCGGCAAGCGCGGTGCCTTGGGGGTCGAGACGATCGATCTTTATGATATCGATCAGGACGCGCTCCAAACCTATGATCCGACCGGCCCCTTCACCTATGAATCGCAAAAGCAGCTGGGCGTTTATTTGCAGGACCAGATCCGCTTTTTCGATCGTGTCTCCGTCGTGCTGGGCGCACGCCGCGACCGTGTCACTGGCTCCTCCGGCCAGAAGGACACTGCCACCACCTTCCGCGCGGGTATCATCGGCGAGATCGGCGCGGGCCTATCGCCTTTTTTCAGCTACACCGAAAGCTTCCTGCCGATCGCCGGCTCCCTTACCGGTCCGGGCGGTGTCATCGGCGATCCGTACAAGCCGCAGACCGGCACCCAGTTCGAGGCGGGCGTGAAGTGGCAGCCAGCCCCCAATAGTCTGGTCACCGTCACCGCCTTCCACATTAAGGAGCGCAACCGCGTCCTCTATCTGGCCAATGGTGCCACGACCCAGTCCGGCGAGTTGACAACCAAGGGCTTTGAGATTGAGGCCAGTCACACCCTGCCTGGCCAATTCGAGCTGCTCGCCAATTATGGCTACAGCAAGCTGCGTTCGGAAGTGAATAGCAGCCTCGATTATATGCCGCGCCATACCGCCTCGCTCTGGTCGACCAAGAGCTTTGGCGTCGCCGACGGCGCGCAACTGCGCCTGGGTGCGGGCGTGGTCTATAGCGGCAAGAGCATATCGACCAATGCGCTCTGGTCAATCGTCACCCCGGCGCGCACTACGGTCGATGGTCTGGCGGAGATCAACTGGCAAAGCTGGCGCTTCGCGCTCAACGCGACCAATCTCCTCAACAACCGTTATTATGCGTCGTGCCTTGCCCGTGGCGACTGTTTTATGGGAGCACCGCGCAACGTCATGGGGACAGTCGGCTATCGTTTCTGATCGACTTGCCCAAGCATTGCGGTGGATTCGCGAACGACCAGACGGTGGTCGAGATATTGCTCCGTCGGCGCGGCTATGCCTTCCTGGTCTCCTCTAGCGAGCGAGACAGCGAGCATAGCCGCTTGCGCCGATATGTCCTTGCCCGGATGTTTGACCGTGGTTAGCGATGGCCAGATTTTGACTGCGATCGGCGTGTCGTCAAAGCCTGCCACGGACAGGTCACGCGGCACATCCAGCCCGCGCCTGTGGGCGAGCGAGATGATCGCAGCAGCCATGTCATCATTGCTGGCGAAGATTGCGGTAGGCCGATCCTGCAGGTCCAGCAGCTGCGCGCCGACCGCAAGGCCCGATTCAAAGCTCATGTCGCCGGTCACGATCAGGTCCGGCCGGATCGGCAGCCCTGCGTCGCGCAGCGCCGCCTGATAGCCTTCGCACCGGGTCCGGTGGATCATATGACCAGCGCCGCCCCGAATGAAACCGATGTCATGATGGCCCAGGCCGATCAGATAGGTGGTCATGTCGCGTGCTGCGCCGAAATCGTCGATCCGCACCATATGGTCGCCCGGCAATATGTCGCCCGGTGACATCGCCACGACCGGCACGGGGAAGTCGCGGGTCAGGCCGTGGCGATTGGCAACCTCGCAATAGGGCGGGACGATCAAAATCGCGTGGGCGCCGCTTTCCACCAGCCCCTGCATCTGTTGGGCAATTTCTTTGGGATCGCCACTTTCCAGTGGGCGCAGCAGCAATTGCGCACCAAGCCGGCTGGTCGCATCCAGCGCGCCGACCAATATGGAACTGAGGAACGCATTTTCGATGTTCCGATAGAGCAATCCGATCCGCGTCGCGCTGGCACTGGCCAGCGCCCGCGCCGCCATGTTGGGAACATAGTTGAGTTCCCGCACCGCCGCCATCACCGTGTCCCGCGTCGCCTGGCGCACGCGCGGGCTGTTGTTAAGGACGTTGGACACGGTCATGGCCGACACGCCGGCGCGTTCCGCAACGGTCTGGATGGTGATAGCCTGGCTGGTACGACGCCCCAAACGGGCCATGGCTGGAAACTCCCTGAACCGACGCAGACACGCCTTACATGCCGTTTAACTCTATATTCCTGACGGTTGCAAATGGATGACCCGCGCGCTGTTGCAAGAAATCCGCAATTCGCAAAAAAATGTAGCGCTAAAATAATCATATTGACTCTGGCGCTACACAGGAAGATTTAGCGCTACAACCGAGCGGGCAACTGCTGGTCGGACTCATAGTTGCAAGACCGCGCGTCGATACAGGCGCCGGACAGGGGAGGATATATGCGTTTTTCCAAAGCCATGACCATGCGCCGCGCCGCAGTGTCGCTTTTCAGCCTGAGCATCGCGATGATGTCTGCCGCCGTGATCGCGCAGGACGCTGCGCCGCAGGAGCCGCTGGACGGCACCGACATCGTCGTCACCGCGCAGAAGCGCGCCGAGCGGCTGCAGGACGTGCCGCTGGCCGTCACTGCGGTGAGCGCCGACACTCTGGCCAACCGCCAGATCAATGACAGCAGCTCGCTGGTTCAGGCCGTGCCGTCGCTCACCTTCCAGCAGGGCGCGACGCCGACCAACAGCAGCTTCCGCATTCGCGGTATCGGCACTGCGCTGTTCGGCCAGGGCGTTGAATCCTCGGTATCGACCGTGGTCGATGGCGTGGTCGCGGTGCGCCAGACCCAGGGCTTTACTGACTTGGCCGACATTGAGCGCGTCGAAGTGCTACGCGGTCCGCAGGGCACATTGTTCGGCAAGAACGCAACCGCCGGCGTCATCAGCGTGACGACCGCCCGCCCCTCGCGCGAATTTGAAGGCCGTGGCGAAGCGACCATCGCCGAACATGGCGAATATCGCGCTCGTGGCACCGTGTCCGGCCCGATCAGCGACACGCTGCGCGCCCGCCTCACCGGCTTCTACAATGACGTGCGCGGCGTTGCCCGCAACATCGCCACCGACAGTTGGGACAATGGCTCAAAATCCTGGGGTGTGCGTGGCAAGCTGGAATGGGATGCGACCGAAAATCTGAACCTGCTGTTCACAGGCGAATATCGCAAGACGGAGGCGGATTGCTGCGCATCGACCTGGATCGCGATTACCAACCCCAATCTCCAGGCGCTGGTCGGCCCGATCACCGCCACCCGCAACAACCGCACGCTCAATGACGAGACGGTCACCTATTCCAACAGCGACCAGCAGACCTATTCGTTGCAGGCCGACTGGGATCTGGGTGCCGCGACGGTCACGTCCATTTCCGCCTATCAATCCTATAATCTGGACGTGAACCAGCCGATCGAGCGGATCAACAGCAATGTGCCGCTGTTCGTGGGCGCGTCCGCCGCTTATGCCGACTGGAGCCAGAACCACGGCCAGTTGGACCTGAGCGCCTTCAGCCAGGAATTGCGCATCGCCAATAATGGTGGCGGCGACCTCAACTATGTCGCCGGTGTGTTTTACATGCATTCCGACATCAAGCGGCCGTTCGACCGCCGCCGCGTACGTTGCACCGCCGGCACCTTTGGCCAGCCCTGCGCGCCTGCCAACACCATCTATCAGTCGTCGGCCAGCAATGTCCGACTGAAGCAGGACAGCGTCGCCGTCTTTGGCCAGGTCGATTATCGTATCGTCGGCGGTCTGAAGGCGATCGGCGGTCTGCGCCTGCAATATGAAAAGGGCACCAACAGCGGTAGCCGCATTTCGCCGCTGGTGCCGGGCGACGCGGTACTGCCGGGCAATGCGCCGGTCAGCGGATCGATCACGGCGAGCGATACGGCCGTGACCGGCAAGGCGGGCCTGCAATATGAATTCAGCCGCAATGCACAGGTCTATGCCAGCTATACGCGCGGCTATAAGGGGCTGGGCTATGACATGGAAATCGGCACGGACCTGGCCAACCAGACTGTTCTGGAGCCAGAACATGTCAACGCCTATGAAATCGGGTTTAAGGGTCGCACCGCCGACGGCGTTCTGAGCTTTAACACCGCGCTGTTCTTGGCGGACTATACGAACCTTCAAGTGCAGGCGAACCGGTCCGATCTCGCCGCGGGCGTGGTCCAGTTCGCGTCGACCAACGCAGGCAAGTCGCGCACCAAGGGGTTCGAGATCGAAGCGACCGTACGGCCCGACGATCATTTCAGCCTGACCGGCGCGGTCACCTATTCAGATGCGCGGATCGACATTGACGGCCTCAACTGCCCGCAGCAGTTCAACGCGGCAGCCCCTTTCCTGTCGGGCAAGCCGACGAATATCTGCTACCGCTCCGCCCCTGGTGTCACCCCAACGCAAAATCTGCGCGATGCGGCCCAGCCGGTCAGCCCGAAGTGGAAGATCACCGTCGCCCCGCGTTACGAGGCGGACATTCCCGGCACCGACTTTGCCGGTTTCGCGCAGGTTGGCGTGAACTTCCAGAGCGCGATGAACTTTTCGGTCGAGCAGGACCCGCTGCTGGAACAGCCCGCCTATACGCTGGTCGACGCCAGCATCGGCATCAAGCAGATTGACGGCCGTTACAGCCTGACCTTGTTCGTCAAAAATCTGTTCGACGAAAATTACCTGACGAGCATCGGCCACTCGTCGTTCCTGGGCGGTACCACCGATCTGGTCGGCACCTTCAACAAGGATGCGGACCGCTATTTCGGCGCGACGCTGGGCTTCAAATTCTGATCGAAGGGCGCGGCGGCCAACACCGCCGCGCCCAGCACGACGACGCCTCCACCGATCAGAAATGAGTCCCGTCATTCCTACCCAGTCTTCTTCGCTTTCACCCAGCGCCGGTCCTCTCGCCCTCTCCCCGGAGGACATGGCCTGGGTCGAAAGCACGCGCGACGCCATGAGCGTAGAAGCGCAGATCGCGCAGCTGTTTGTCCTGTCGGCGCGGCATGACAGTGCAGAGGAGAATGCGGGATTGCTAACCCATGCGCCGGGCGGCCTTCATCGCTTCCCGACCCGTGATCTCGACACGGCATGGGTCGCGACCCGCGATGCGCTGGAACGTTCCGAGATTCCCCTGATCCTGTCGGGCGATATTGAAGGGGGCACGATCAGCTATCCCTTCACCACTGCCATTCCCAACCAGATGGGCATCGCCGCCTGTAACGACCTCACCCTCAGCACCGACTTGGCCGCCATCGTTGGGCGTGAAAGCCGGGCGCTGGGCTATAACTGGTCCTTCACGCCTGTCGTCGACATCAACCGCGCCTTTCGCAACGCGGTGGTCGGGACCCGGTCCTACGGGTCCGACCCGGATCGCATATTGGCTCAAGCGCGCGCCTATGTCCGCGCATTACAGGCGCAGGGGGTCGCGGCCTGTGCCAAGCACTGGCCCGGAGACGGGCTGGACGATCGCGACCAGCATCTCGTCACCAGCGTCAATGACATGGACATGGCCGAGTGGCACGCGACCTTTGGCCGGATCTTTGGCACGTTGGTTGATGATGGCGTGATGACGATCATGTCGGCGCATATTGCGCTGCCCGCTTATATTCGCGAGAAACTGCCGCAGGCGCGCGCGCAGGCATTCGAGCCAGCCTCTGTCTCCCGCCTGCTGAACCAGCAGTTGCTGCGCGAGGAACTGGGCTTTGCGGGTCTGATCGTGTCCGACGCCACTGTCATGGGCGGTCTGACCAGCTGGATGGCGCGCGCCGAGGCGGTGCCTGCGGTGATCGAAAATGGCTGCGATGTTTTCCTCTTCAGTAGCGATCCGGCCGAGGATATGGCCTTCATGTTGAAAGGGTTGCGCGAGGGTCGATTGTCGGAACAGCGGCTGCACGACGCGGTCACCCGCTTCCTGTCATTAAAGGCAAAGCTTGGCCTGCACCGCATGACGCTGGATGAGCGGATCGCCCCATTGGAACAAGTGCGCGATACGCTGCGTCAGCCAGATCATCTGGAAACAGCGGCCCGCGCCGTCGCGGGGAGCCTGACCCTGGTCAAGGACAGCGCCGCCCTGTTGCCGATCAATCCCCAACGTCATCGCCGTGTCGTCATTATCTCGGACGAAGGAACAAGCTTCTTTTCCGGTGCGCTCGACCGCGACTTCACGCCGCTGCGTGCGGCGCTGCAAGACCGGGATTTCATCGTGCGCAGCTTTGACCCCGAAGCGATGCCCACGCCGCAGGATACCGACCTGGTCCTCTATCTGATCGGCCAGGAAGCAACGCCATCACTCAGCCATATCTTCCTGGATTTCGCCAAACTGCACGCCAGCCCGCGCAACGGCATGATCCAGTTCAACCGCGAAATACCGACCTTGCTGGTATCCTTCGGCCAACCTTATTATCTGTATGACGCGCCCAATTTCGCGACCTATATCAACGCCTATGCTTCACTGCCCGATGTCCAGATGGCATTGGTGGAGAGGCTGACAGGCGATGCGCCCTTCACCGGGGTCAGTCCGGTCGATGCCTTTTGCGGGAGGGAACAATTGATATGGTAAAGGTGCGCTGGATCGTCGCGGCATCGCTTTTCGTGCTGGCAGGGAGCGGTGCGGCAGCGGTACCGACTGGCTGGCGCGACCTCAACCATAATGGCCGACTGGATCGCTATGAGGACAAAAGTGCCCCCATCGAAGCGCGGGTCGAGGATCTGCTGGGCCAGATGACGCTGGCGGAAAAGGCCGGGACACTGCTGCACGGGACGCTGCCAACGCCCGGCTCTCCCATTGGCTTTGGGGGCAACATCTACGATGCCGACGCGACCGCCAAACTGCTGAACGATCGCCATATCAGCAGTTTCATCACCCGGCTGGTTGTGTCGCCCGCAGAACTGGCGGCGCAGAACAACGTGGTGCAAAAGCTCGCGGAGGCTGGGCGGCTTGGTATCCCGGCCACGATCAGCACCGATCCGCGCCATCATTTTCAGGCGACCCTGGGCGCCAGCACCACTGGCGGCGGCTTTTCGCTATGGTCCGACACGCTGGGGTTCGCGGCGCTGGGCGATGCCGATACGGTTCGGCGCTTCGGCGACATTGCGCGGCAGGAATATCGCGCGGTCGGCATCCATATGGCGCTATCGCCGCAGGCCGATCTTGCGACCGAACCACGCTGGCCGCGCTTCGCCGCTACCTTCGGGTCGGACCCCGCCCAAGTATCACGCCTCGCCGGTGCCTATGTCGAAGGGTTCCAGCATAGCCGCAGCGGCGTGAAGCCCGATGGCGTCGCCACGGTAGTCAAACATTGGGTCGGCTATGGAGCGGAGCCGGAAGGGTTTGACGGCCACAACTATTATGGCCGTAACGCCATGCTGAGCGACTCATCCTTCGCCCAGCATGTCCGCGCCTTTGACGACAGCCTGGCCGCCCGCAGTGCCGGGGTCATGCCCACCTATGTCATCGTCCATGGACCGAAAATTGCAGGCCAGCCGATCGAGCCGGTCGCGGCGGGCTTCAACAAGCAGATGCTGACCGGGTTGTTGCGGGGACAGAAGAAGTATCGTGGCCTGATCGTGTCGGACTGGTCGATAACCCGCGATTGCCCGCAAGCCTGCATGGCCCCCGACGCCACCAACCCGCAGACGCCAGCGTCGATCGGCACGCCCTGGGGCATGGAAACGGCCGACAAGACGACCCGCTTCGCCAAGGGCATTGAGGCGGGGATCGACCAGTTTGGCGGCGCGGACGATCCCGCGCCCATTCTGGATGCGATGGCAAAGGGACTGGTCAGCGAAAAGCGGATCGACGAATCCGTGCGCCGCGTGCTGAGGCTGAAGTTTGAACTGGGGCTGTTCGACAATCCCTATGTTGACGAGGTCGCCGCCGCCCGGATTGTCGGGAGCCGCGAGGCGCAGGCTGAGGGCGACGCCGTCCAGCGTGCCAGCCAGGTGCTGTTGCGCAATGACAAGGCGACCCTGCCGGTCGCGCCGAGCAAGCGGATATGGTTGTATAGGGTCGATGCAGCGGCGGCCCGCGCCGCAGGTTTCACGGTGGTGGATGATCCGGCGAAGGCGGACGTTGCGTTGGTTCGCACCGCCACCCCGTTCGAGACGCTGCATCCGCATCATTTCTTTGGCGCGCGCCAGCATGAAGGGCGGCTCGATTTCCGCGCGGCTGACAAGGATGTGCAGGCGATCGCCCGCGCGTCTGCCCATGTCCCCACCATCGTCGCGGTCGAGATGGACCGCCCCGCCATCCTGACCGCGATCGAGCCGATGGCCCGCGCCCTGATCGTCACCTTTGGCGCGACCGATGCGGCAGTGCTGGACATTGTTACAGGTCGCGCCGTGGCGAAGGGACGCCTGCCCTTCGCGCTGCCCCGCTCCATGGCCGATGTCGAGGCGCAACGCCCCGACTTGCCCGACGACGGCCCGCCGCCCGCCTATCCGCGCGGTGCGGGCATATTGCTGAAGGCTGCCCCCAGCCGTGACTGACGGGATGATCCATCTGCCCGGCGGCGCTTTCCTTATGGGATCGGATCGATTCTACCCCGAAGAAGCGCCGGTGCGCCGGGTGCAGGTGGATGGGTTCTGGATCGACGAAACGCCCGTTACAAACCGAGACTTTGCCCGTTTCGTCGAAGCGACCGGCCACATCACGCTGGCGGAAATAGCGCCCGATCCGAAGGATTATCCCGGCATGGACCCGGCGATGGCGCAGGCGGGATCGTTGCTGTTCCAGCGCACCAGCGGCCCGGTGCCGCTGGACGATGCCAGCCAGTGGTGGCGCTTTAGCATCGGCACAAACTGGCGGCATCCCCATGGACCCGACACTGAGCTGGACATATTGGCGGATCATCCCGTCGTCCATGTCGCCTATGCAGATGCGGAGGCCTATGCCGCATGGGCGGGCAAGGCGCTGCCGACCGAGGCGGAATGGGAATATGCGGCGCGCGGTGGGCTGGATGGTGCGGACTATGCCTGGGGTGACGAACTGGCGCCAGGCGGTGTTTGCCAGGCCAATTATTGGCAGGGCGCTTTCCCCTTCGCCAACATATTATCGGACGGTTATGAACGTACATCGCCCGTCGGCACCTATTCCCCCAACGGCTATGGCCTGTTCGACATGATTGGCAATGTCTGGGAATGGACGAGCGACTGGTTCGCCCAGCCCCGAATCGAGCGCAAGACCAAAGGGAGTTGCTGCGTCCCGGCCAATCCGCGCGGCGGCACGAAGCGCGAAAGTCTGGACCCCGCCAATCCGGCCATCGCCATTCCGCGCAAGGTGCTGAAAGGCGGATCGCATCTATGTGCGCCTAATTATTGCCAGCGCTATCGCCCCGCCGCGCGCCATCCGCAGGCGGTCGACAGTTCGACCGGCCATATCGGCTTTCGCTGCATCATCCGGGACAAGAAGGGACCACGCCCGTGAACACTGCCCGCCGCGCGCTGAGCGCCGCCATGATCGCCGCCTGCACTTTGCTGGGACCGGGCGCACTGGCCAAGCCGGTGAACGCGCCGACAAAGCCGACGAACATGATCTTCGTGCTGGTAGACGATCTGCGCTATGACGCGATGGGCTTCCTGACGCCGGGCCTCCAGACTCCCAATATCGACGCGCTGGCGAAAAATGGGGTCTATTTCCCCAATGCGGTCGTCACATCCTCGCTCTGCTCGCCCAGCCGCGCCACCATCCTGACCGGCCAGACTGCGCGTAACCATGGCGTGGTGGACAATAATAATAGTTCCGAGGAAGGGCTGACCTTCTTTCCAAAATATCTTCAGGCAGCGGGTTACCAGACCGGCTTCTTTGGCAAATGGCATATGGGGTTTGATACCGATGCACCGCGCGACGGTTTCGACAAATGGGTCAGCTTCAAGGGGCAAGGCACCTATTTCCCGACCGAACAGCTCTCGCCAGCGCGGATCGCGGCGGGTGATCGGCAGATGCTCAATGTCGATGGCGCACACGTCAAACGCACCGGTTACATCACCGACGAACTGACCGATTATGCGATGAACTGGCTGGAAAAGGGCCGCGATCCGTCCAAGCCCTTCTTCCTGTATCTCAGCCACAAGGCGGTCCACAGTGACCCGCTGCCGCCAGACCGCTACAAGACCCAATATAGCAAGCTGGACATCAAGCTGCCCGCCAGCATGGCGAATACGCCTGAAAACAATGCAGGCAAGCCGCTATGGGTGCGCAACCAGCGCAACAGCTGGCATGGCGCGGACTTCCCCTATCATACCAACAACCCGATGACGGAGCAGGTGCGCGACTATTATCGCACTCTGTCCCCCGTGGATGAGAGCCTGGGCCGGATCATGGCCTATCTCAAAAAGAACAAGCTCGACCGGAACACGATGGTCGTCTTTTATTCCGACAATGGCTTCCTGATCGGCGAACATGGGCTGATCGACAAGCGCAATGCCTATGAGCCATCGGTGCGCGTGCCGATGATCGTCTGGGCACCCGGCATGGTGCCCAAGGGGGTGACCAACCCGGCGGTGGTGCGCAATCTCGACCTGGCGCCCACCTTCCTCGACATCGCCCATGTCGCCAAGCCCGCGCAGATGGAGGGCAAGAGCTTCCTGCCCGTCGCGGAGGGCAAGATCGATGAAATGACCTGGAATCCGGGCGATTTCGTTTATGAATATTATTGGGAATGGAGCTTCCCGCAGACGCCCACCACCTTCGCGATCGAACGGGACCGGGTGAAATATATCCAATATCACGGCGTTTGGGATCTGGAGGAACTGTATGACCTCAAGAGCGATCCCGACGAGATGCATAATCTGATCGAAGACCCCAAGTGGTTGGATACCAAGATCACGTTGCGCAAGGCGCTGTTCGACCAGCTTGGCAACAATAAGGGCCAGCATGTCGTTCCCTACACGCGCAAGACCAGTTCTGGCCTGGTGAACCGCAATATGGACGGGCCGCACGCGGCGGATTTTCCGGTCGACTGGTATGTAAGGCCCAACCTGCCGACCAAGATGAACGACCTGTTCGCCGACAGCCCTGCCAAGGCGAAGGCCGATGCGGAAGGCAAAAGCTATCACCCCTGATCGCCCGTTTGAAAGATCGCTTCGATGACCCCTTCGCCATCGCCGCAAGCTACCCGTCCGCCGGTGTCGCTTGGCTTCGTTGCCGTCTATGTACTGGCGCAGTTCGGCATATGGGTCGCGCTGCTGACGCCGGTGGTGCTGACGCTGGCGTTGCGGGTGGGCGACATTGCGAGCGAGGCGGAAAAGGGCCGCTGGCTGGGCATCATATTGGCGATTGGCGGCTTCGTCGCGCTGGTCGCGACGCCGATTTGCGGCGCGCTGTCGGACCGGACGCGCAGTCGGTTCGGGCGGCGACGGCCATGGCTGGTAGGCGGGCTGGTGGTTGCAGGTTCGGGTCTGCTGATCCTTGGCCTGGCCACCAATTTGCTGCTGCTGGGGCTGGGCTGGATCATTTGCCAGGCCGGGTTCAACGCGATGCAGGCGGGCTGCCTGCCGATCCTGCCCGATGTCATTCCCGTGCGCTGGCAGGGCCGCGTTGCCGGGATGCTGGGCATGACATCGACGATGGGGACGTTCGCGGGTAGCTGGATCACCCAATATACGCAGGGGTCGTCGCTGCTGATGTTCCTCGCGCCCTTCGCCATCACGGTGGCAGGTATCGGTGCGCTGTGCCTGATCCTGCCCGATCGCCCGGCGCAGGGTGGCGATCTTCGCCGGCTTGGCCCCTTCGCCATGCTGCGCGCGATCGGTGCGCCGTTCCGCGACCGGGACTTCAGCTGGGCGTTCGGCAGCCGTTTCCTGATCATGATGGCCTGGTCCTTCCTGCTGACTTACCAGCTGTTTTTCCTGACCGATCAGCTCTCGTTGCCGCGTGGCGAGGCGACGCAAGTGATGGTGAAATCCATGGCGATCATCGCGACCGCGACCATCGCCATCTCGCTGGTTGGCGGCTTCATCACCGACTGGACCGGGCGTCGCAAGCCGCTGGTGTTCCTGGCCGCGACGCTGGAGGCCGCCGGTTTCCTGACGATCGCGCTGGCTCCGTCCGTCCCGCAATTTCTGGTCGGCGTGGCGATGGCGGGGATCGGCAAGGGGCTGTATTTTGCCGTCGATCTCGCCCTGCTCGCCGCCATCCTGCCCCGGCCGGAGGACAGCGCCAAGGATATGGGCGTGTTCCAGATCGCCAACAGCCTGCCCCAGTCTCTGGCCCCAGCGATCGCCCCGATCATCCTGGCGATCGGCAGTGCGCAGGGCGACGATTATGCCATCCTCTATATAGTGGGCTGCGGCTTTGCCCTGCTGGGGGCCGTCACCATCTGTCCGGTACGGCGGTCAAGATGACCCTCACGCCGCGACGGGCAACTCCGCCCCGCTGGAGAAGCGGTTGCGATAGTCGCCCGGCGACAGGCCCATAATGCGATGGAATATCCGGCGAAAGGCAGTGGAGTCTTCATAGCCCACGGCCCAGGCGATCTGGTCGATCGATCGCTTTGTAAATTCCAGTAACTCGCGCGCCTTGCCCACACGCAGATTCTGGACATATTCGATCGGCTTCATGCCTGTCGCCCCCTTGAAGCGGCGCAGGAAGGTGCGTTCCTCCAGCCCCGCTTTCCCAGCCATGTCGCTTACGCTCACCGCCCGCCCGGCCCTTTCCTGCAACCAGTGCTGGACTTTCAGCACAGCCTCATCGCCATGGGTCAGGCGCGGGGCGAAGCTGCTGAAATGGCGCTGTTCGCGGCCAGACGCGTCGATCAGCAGGAATTTGCCCGTCTCGATCATT
The DNA here is from genome assembly GCF_057809795.1 of Sphingobium sp. FG125. Lineage (NCBI taxonomy): Bacteria > Pseudomonadati > Pseudomonadota > Alphaproteobacteria > Sphingomonadales > Sphingobiaceae > Sphingobium > Sphingobium sp. FG125. The sequence goes on from NZ_JBMDKQ010000011.1 coordinate 97,348, forward strand.
ACCGTGGGGCCAAGCAGGCGATCGACGATCCGCATCCCAAGATCAGTCCACGCCATCAACCCGCCCGCCGTGATGATGTCCCCATCCTCGATCACCATCTTGTCGATATCAAGCCGCACGTCGGGGAAGCGGTCACGAAACTGGTCGGCAAACAGCCAGTGCGTCGTCGCCGGCCGCCCGGCGAGCAAGCCGGTTTCCGCCAGCAGGAATGCGCCGCCGCAGGTTGAAACCAGCACCACGCCCTGCGCGTGGCGATTGAGCAACCAGCGCGCATAGGGGGCCGCTTCCTGCGCGTCGGGCGGGCCGGTCAGGCGGCCTGGGCTGATCAGCATGGCGGGCAAGGTCGCCTCAGCCGCGTGGGTGTCGAATGCGCGGGAGAAACCGCCCTGCTCGTCCATCGCCCAATGGCTGACGCGCAGCACGCCGCCGCCCCGGTCCACCGAAAAATGGGAGGCTATGGCAAACAGGTCGGTGATCCCATGGACCATCGCCAACTGGCAACCCGGATAGAGGACCAGTCCCACTTCGGCGACCACACCGGCCACCGTCCGCGCCGCACCTACCATGCTGAACTCCCGTTTGTCGGTTTTGGCCTGCTTATTGTCGGAACTGCCGATCCGGCCGCGACGCCAATGATAGTATCTACTGGATCACGGGGCGCAACCGCCCGATCAACGAAGGGATCACACCATGACCAAAGGCACTTTCCTCATCACCGGCGCGTCCGATGGCATTGGCGCGGTCTATGCAGACCGGCTGGCCCGGCGCGGCCATGACCTGATCCTGGTAGCCCGACGGGCCGACAAGTTGGCGGCGCTTGCGCAGAAGCTGGAGGCTGAGACCGGCGTTGCGGTCGAGACGCTGAGCGCCGATCTCTCGACGCCGGACGGGCTGGTGAGCGTCGAGGCGCGGTTGCGTAGCGATGAAGCGATCATCGGCCTGGTCAACAATGCCGGGATCGCGGGCGAGACAAGCCTGATCGATGCAGACACCGCCTATCTGACCGGGATGATCAACCTTAACATATTGGCGGTGACGCGGTTGACGGCTGCCATCGCGCCGCGACTGACCGCACTGGGCGGCGGCACAATCATCAACATGACGTCGGTAACCGCGCTGATGCCCGACGGCTTCACTGCCGTCTATCCCGCCAGTAAGGCTTTCGTCCTGGCTTTTACCGAAGCGTTGCAGGTCGAACTGGGCGCAAAGGGCGTGCGCGTGCAGGCGGTGCTGCCCGGCATCACCCGCACCGCCATCTGGGAAGAAGAGCAACTGGCCCATATCCCGGCGGAGATGGTGATGGAGGTGAACGCCATGGTCGATGCCGCTTTTGCCGGGCTGGACCTGGGCGAGATGATCACCATCCCCTCGCTGCCCGACATCGCCGACCTGGACGCCTATCTGGCCGCTCGCGCCGCGCTGCGCCCCAACCTGTCGCGGGACCGGGCTGCGGCCCGCTACACCGCCTGACCCCCCGTCACCAACAGGGAGATTTGCCATGACCAAGACCATCCTGCTCGTCCACGGTGCCTGGCTCAATGCTTCTAGCTGGGACGCGGTGAAGGCACGTTACGAGGCGCGCGGCTATAGCGTGATCGCGCCCGACTGGCCGCTGGACGATCGGTCCCCCGCCGACCTGCGCGCCAGTCCCGACCCGGCGCTACGCACGCTCGGCCAGCGGGCGATCGTCGCCCATTATGAAGCCATCATCCGCGCCTTGCCGGAAGCGCCGATCCTGATCGGTCATTCGGTCGGCGGGGTTTTCGTCCAGCATCTGATGGACCGGGGGCTTGGCGCGGCGGGCGTGGTGATCAACCCCGCCCCCACGCCGGGCGTGCCGCTCTATCCCCATGCCATCGTCTCTGCGCTGCCCGTGTTCCTCGACCCGTTCAGCCGCAACAGGGTAAAGCATATGTCCCGCCACTTCTTCGCGCGCCGTTTCGCCCAGACGGTCGCTGCCGACCAGACTGACGCCCTGTATGACCGCTATGTCGTGCCAACGCCGGGCCGGGTCTATTGGGACGGGGTCATCAACCCGATGCGGATCAACTGGCGCAACCCTGCCCGCGCGCCGATGCTGCTGATCGGCGGCGGAAAGGATCTGATCGCCGACGCCACCATGACCCGCGCGATTTTCGCCAAACAGCAACGCGCCGCGTCGCTCACCGAATATCGCGAATTTCCCGATCGCTCACACTGGACGTTGCTGGACGCAGGCTGGGAAGAGGTAGCCGACCTGGCGCTGAACTGGGCGGAGCGGCATCAGCGCTGATGGCAGGGCAAGACAGGCCGCCGCGATGCCGATCTTTCCCAAGACGGTGCGCAAACCCGTGGCGCTTATTCTTTTCAAATATATAGGCGTCCCAGCCAAGCTGACCGGGACGCCCAGCCTATATCATCGTCAGAACTGGAAGCTGACCGTTGCACTGATGTTGCGGCCAGGGAAGGCGCGCGCCGTGTTGATCCCGTTTGCCGGGAGGGTGTCGGTCGACATGCCCAGCTCGGTGATCGCCAGAACGTTGAAGATGTTTTGCGCATTCACCGATACGCGCAGGTCCGGCGTGATCGCATAGGATGCAAAGGCACCGGTCAGGACATAACCCGGCATCTTGAGTTGATTGGCATCCGAAGCATAAGACGAAGTGGTGCCGATGATGTTCGCGCCGAGGGAAAAGCGATCCAGCACGATGGACGGGCTGGCCTGGAAAATCAGCGCGGCCTGACGATAAGGGGTATTGCCGTTGAGCGCGGGCGACACCTCACTTTCGGTGATCCGGGCATGGGTGTAGGTTGCCCCACCGGTCAGGTGGAATATGCCATAGTCAAAACCGGCTTCCAGTTCGACGCCATAAGAGCGATATTTGTTGTTGATCACCTGCTGCTGCGGAATGATGATCTCGTTTGCTTCGGCGGTCGTCGCGCGGAATGCCGTGACGTTGGCAAAGATGCCACCGGAACGGAACTTCACGCCTGCTTCCTGCTGGTTCACAAAATTGACTGCAATCTTGTCGGCAATGCTGCCGTCGTCACGGACGCCACCGCCGAACAGAACACGGTCGGCGTTGAAACGCGCGCCACGGCTGACCCGTGCAAAGAGCGCGAGGTCGTTCTGGATCTCAAAATTTGCGCCGACCGACCATGTGAAATAATTTTTGCGATAACTCACCGATTTGGCGGCGGGCAGATTGACCACGGGAACAGACAGTTCCGGCGTCTGGATCACACCATCCTGATTGACGTCGATCGTGCTGACGCCCGTATTTGTGGCGTAAGTGCCGTCAGCCTTGGAACTGTTGAAGCGCACGCTGCCGTCGATGTTGAGACGGCCCGTCTTCCATGTGGCGGCGATGTAGGGGGCATCGATCGTGTAATCGACATCATATTTGCGCACACAACAATTGCCCCAGAGCGGCTCACCATAGGCGACCAGGCCGTTCTGCGTGACCGGCTGGCCGCCAGCATTATAAACATCGAGCAGCGCCGGCTTGTTGCCGCTGACTTCCTGGAGATAGCTGTTCCAGTGCCAATCCATTTCGACGGCCTGATAGGATTTGAAATAGCCAAGAGTCACCGACCCCGTGCCCAAATTGCCGCCGTCAAAATTGCGGGAAAGGGTCAGGATATTGGTCGCGTTGGTGAAATCATCGAGCGTCACGTTGAACAGATGAACCGTGGTTGCCAGGCCATTGCCGTTGAGCCCGGCAGGATTTGCAATCACCTGCCCAGCATTGGGACCATTGGCGTAGCGCAACGTGCCACCGACGCCGCCAAGCGACGTGACAAAGGAGCCGGCCGGCGCGACATTGGCCGCATAAGGCGTGGTGAAGCCGCCGAAATTCTTGGCGACGTTGAACTTGTCCTCTACCTTCCAGCCATCGCCCAGATCGAACGAGGCTTCGCCACCGATGCCGCGCACTTTGGTCCGGTATCCGTCCGCAACGTCGGTGCGGATGCGGTTGCCATCAGCACCGATCGCCAGATCCGAACGAAGATAAGGGGACTGGATCGGATCCTTTTTGGGATCGAAATTCGGGAAGCCGCTGAATTTGGGATTGCTGTTGGTGCCGGTATTGCGGATCGGCACGGGAATATAGGCAGGCGCACTGTCATCCAGATATTTGAAGTTGAGCCGCAGAAAGCCATTGGAGAAAGTGCGCGTGATATTGGCCTTGATCTGGCCGCCATTCTCGGCGTTGTAGCCGATCTTCTTCACGCCATCGCCGATCCGGTAGAAGCCGCCGATATGGAAGTTCCAGTTTTCACCCAGCGGCGCGCCATAATCCGCGTCGATGCGGGTACGATCAAAATCGATGCCCTTGGTCAGCGAGATGCTGCCGCCTTCGGTCTTGCCCGTCTTGCTGATGAAGTTGATGATCGCGCCTGGCGCATTGCTGGTGAAGGTGGACGCGGAACCGCCACGGACGACTTCGACCCGCTGCACATTATTGTCAGGCCGCACAAAAGCGTCAGCAGTCGCGAAGGCGATATCGCCGAAGTTCAGAACCGGAAGGCCATCTTCCTGGAACTGGACGAATTTTGCGCCGCCACTGGCGACCGGCAGACCGCGCACAGCGATATTGGCATTGCCCTCACCACCCGACGATTCAGACCGAAGGCCCGGCACGTTGCGAATGAGGTCCGCACTGCCAAGCGGCGCAGCGCGCGAAATCTGGGTAGCGTCCAGCGCGCTGACCGAGATGCTGGTCGTCAGGCGACGTTCGGGGCGCGACGTTCCAGTAACAATGATGTCACTGCTGCTGCTGTCGGTCGGCGCGTCAGCAGCGGGGGCTTCCGCCGCGACATCCTGAGCAGATGCGGAAACCGACGGAATAGCTACCAACGCAACGGTGGCAAGCAGATATGATGCTCTTTTCATACAACCCCTCCTGAAATGGTCGACCGTTTGCGGTGACCTATTACCGAGAGGCTCTATGCACCATTCCGCAAACGATTGCAACAATCGATTGCGGAATGGTGCAGGCTTACAGATTCTCGTTTCAAAAGGTACAAAAATCCTCCATTTCGAACACGTCCGCAGGAATGCCGGATCACATGGGCAACAGTGGCGCAAATAATCGTCCATTCTCGCCGTCTACAGCACCATGTGAGATGATGCCTCCGGAGCAACGTGATCTGGCTATGATAGTCTCTGGGTCACTCAGCGGGAGCAGATCATTATTGGCGAACGACTCTCAGTTTTGACGCGAGATATCACCAGCTATCGACCCAGCCTGCCGTTAGCTAAGCGCTGCCGTTTGCTACCAATTTCCTTCTTCGCGTTCTCGATCATCTCAAGCTCGGTAACAGCCAAAAGATCTTCAGACACCCGCATCAAATGGTCCCGCATCGCTAATCGCGCCAAATCGCTGTCGCGCGCCACCAGCGCGTCGTAGATGCGGCTATGTTCATCGGGCCTGGGATTGATGCCGCCCTGCCGCGCCTGCTCAAACATATGGCGACAGAGCGGCGATGATTCGCGCAAATCCCATAGATGCTCGACGGCCTGCTCGATCAGACTGTTCTTCGTGCCCTGCGCGATCATCAGATGGAAGGAACGGTCCAATGCCAGTTCAATCGCCGATGCCGGGTCCGCTGCTTCCATGCGGCTCAAAATGACTTTGAGCTCAGCCAATTCGGCTTCGGTCATGACGGCCGCCGCCAAAGCTGCCGCCTCCCCTTCAAACATCAGGCGTGCTTCGATCAGTTCGAAGGCGCCGACGTTCAGCTCTGCGGCAGCATGCACATTGGGCGGCGCGACGACGACATAGACACCAGAACCATGCCGCACTTCGACAAGCTGGCGGATTTCCAACGCGATGATCGCTTCCCGGATCGTCGGGCGGCTGACGCTGAACTGTTCGGCCAGATCGCGTTCGGGCGGCAGCCGGGATCCCGGCAGATGCACGCCCTCGCGAATGCCGCGCTCGATTTCAAGTGCGACGCGCTGATAGAGTTTCAAACGTTCTGCCATAGCATCGGCATGTCACAAGGTAGAACCGTCCGCAAGTCATCTTACCAATCGCCCGCGCCCGCTGTCACCAGTTCCACATCGTGCCATCTTCCAGCCGGGCGACCGGCAAATAGGCGGGCTTGTAGGGATATTTGGCGGCCAGTGCCTCGTCGATATCCACGCCATGACCGGCCGCTTCGCCGCAGAACAGTTCACCCGTGTCGAAGTGATAGTCGTGCGGGAATACGGCGTCGGTCTCTTCGGTATGGCGCATATATTCCTGGATGCCGAAATTGGGCACCCAGGTGTCGAAATGCAGCGCGGTTCCCATGGTGACGGGCGACAGGTCGGTCGCGCCATGGCTGCCGGTGCGAATCTGATAGAGGGCAGCCAGATCGGCGATGCGACGCAGGTGCGTGATCCCGCCCGCGCTGACGATAGTGCAGCGGATATAATCGATCAGCTGGTTCTGGATCAGATCCTTCGCGTCCCAGATCGTGTTGAAAATCTCGCCCACGGCCAGCGGCGTCACGCTATGCTGGCGAACCAATTTGAAGGCTTCCTGATTTTCCGCCGGGGTAACATCTTCCAGCCAAAAGAGCTGATAGGGTTCCAGCATCTTGGCCAGATTCGCGGCCTCCTGCGGGGTGTAGCGATGATGGCCATCGTGCAGCAGATGCGGGCCAAAGCCATAGGTGTCGCGCAGCGTCTCGAACAGCTTGGGCACATAATTCAGCGCCTTGCGCGTATCCCATCCGGTGACCGACGGCAAAGCGGCGTCGGCGGGTTCGTAGAACAGCTTGCCCCGGCCCACGCCATAGGCGTCCTTGATGCCGGGCACGCCCGTCTGCGCGCGAATGGCCTTGTAACCCAGATCGATATATTGGCCCACAGCATCCACGGTTTCGGCAATATCGCTACCATTGGCATGACCATAGACCATGATGCCGTCGCGGCTGCGGCCGCCCAGCAACTGGTATAGCGGCATATTGGCCATCTTGGCCTTGATGTCCCAGAGCGCCACATCGACCGCCGCGATCGCACGCATCGTCACCGGGCCGCGACGCCAATAGGCGCCGCGGTAGAGATATTGCCAGATATCCTCGATCCGGCGCGGGTCCATGCCGATCAGGCAGGGGACGACATGATCCTCCAGATAGGCGACGACCGCCTTTTCCCGACCGTTCATGGTTGCATCGCCAATGCCATAAACGCCCTGGTCGGTCATGATCTTGAGCGTGACGAAATTACGCCCCGGACAGGTGACGATGACCTTGGCCGATATGATCTTCACTGACAATCTCCCCAAACTGATGCAGGCGTTGCGCCCGATACCATCTTAATCTCTCCCATATTGGACTTACCTATTTTCCACAATAGGTCGGATCACCATAAGAAGCACCTGGGCGATTGCGCAACAATAGCCAAAGCGTCGCCATCCCGATGATATCCAGCGCGCCCAGAATCACGAACAGCGGGGAATAGCCAAACACGTCCGCGCTCTGGCCGATCAGCAGGGTGAAGAGCATCCCGCCGATCCAGGCGATCGTGCCCGCCATGCCGCTCGCCGTGCCGACCATGCGGCTATCGAACACGTCGGAACACAAGGTAATGAGCGCGCCGTTCAGCATCTGGTGCGCGAACCCGCCGATGCAGAAGAGCGCGATGGCCAGTCCCGGCGAACCGGCAAGGCCGATGCAGGCCGGGCCGATCATGCACACCGCGCCGATCGACATGGTGATCTTGCGCGATGCCAGGACGCTCGCCCGATCGCCGCCTTAACTGATCCGATCGGCAGTGGCGTTGCGCAACTGTTCGCGAAACCATGTCAGTCCAGTGTCCGCTGCCCGTGCGTGATGATATTGCAGCATTTCGCGCATGACCGGCAGGTCGATAGGCGGGTCCATCACCCGCAGGGGCAATCGCGATGCCATGACCTTCGCCAGACGCTCATGCATCAGGGCCAGCCTGGTCGTTCCCGGTAACATCCAGGCGACCTGACTGAAGGCCGCGCAAATGATCTCGATCCTGCGGCGGTCGCCCTGCTCCCGCAGATGATTTTCGATGAATGTGCCGTCGCGCGACACGCTGACGGCGACATGGCCGGCGCTGTAATAATAGTCTTCCGTCAGCGGTTCCTGCAACATGGGGTTTTCTGACCACCCGACGACGACATGGCGTTCCTCGAACAGCAGTTCGCGCGGATGGGGTCCCTCCAAAAAGCGTTCGGGCGAGACGATGAAGTCCAGTTCGCCATCCTCCAGCCGAGCGTGAATGTCGCTGCGCGGCAGCGTGATCTCGATCCGCACTCCCGGCGCTGATTTTTGTATGCGTTCAAGCATCGGACCGATCAGCACCGTGGTGACATAGTCGGACGCGACGATCCGGAAAATCCGCTGGCTATGGGCCGGGTCGAAGGAGAGTCCGCGCGCGATGATACCGCGCAGGTCTGCCACGACGGCGGCGATTTCCGGCGCAAGAGACAGTGCGGCGGCTGTCGGGATCATTTTCTTCCCATGCTGCACCAGTATCTCGTCGGAAAAGGCGTCACGCAATCGGCGCAAGGCCGCGCTCATCGCCGACTGCGTCAGATTGAGGCGTTTCGCCGCCCTGGTGACGTTCCGTTCCTCCACCAATATGTCGAACGCCACCAGAAGATTGAGATCAAACCGGTCCAGCCTCATTATCATGAATCCTATTGATCATATTCAACATATATCATCCATTTTACTGCTTTTTAAAAATATGTCACCCCTCCGCCATCCCCGCGAAGATCGGGGGCAATTGGGGAGGACGTATGAAAAACATTCTTTGGTGCGCCACGATATTGGCCAGTGGAATCGCACCGCAGGTCGCCATGGCGCAGAAGGCGGATACGCAGGTGTCGGACGGTGGATTGGCAGAAATCGTTGTAACGGCGCAAAGGCGCGAAGAAAGCCTGCAGCGCGCGGCCATTGCCGTAACAGCCGTTACGGGCGACGACCTGACCCGATCCGGTATCACCGAAACGTCCAACCTGGGCAAACTGGTACCCGCCCTTGTCGTGCAGCCCACCGGCGGCACGACCAGCTTCTTCCTGCGCGGCGTCGGCACCAATTCGCAGAACAGCTTTTCCGAAAATGCGATCGCCTTCAATTTCAACGGCGTCTATGTCGGCCGCCCGACCGCACCCGCAGGCGTCTTCTATGATCTGGAGCGGGTCGAAGTGGTCAAGGGACCGCAGGGTACGCTCTATGGCCGCAACGCGACCGGCGGCGCGATCAACGTCCTGCCCAAAAAGCCGATCCTAGGCAAATTCGGCGTCGAAGGGCTGGCCGAATATGGCAATTATGACAGCAAGAAGGGCTTTCTTGCGGTCAATGTCCCCTTCGGTGAGATCGCCGCGCTGCGCGTCGCGGGCCAGGTGGTCGATCGCGACGGCTATATTTCCGATGGCCATGACGACGACAAGGGCGAAGCGGTGCGCGCCTCCTTTCTGCTCAAGCCTTCGGACATCTGGTCGATCAATATTGTCGGCGACTATTATCATCAGGGCGGCAAGGGGGGCGGCGCAGTGCTCCTGCCCAGCAAAGCCTTCGCCGTGCCGTCGCTCGACGATCGGGTCAGCGTCTCCGATCCGCGCGCGATCGCTGCAATCAACGGCTATGCATCCACCCTATTCGCGCCGCCCTTCTGCGCAGGCGGCTTTGTCGCCAGCGGCTGCATCGAAAATGCGCGCTCGGACGGCTATCTTAACAATCATTTCTATGGGCTGAGCGCGCAGGTCGACGGCGACATGGGTTTTGCCACGCTGACCGTCATTCCCGCCTGGCGCAAATCGAAGGCGGATTTTCGCACCTACCTTCCCGGCTTCCGGGGCGAGATACAGGATAATGCCGAACAGCTATCGCTGGAAATGCGGCTGACCTCGGCCGCCGACCAGCGTCTGCGCTATGTCCTGGGTGGCTTCTTCTTCAACGAGCAGCAGGACACGCTCAATTATTTCCGCCAGGGCCGACTGTCCACCACCCGCTTCACCCCCCGCCTCAAGACGCAGAGCCTGGCCGCTTTCGGTCAACTGACCTTCGACGTCACCGATGCGCTGCGCCTGATCGCTGGCGGACGTTATACGCAGGAAGACAAGTCGCAACTCACCGCGTCGGTGGGTGGCGGATTGCCCGGTCCCGTCGACCCGCCACTGGGCGCGTCTTTTACTGGCGACCTTAGCTTCAAAAAATTCACCTGGAAGGCAGGGGTTGAACTCGACGCCGGTCCCACCTCTCTGGTCTATGCCAATGTCGCCACCGGGTTCAAATCCGGCGGCTTCTACGTCGCGGCTCCGCCGAGCAACAGCTTCCGCCCGGAAAGCCTGACCGCCTATACGATCGGTGCCAAGAACCGCTTCTTCGGCAACAAGCTCCAACTCAATATCGAAGCCTTTTACTGGGATTATAAGGACCAGCAGGTAACGTTCGTGGGCGGGGTGCGGACCGGCACCGGCCTGTTCGCGCAGGGATCGCTCACCACCAATGCGGGCAAGTCGCGCATCTTCGGCACCGAATTCGAGGCCCGCTTCGCGCCGACCCGCGACGATCTGTTCAACCTCAACGTCCAATATCTGAACGGCAAATATAAGAGCCTCCAGACCGCCAATTTCTCCCCCACCGGCGCGCCCGTCACAACCGGCTGCGCGACCATAGGATCGCGGCTCGCCAATCCGGGCGTCAACGGCGCGCGTTTCTACGACATCGACTGTTCGGGCCGACCCACGGTCAATTCACCCAAATGGGCGCTCAATATGGGCTATCAGCACAGCTTCCGCATCGGCGGCGACATGGTGCTGGTGGCGGGCGCGCGGTCGAACATCGAATCCAGCCGCTACATGAACGCCAACTTCCGCGCAGAAGAAAAGCAGGGCGGCTTCATGATGTCCGACGCGTTCCTGACTCTGGAAGGACCGCAGGAAAAATGGAGCGTCACGGCGTTCGTCAACAATGTCGAGGATAAGGAAGTGCTGGCCCGCGCCGGCACGCGCCCTATCCTCGACTTCCCGGTCGGCACGCTACGTCCGCCGCGCACCTACGGCGTGCGTGTAGGGTTCAATCTGTGAAGTTCCTGTCCGCCCGGATCACCGGCGTGGTGCTGTCCAGTGTGATCGCCGTGCTGGGAACAACAGCGGCGCTCGCCGGGCCGCCACCCGCCTTCGTCACTTTGGGAACAATGGGCGGTCCGGTGCCGGACGGACATCGGTCGCAACCGGCCAACGCCATCCTGCACGATGGCAAAACCTATCTGGTCGATACCGGCGACGGTACGGTGCAACAGATGGCGCGGGCGGGCCTGCCGCTACCGTCCGTCCGCGCCATCTTCCTCAGCCACCTGCATGTCGATCATATCGGCGGACTGGCGGCGATATTGGGATTGCGCAACCAGACCGAGGCGCGCGACATACTGAACATCTACGGCCCGCCCGGCACGCGCGAACTGGTGGCAGGCCTTGTCGCCAGCCTCCAGCCGTCGGCCAAGGCTGGCTACGGCATTCCCGGCAAATCCTGGACCCCGCCTGAAAATACCGTGATGGTCATCGAACTGCGGGACGGCGAAACCATCCGGGTGGACGACATGACAGTCCGCGTCGCGCAGAACACCCATTATGACTTCGCGCCCGGCAGCGTGGAGGATCGCCACTATAAATCCTTCGCCCTTCGCTTCGATCTGCCGGACCGGTCCATTGCCTATACCGGCGATACCGGACCCAGTGCCGCGGTCGAACGGCTGGCGTCTGGCGCGGACCTGCTGGTCAGCGAAATGATCGACATAGACGCCACGCTGGACCGCGTCGCGCGCACCAGCCCGAATATGCCTGCCGCCGTCAAGGCGACGATGGTCCAGCATCTGACCACCCATCACCTGACGCCGCAAGAGGTCGGCGCGCTGGCCGCCCGCGCCAGGGTGAAGGCGGTGGCCGTCACCCACATTGCTGGTGGAACGGCCGATGCCGCTCGCACCCGCGCCTATGCCGCCATCATCGCCAAAAGTTTCACCGGACCGGTCGCAATCGCCAACGATCTCGACCGCTTCTGATCCCGCTTCCTCTCGCTCCCTTCTCACGAGGCACTAAACCGACCATGGACATCAAGAACATCCTCATCATCGGCGGAGGCATAGGCGGCCTCACTTCCGCCATCGCCTTGCACCAGAGGGGGTTCGACGTGACCGTCATCGAACGCGACCCGGAATGGACCGTCTATGGTGTCGGCATCATCCAGCAGTCGAACGTCCTGCGCGCCATGGATCATTTGGGCCTGCTGGACGAATATGTCGCCGCCGGGGCTGGCTTCGATACGGTCGAGGTGTTCGCCCCCGACGGCACGAAGGTAGCCCGCATCCCGTCGCCGCGCCTGGTCGAGGGCCATCCCGCCAATCTGGGCGTCGGTCGCCCTGCCCTGCACAAGGTATTGGGCGATCGCGCGATCGCCTTGGGGGCAAGGGTGCGACTGGGCGTCACAGCCACCGACATCGACGACAATGGCGATCAGGTGTCGGTTCGCTTTTCCGACAGCTCACAGGATAATTTCGATCTGGTCGTCGGCGCGGACGGCGTCTATTCGCAGACCCGTGCGCTGCTGTTCCCCGACGCACCGTCACCGCATTATACGGGGCAAGCCGTCTGGCGCTACAACCTGCCCCGTACCGAAGGCATGGATTCTCTTCAGGCCTATAATGGTCCGACCGGCGTCGGCCTGGTGCCGATCTCGCAAGAGCTGATGTATATGTTCGTCACTACCGCCGAGCCGGATAACCCCCGTTATCCGCGCGAAGGACTGGCCGCCGCCATGCGCGCCAAGATCAGCCGCTGCTCGCCCGCGATTCAGGCGCTGGGCAACCATATCACCGACGATGACGGCGTGGTCTATCGCCCGCTCGAAGCGTTCATGCTGGACGGGCCCTGGCATAAGGGCCGCGTCGTCCTGCTAGGCGATGCGGTGCACGCCACCACCCCCCATCTGGGCCAAGGCGCGGGCATGGCGATCGAGGACAGCATCGTCCTGGCGGAGGAACTGACGAACCATGAAGATCTGGACAGCGCGCTGATCGCCTATCGCGAACGCCGTCACGACCGGTGCCGCTACATCGTCGAAAAATCACTCGAAATCTGCATGGGCCAGCTTGGTAAGGGCGCGCCCGTCGACAATCACAAAGCCACCGCGGAAATGTTCGCGATGGTCTCCCAGCCGATCTGAAGGAAACCGCTATGAGCCGCGTTACAGAAATTCGATATGTGGGTTACGCCTTGCCAGACCTGGAGGCCGAGCGCGCCTTTTATGCCGACCAATGGAAACTGGTCGAGGCGGGCGAGAAGGACGGCATGGTCTATTTCGCCGCCGATGGCGGGCATGAGCATCATGTCGTGCGCCTGCGTCAGGCCGAAGAACAGCGCATCGACGTGATCGCGCTGGCCGCCGACAGTCGCGCCGATGTCGACGCCCTGCATGACAAGGTCGTCGCCTCCGGCTGCCGCATCATCTTCGCGCCGAAGGATCTGGACTCGCTGGGCGGCGGTTATGGCTTCCGCTTCTTTTCGCCCGACGGCCTGACCTTCGAGGTGTCGAGCGATGTGGCGCGCCGCACCGCGCGTGAGCTGACGCGTTGGGAAGGCGTGCCGGAAAAGATCAGTCACATCGTTCTGCACTCGCCCGATCACAAGGCTATGGTGGCATGGTTCTGCGACGTGCTGGGCTTCAAGGTTTCCGACTGGCTGGGCGACTTCATGTGCTTCCTGCGCTGCAACGCCGCGCATCATCGCATCGCCTTCCTGCCCGGACCGCCCTGCCTCAACCATGTCGCCTATGACATGCTGACCGTCGATGACATGATGGTGGGCATCAACCGGCTGCGCTTGAAGGGCACCGACATTCGCTGGGGTCCCGGTCGCCACACGGCGGGCAACAACACGTTCAGCTATTTCACCACGCCCGCGGGCTTTGCGGTCGAATATAGCTCCGAACTGGAGGATGTGGATTTCGAAACCCATCAATCACAGGTCCACGCCCCCGCCCCCGGCATCATGGACCAGTGGGGCATCGGCGTCGGTGGTCCGCAGACCATGCCGCACGCCGCGCCCGACAAGGGCTTGTTCCAGGCTGTGGAGGTCTGATCGATGGCATTGTTCGAATATTTCCCCAATTATATCTGGAACCTGTCGGTCGCGATCGCGATGGAGAGCGGCGGGCGCATCGGCGAAATCGTCGATATGTGCCAGCCAATCAAGGACGCGGCGGCATCCGGCGCGGATGCAGGCACGCCCATGTTCATGGCGCAATGGGTCGCGATGGCCGACAAGCTGATCGGGCTAGCGGCAGAGGATGAGGCGGAAGGCCGCGCCTTTTCCGCTTCCGACAAACTGGAGCGCGCGTCGCTCTATCTGTTCAACGCCGAACGGATGCAGGGCCATGGCCATCCTGGTCGCGAAGCCACCTATGCCAAGGCGCGCGATACGTTCGACCGTTCGACCGCTCTGGGCCGGATCAACCGGCAGCGTGTCGATATTCCGCTCAGCACCGGCACCATGCCCGCGCTCTACACCCGCGCGCCCGGCGATGGCCCCCATCCGGTCGTCGTCTATTGCAATGGCCTCGATAGCTGCAAGGAACTGCTCTATTGGTCGCGCCTGCCCGAAGCGCTGGCGCGGCGCGGCATCTCCACGCTCTGCGTCGATCAGCCGGGGTCAGGCGAAGCGCTGCGGCTTCAAAATCTCCCTGTCGATCCACATAGCGAAAATTGGGCGAGCAAGGCGGTGGACTGGCTGGAGCAGCAGGACGATGTCGATCCCACGCGGATCGGCATGACCGGCATTTCGCTGGGCGGCCATTTTGCCCCCCGCGCTGTGGCCTATGAACCGCGTTTCGCATCCGGCGCGGTCTGGGGCGCGAACCATAATTGGGCCGAGGTGCAGCAGAAGCGCATGAAGCGCGAAGGCGAAAACCCCGTCCCCCATTATTGGGCGCATGTCATGTGGGCTTTCGGCGCGAGCGACATGGACGAATTCCTGGCCAAGGCGGAGGACATGAACCTCAACGGCCATATGGACGGGATCAAGGTGCCCTTCCTGGTCACGCATGGCGCGAAGGACCGGCAGATCAGCGTCGATTATGCCCATGACTGCTATGACCAGCTGGTCAACAGCCCCAGGCGTGCACTCAAGCTGTTCACCGAACGCGAAGGCGGCGTCGAGCATGTCGGTGCAGACAATATGTCCTACGGTCGCGACTATATCGCCGACTGGTTCGCCGATACGCTGGGCGGCAAGACCGCCTGATGGCCGTGGAAGGACAGATGGGCCGCAGCACCCCCTATATCGCGCGGGAGACGATCGTCAGCGCCACGATCAACGGGGCGATCGGCGCGCTGTTCTTCCTCGCCGTCTTCGGCACGGCGGGGCGCGTTGCGGTGGGGCATTGGGGCCGCTACGCCTTCGATTTTCTGCCGCAAAGCGTGGCGGTGGCGCTCATGGCCTGTTTCGTGCCGGGTGTGATCGCGCGGCGCGCGCAATTAGCGGGCCGGTTGGGCGGCAATCCCGTGACAGTTCGATGGCTGTTGCAGGCCGCCCTCGTCGCGGTCGTGTCCGGCCTTACGCTGGGCGCGGCGGTCGCGCTCGTCTGGCTCGCCAGCGGCGTCGCTACGTTGGACTGGCGAACCGCCCTTGCCATCAAGATCATCTACGGCGCCGCGCTTGGCGCATGGGTCACATGGCGCGTGCTGCGACGCATGGTCGGCGGCGCGCCCCTCATTTAGGAAACTGCTCATGGAATTTGCATCCGTTCGCCGCATCGTCACAGGACACGACGCCTCCGGCCGCGCCATTATCCAGGAAGATGGCCCGGTCCAGCGCGTCCAGCGCATCGGCGGCGACATCGGCCCGATGTTCCACGAAGTCTGGAACACGCAGGCCACGCCTGCCCCGCTCGACGCGTCATCGGGCGAACCGGCCGAAACCGGCATTATCCTCGCCCCGCCCAAGAACGGTACTCGCATCCGCGTGCTGGACATCCCGCCTGAAGGCGATGGCATCCGCACCATGTCGCCCGAAGAAGCCCGCGCCCATTTCGCCGAAGTCGGCGCGCATGACGCGTCCGCCCATGATGGCGAAGGGTCGCGCCACGCCCTGATGCACCGTACCGAAACCATCGACTATGGCATTGTGGTGGAAGGCGAACTGGTCCTGATCATGGACGAAGGCGAAACCACCGTCCGCGCCGGCGACATCGTCATCCAGCGCGGCACCAACCATGGCTGGTCCAACCGGTCCGATCGCAATTGCCGGATCGTTTTCATCCTGATCGACGGCACGTTCGACGCCGAGTTGAAACGCTGAGCCTGCGTCCGGCGCGCACCGTTGGCGCGCCTCCATTGTGAAGATATCGGAAAGGAAGCGACCCATGCGTTTCGCAACGCGCGCCAACGGCACAGCAGACGGGGAATTGTTACTCTTGTCGCAGGATGGTACGCGCTGCCTGCCGATGGGACCGCGCTGGCCCAACCTGCTGCACGCCATTGCCGATTGGGATGCGCTGCTGAATGACGCTGCAGCCCTCTCAACCACGCTGGCGGCAGGCGGCGGTGAGGATTTCGATAGCGCCACGCTCCTCGCGCCCCTGCCGCGCACCTGGCAGTGGCTAGACGGGTCGGCTTTCGCTAACCACGGCGTGCTGATGCAACGGGCGTTCAACCACCCCCCTATCGAAACCGACCTGCCCCTCATGTATCAGGGTATGAGCCACTGCTTCCTGGCCCCGCATGAAGATGTCGCCTTTCCCACCGAAGCCGACTTCATCGATTTCGAAGGGGAATTCGGCATCGTCACGGATGATGTGCCGATGGGCTGTTCGGCGGCGGATGCCATGGCGCATATCCGCCTCATCATCCTCATCAACGACTGGTCGCTGCGCGCCGTGGCACCAGCGGAAATGAAGACAGGTTTCGGCTGGATTCAGGCAAAGCCGGCCTGCAGCGCCGCGCCGATCGCGATCACGCCTGACGAGCTAGGCGACCATTGGCGCAATGGCCGGGTCTGCCTGCCACTGCGCGTGGAGCTTAATGGCCAATGGTTCGGCCATCCTTCGGGCGAGAGGATGGGCTATGGTTTCCATGAGCTCATCGCGCATGCCGCCCGCACAAGACATCTGTGCGCAGGCACCATTATAGGCTCCGGCACAGTGTCCGACGCTGATTTCAAGCAGGTGGGATCGACTTGCATTTCCGAACGGCGCGCAATTGAAATGATCGAGCATGGCAACGCGATGACGCCCTTTTTGCGCTTTGGTGATAAGGTTTGCATGCAAGCAGGGGAACCCGAAAGCATATTTGGCGAACTGAATCAAAAAGTCGTGAGATGTAATTTGGGTACTAATACCACAGTGCTGTGATTGTGACTCATCTCCCCTGCCCGGCGGGGAGGGTTGATTGGAGGCACGTGACTCCAATCAAGGGGAGGGGGAGCAAGGCGAAGCCGCGCGTCCCATACTGGCGGCAGTACACCCCCACCCAACCTCCCCCTCAAGGGGGAGGAGCCTAATGGGTCGTGATCATTGCACCTTGGTATAAACCCAATCAGCCTCTTGAAAATCTGCGCATATATTGATTCAGCTACTCTCCATTGATGTATGAGGCTATTGGGGCTGTCGCGTTCATTGTTCTGGTTGTCGGACGAAGCATGGGCTGCGATCGAGCCGCACTTGCCGACGAACCAGACTGGGGCGTGACGGGTCAATGACCGGCGGATATCTCCGGCATCATTCCCATGCTCAAGTGCGCTGGCCGCTGGCTACGATGCCAACCGCATCAGGGCCGCCTTGCGCGAGCAGGGTACGATCCAGGTGATCCCCGGACGGCGCAACCGCAAGCGTCCGATCCAGTATAACGAACGCCGCTACAAGGACCGCTGGGGGGCGAGGCTATGTTCTGCCACCTCAAGGACCTTCGACGCATCGCCACCCGTTACGACAACCGCGCCAGAAACTTCCGATCCGCCATAAGCCTCGCCGCTGCCGCGGCATTCTGGCTCTGATCGAGTCTGGACCCTAGCGCTCGCAGAATTGCTGATCCGACAGCTGCGGCACCACCTTTGGCAATGGTAGAGCCGCGGATCAGCAGCGCGTGCCGAGCGTGCGACTGCACAGGGTGCAAGGCTAGACCTTTCAACCCATGCCAGCCCGGGTAATTTCCTCGGTCACCGTTTGTCGCGAACGAGCACGATCGACGAAATTCGCTTCGTCCTCGGTCACCCACCGGGTAAATTCGGGATCGACTGCTATCCGCATCACCTCGGCCAGTGCCGCTTCATCCCTAACAGTGTAGACCGAGACCGCATCATAATCGACGCCGCCATCATCGGTGGGCGCCTGGTCGGCATCGGGGCGGCCAGCATAGAAGTTGACGGAATGTTGCGGATAATAGCGTTTTGATTCGGTGAACAAATGCCCGACCCATTTCGCTACCGCAGGAATATGGACATTCTCGTAATGCGATCGGAAATCTTCGAAGGAAATGCCTTCCTTCCGCTTCATGAACATCATCAGCTTATGCATGGCCTATACCTTCATAGAGTTGGCCGGAAACGCCGGACTATTGCTCTTGCAGCTTCAGGGCGGGCATAGCGTCCGCCAAGGCATCGGCTGCATCCTCATGCATTTCGGGCGAGGGATAATAATGGTTTGTGCTCCATTTCAGCCCCTTGGCATAATCTGCCATGCTGCCGCCGTCGACTTCCACAGGTTCGCCGGTGAAACGGCTGACGAGCGGATGATTATAATTCCGCATACTCCGGCACTCGACATAGGTGTCAAACAGCGGACGCACTTCGTCGATCGCCTTTGCATCGACGAACTGCGGAAATTTGCCAAGAATGGCCATCATATCGGATGCCGTATAATCGACCGGCTCGTTCAGATCCTTGTCGGAGAAATAGAAGAGGATCTTGGGCACCGTGATTTTTTCCGCCAGTTCTTGATAGCGCTTGATCCAGTTTCGTAGACTCTCGGAAACATATTTGGGCGCGTCCGTCCTCTCTTTGTTGAAAACATGCGTCCAGGCTTCCATCGTGGACGTCTGCCTCCCTGTCTCAAGGTCGAGCAGCGCCTCCACGAAGCCATAAGGGCCGTAGCGCGAATTGGGTTCGGTCCGTGCGGTCATGACCTGAACGACAGTGAAGCGACCGGCATTAACCAGATCGAGAAGGCCACGAGCCTGAAGATAGAAGCCGGCGCCGCCGCCGCCGACACTCAGATTAAGTACCGGAATGCCGATCCGTTCAGCCAGAATATCCCCAAAGGTGCGCTCGACGAAGATGCCGTTGGCTTGCGCACCGCCAAGGCAGGTAAAATAATTGCCGCTGGCAATGACATCTTCCGCGAGAGCGGGACCGCGAAACTTGACGCCCGGAATGCCGTCGATTTCATAATATTGATAATCGACAACCTCATGGTCGCGCTTGCTATAGTCCAGGCTCCATTCCGCAGGATGATCATCCGGCTTGAACGCATAATTTACCATGAGATATCTCCATTAGTATATTTGCGACGGCGACATATGTTCGCATGTTCAGACTTGTTCAAATATAGTCCCTGAACGCGGTCGTGTAGCGCGAAAAGATATTGGCGATCTCAGCATCGGTGCTGCCAACATCTTCCGCTGAATATTTGGCTTCGCCATGCTTGCCCTTGGGGTTATCGGCTTCCCACCCCCGGATGGCCGACAGCGCACCAGGCGAAAGATCGATACCAGCAAAATCATATACGGTGCGCGCGACCGACACGCCATCTTTGACCACGTCGCGAAATGCCAGGTCCAATACCTGAATATGGGGATTGCGCGCCCGCCAATCCATGTGCCTGTCCATCGCGCCGGAAAGATGGCCAAGCATTTTTGAGGCGAACAGGTGCCTGTTGTCGAGATCGGAAAAAATGCCCCGTGAGGCCATCACCGTGCTGGTCACCGAAGGAACACATTTGACAGGGTCCCGATGCGTGACGATGAAGCGGGGATTTTCATATCTTTCAGTCAGGAAATCTTCCTGGCCCAAGTGGTTCGGGTCCTTGAACAGCCATGGTTTTGGTGGCGACCCGTTTTGCCACTGCAGATATTTGACGACCGAAACGAGATAGTCATAGGCCGGAGTCATGTCAGCCTGCGCAATCCAGGCCGCGAAAGATGGCGCGTCATACATGCCGAAAATAGCCGGATGGCGATAGGTCGCCTCCATTAGATAACATTCCTCTTCCGGTTCTTCGGCATGCAGTGGATGCCCGACGAGCATGTCGGGCGATTGCTCATACATCCAGGCCTCATAATCCCTGACATTCTGGATGCGCTGACTGACACCGCCATCGCTGACACCCGGCACGCGGGCAAATTTCATCGTCTGCCAGAATTTGAGCGTCTGGAAGTCGCCTGTGGAGCCGAGCATGCGGTGAAGCTTGGTGCTGCCGGTGCGCGGGAGGGATAATATGATCAGCGGTGAGCGAATCTGCTCTCTCGCGATCTCAGGGTGCGCGGCCAAGTCTGCCGCAAACCAGAGGCGCTGGGTCAGCAGGTCGACGAATTTTTCGCGCAATTGCGCCCGGCAATCCTCCCGGATCGCGGATTCGCGATCGATTGCTTCGACCAGCACACAAAAACCGTCGCGAAAATCATCAGGACCAAAATCGCTCAATCCCGTCCGCGCAGACGCAATCTGTAACAATTCCGATGCTTTCATGGCATCCCTCCTGTGCAGCTTGCTACGGCACGCACAGGCCGTGCAATTTAGTTTGCGCCTACTAGACACTAGCCAACAAGCCCTCGTCAAGTTGTTACTATTTGCTCGGCTGCTCAGTGAGCGAACATCATATAAATGTTCACCCCGTGCATTTTTGTCACAATAGGCGTACATTGATCGTCACAGCATAAGCGAGCTTGAATCACGCACAATTCTTGAATAGTATATAGGTCCTTGATACCTCAGAAGGCGCCGTCCAAGGTGCACAGGGGTGAGCGGAAGATAAAATCAGTGCCATCATCAAAGTTGGCATATAATTTTAGGGGAGAGTATGATGCGGAAAATTGGACCATTATCAGTTGCGTTGAGCGCCCTGCTTGTGCCGGTCGCCCATGCACAGACGCCAACGAACCGCGCCGACCCAACGGCGGAATCGACCACCGACATTATCGTCACGGCGCAGCGGAAGTCTGAAAGCCTGCAAAACACGCCGATCGCAGTGACCGCGGTGACGGCCGATACCGTTCAGACGCTTGGCCTGACCCGTGCCGTCGATGTCGCTTCGATCACGCCCGGCGCCAATTTCACCACGGCCCAAGGCTTTTTCGCACCGCATATCCGCGGCATCGGTTCGGATTTCGTGTCAGTGGGCATCGAAACGCCCGTCGCCATTTACGAAGACGGCGCCTATCTTACGCGGACCCTGTCCGTGAATGAGATAGTCGACAATTTCGATATCGGCAGCATCCAGGTGTTGCGCGGGCCACAGGGTACGCTCTATGGCCGCAACGCCACCGGCGGCGTGATCATTATCAACAGCGCCGACCCCACAGACAAGTTCGAAGCCCGCGTGCGCGGCGAGTGGGGCAATCTGGAGCATCGCTCATTGGCCGGCATGGTCAACATGCCGCTCGGCGAAGATCTCGCCCTGCGTGTCACGGGCGGATACAAGCATGACGGCGGCTTCGTCCGCAATCTCAACACCGGTGACAAGAATGCAGGCGGATCGCGCACATATAATGTTCGCGGCAAGCTGCGCTGGCAGCCCGGCAACGCCGACATCATCCTGGGCGCGCAGTTCTACGACACCAAGGCCTATCTGGGTTCAATCGCAGCACTGGAGCGTCGCGACGATACCTGTCTCGCCTGCAACCTCGCGCCTGGGGCACTCAAGCCCAATGTCGGCTATTATGATACCGAGGGCATCACCACTATTCAGCCGTTGAGAACCAAATATTACGGCGCCAATCTGAACATGACATTCGACATGGGCAGCTTCACCCTGTCGAGCATCACGACCTTCCGTCAGCAAAAAACTGCCGACAGCGCCTCGGATCAGGATTTGACGCCGCTGCCTTTGTTCGAATTCTCAGTACCCAGTTCCGGCGGCAAATCCTATACGCAGGACCTGCAGGTATCCTCCACGCTGGATGGCCGGTTCAACTATTTGTTCGGCCTGAGCTATCTGTACGACAAGGGCTATTTTAATCCCGCGTTCCTCGGCAACTTCTTCGGGGGCAGCTTCGATCCCGATACGGCCGCTGGTTTCAAGAACACAGCGACCACCCAATCCTACGCCGCCTTCCTCGAAGGCTATTACGACCTGACCGACCAGTTGAAGGTTACCGTTGGCGGGCGTTACACCTATGAGGAACGCAGCGGGACAGGCGAAACCAACGCCGCGCTCGCCGCCGCGTTCGGCATTCCGAATGCGTTCAGCTTCAAACTGCGGACGTCACAGCGCGCGTTCACCCCGCGGTTCGTGCTGGCATGGGATAACGGGCCGACCAATGTTTATTACAGCTTCACGCGCGGCTTCAAGGCGGGCGGCTTCCCCGGACCCTATGCCGCGCCCGTCGCCCCCGTTCAGCCCGAAAAGATCTTCAGCCACGAGATCGGCATCAAGCAGTCGATGGCTGACAACCGCATTCGTGTGAACGCCGCGATCTTCTATGCCAAGAACAAGAACCAGCAGGTCCAGACGCTCGATCTGAACTCAGGCGGCACGCTCACCGGCAATGCGGGCGCGATGGAGAATTACGGTGTCGAGGTCGAGGCGCAGTTCACCCCGCTCGACGGGTTCAACCTGGGTCTGACCGGTGCGTGGCAGCATGCCCGTTACGAATCCTTCCCCAACGCGTCGCTCGTTTGCTATGATCCGACGCTGAACACCCCGACTGCCCCCGCCGCCACCATCTTCCCGTGCGCGATCGATCTGTCCGGAACCAAACCACCATTCGCGCCGACCTGGTCGGGATCGGCCAATGCCAGCTATAATTTCGCGATCGGATCATGGACCGCCCAACTATCCGGCCTGGCTACCTATCGTTCAGCAATCGACTTCCTGCCGGGCGCTGGTGGTGAACTTCGAGCAGATCGAGACAATAAGCTGATCGTTGTCAATGCGTCGGGCTATATCAGCCCTCCCGGCGAAAATCTGCGGGTGGGCTTTTTTGCCAATAACGTGTTCGACAAAAAATACCCCTCTTATGTTCAGACCGGCCAACCTTATGGCGTTTACAAGAATGTGGCGAGGCCGCGTACCTATGGCCTGCGCGTGGAATATATTTTCTAGGCATCAACACTGTCGGGATCTGATATCTCGGTAGACCTCGAACCCACGGCACCAAATGGTGCTGTGGGTTCTTTTTTTGTGATCGATAGAAATAATGTTCGGAGAAAAGTAGGCCAGAATCATGTCCGCATAGGTCGAACATGATTCTTTTCTTCGCTATCAACGCGCGATGTATTTGTGAGCAAGGGCATCAGCAGCGGAATGACAAAATCGACCTCGACCATTTTCAGGGACGATCAAGTACGGCAATATATCAACCAGCGCTGAAGCCGATGATTGTTCACCTGTTCCTTTCGCCCCGGCCGCTTCTTTGGTCACCGCAGCAAGCCACAATGCCAGCCATTCGACCATCAGGCTACCGGCCATGCGGTGCCGGTATTGCCATTTGTCGCCTAGCCCACAACGGACATTCCTCCCGTCAGGCCAGCGCCGACATATGCATGGAGCGAAAAGCCGAAAAATCGATCAACTGGACCATCCCTTCAAGCGGGGGCGCGATCTGCCGATAGTCGCTTTGGACAATCCGAGTTGCAAAGCCCCTGAACCAACGACTGCGGCAAGCGTCAAGATAACGCATTTGCACTACTCAATTGAGTTTCGGAACAGCACCCAGATTGTTGACCAGCGCTCAACATTTACCGGACCAATTCATAAAATTGGCGAAAGCACCTGTGCGTTATTCTCGCGCGGCTTGTGTTGGTGTGGTACCGAATGTCTCCGCGAACACTACATCAAGTTCCCGATCAGACATACTGGTAGCCATGGAGTAGAACTGCTCGGCATCAGGTCCGCCAAGATAGCGGGTGGCAGGCTCCTTGGCGTCCAGCGCGGTTAATATAACGTCCGCAATTTGTTCGGGCTGCGAGTAGGATTGCTCATAGCCAAAACTTACCACATGAAGGAACTGGCGATACAGAGTGCCATACTGGGCCTCCTCGTCCACCGACAGATTGGCAATGCGTTCTTCGATATCACGCAACTGGTTAAGCGTCATCGACGTTTTAACGCCGCCAGGCTGAACGAGAATAATATCTACGCCCGATCCATTCGTCTCCCGGCGCATGCAATCGGTCAAACCCTCCAACGCATATTTTGATGCGGAGTAATTCCCAAGCATTGGCATCGCAACCTTGCCGCCAATCGAACTGATCATGATCAGGCGACCTTTCGTCCGGCGCAACATAGGCATTGTGGCCTGATAGATCGCAAGGCACGCAAAACAGTTAACTTCCATGACTGTTCGGAGCTGCGATATAGCGGCAGTTTCGAGCGGACCTGCGACCGACATCCCCGCACACACGATGACCGCATCGACATCGCCGGACTTTTCAAGCACAGCAGGCATGGCAGCCAAAAGTTGTTCTGAACAACTAAGGTCGAGCAAGCTGATCGAAGCAAGCCCCGGATTCTGGTCACCTGCCAAACGCAGTTCGGCATCGTTCAGAACCGTTGCATGCACCCTATCTCCACGTCGAAGAAGCGCACCTACTGTTGCCGATCCGCTACCCCCGGCCGCGCCGATGACCAAGACTGTCTTCATGATGACGCCGTCTTACGCTAATGATAGCAGATTAGTCGTTTGCCGCAGCGCGTCCCAGTCCGCATTCACGTCCCGCTCACCGCCCACCGGGGGATGATCCGCCGCCCGGATCGGATTGATGATGATGCGCGAAGCCCCGGCAGCCGCATATTCTTCCGCCCGCGCCTTGATCATTTCAGGCGTTCCCCAAGCAATAATGGCGTCGAGCAGCCGGTCGCTGCCCCCCTGTTCGAAGTCCTCCGGTCCGAAGCCGACTTTGGTGTACGCTGCCTGATAATAAGCAAGTGGGATGTAATGCGTCATGAAGGCACGACCGACCCGATGTGCTTCGTCTGGATCCTCCGTCAAGATCACCGGGAAGTTGGCAGTGACTTCAAGGTCGGGTCCAACAAAAGCACGCGCTTGCCGTATATTCTCGACTGGCAGGATCCAGGTGAAAATTCCCTGGCCGTGCTTCATAGCGAGTTTCTGGAGTCCGGGCGCATGCGCAGCTATATGAAGCGGTGCCATCTCTTTGGGTTTAGCGTGAGCAAGTTCCGCATCGTCCATATCTTGCAGATATGCTGTCATTTTCTGTACAGGGGGCGCCCACTGCCCTTTGCGCACGCCCACTATCCATTCATTGGATGCGCCCAAGCCCATTATAAATCGTCCAGGATAATATTCCGACAAGGTCTCCCGTGCCTGTGTCGCGGCCATGGCGTCACGGCTATAAACGGTTGCAATCCCGGTCCCCACCTTCAACGTGGTGGTGTTTCCAAGAATGAAGGAGGCCGCTAGAAATGGGTCCCGGCTGAAGGAATCGAGCAGCCATACGCTTTCATAACCCAGCGCTTCCACGGAAAGGGCCAAGCGCGATAAAGCGTCTGCGTCCAGGTCATAGGCATGCTGATTGAGAAGAACACCGATACGAGCCATGATACACTCCAATAGCTTATCGTGATTTATGAGCACCTTGATCGTGCGGGATATCAGAAGGCCAGTGTTGACCAATCCAATAGTTGCGCCCGCTAAACCCTGTCTCGCAGACGTTATTGATAGGAGAAACAGGGCAGCCGAACCCGCCAAAGCAGGAACGGCTGCCCAGTCACTCTAGAAGCGGTACTCCGCGCGAACACCGTAAGACCGGGGCTTGGCCGCGTTGAAGTTCACGCCATAGGGTGCACCCGTAGTACGATTCTGGGTGTATTTCTTGTCAAATGCATTGTCGAGGTAGAAGCCCAGACGCAGTTGCTCGCCTGGAGGGCTGACATAGCCGGAAAAATTGGCAAGGACATATCCGCTCTGCCGATCATATCCCAAAGGTCCGCCGGCGCCTGGCCAGAACAGAAAGTTCGACCGATATTGGGCAACGCCCGCCAGATTGCCGGTCCAGTTCCCCAGGCCAAAACTATAGCTGGCGTTCAGCGATGCCATGAAGCGTGGCGCATGAGGCACTCGCGTGCCCGAAAGGTCCGCCGAACAGGCAAAGAGCGTCGCTCCCGGCGCATTCGGATTGGACGTGCCGGTGGGGTCAAAGCAGATTTGCGAGGCATTCGGGTAGCTTGCATATTCGGCATGGAGATAGGCAAGCGACGCGCCGACGACCACACCGGACAATGGATCGCCATTGACTTCCAACTCGGCACCATAGCCTTCGGCCGCGCCGACATTCTCGGTCTTGGTGCCCGAACCCGTGGCGTCGATGATCTGCTGCTGAAGCCCCTTATTCTTATAGTAGAAGACCGCAAGGTTGCTACGCAGCTTTCCGCCCAGGGCCGAATTCTTGATGCCGACCTCGTGATTGAACACCTTTTCCGGATCGATAGAATTGCCGGGGAACGGTGCAGGCGTAGAAAATCCGCCGGCCTTGAAGCCGCGCGTATAACTATAATAGAGATTAACCGGCCCGTTATCCCAGGCCAGCACGAACCGCGGCGTAAACGCACGAAACGACGCTCCGTCCGTGAAATTGGCAGGGGCACCGAACAATTGGAACCCGGTGCTGTTATTAACGGACAGATCGCGCTTGTCGTAGGTATAGCGCCCTCCGGCGGTCACCTTGATCTGATCGGTGATGTCGTAGGTGCCTTCGACGAAGGCCGAGATGGATTCGGTTCTTACGTCGGCGTCGTTGCGCGGATAGGACCCAGCAAATGCCACTGCGAAATCATAAGCAGCACCGGCAAGCTCGATGTTGATGAAACTTTTATCATGAAAATAGTTGACACCGAACAGGTAATTAAATCGCCCATCCAAGTTCGATGCCAGCTGAATTTCTTGCGAAAAAGCCTTACCGCCATTGCGCGGGACATTAAACAAAAAGGTGTCCGATGATACGAAATCATTGTCGGCAAACTGCTTGCTTATGTTGTTGAAGTAGGTTGTCGTACTGGTCAGGTCGAATTGATCACCCGACAGATCGACACGCAGGTCGGTGCGGAACATCCGATTATAATAAGGCCCCGTATCGGTCTGTATCGACTGATAAAATCCGGGCGGCGTTTCACCACTGGACTGGCACACATAGCAGGTCGGGGCACCCAAACCGAGCGCATCATTATAGTTGCGCGCTTTGCTGCGCTGCCATTCGACACCACCGGCGACCGTCACATTATCACTGGCATCCCACTTGAACCGACCGCGCAATGTGTAATTATTCTGCGCCGCCAGCTTCGTGCCATCGACGTTAGTGATATATCCGTCTTCTTTTTTGTAACGGCCTGCGAAGCGCACACTCAATGTGTCCGTCACCGGTATGTTCAACATGCCATCGACCTGCTTGTGATCGAAACGGCCATATTCCGCGAGGATTCGCCCTTCAAACTTGTCCGTCGGCGCGGCGCTGTTGATGCGCACGACGCCGCCGGTCGCATTTCGTCCGTACAATGTGCCTTGCGGGCCACGAAGTACCTCGATCGTGCCGGCGTCGACCAGGTCGAGCAATGAATTCACGCCGCCGGCGCGGGGAATATATGCGCCATCCATATAGATCGCGACCGGAGATTCGAGACCTGGTGTCGAATATTGGATGCCGATGCCGCGAATGAACAGTGACAGGAATCCGCTTGCTGTCGCAAAATCGGTCCCAGGCATCGCCAACTGGATATCGCGCATGTTACGCAACCCAAGCTGCGTCGCTGTCTCGAAGTTGACCGCCGTTATAGCGAGCGGCACGTCCTGAAGACGTTCGGAGCGTCGCTGCGCCGTGACGACAATGTCGCCGGACGATGGCGCAGGCTCTTCGGCCCCGACAGACGACTGGCTTTGCGCGAATACAGGCTGCGCAGCGGTAATGCCGAACAAGCCGGACACTCCGCACAGCAACGAGATTTGAAACAGTTTCTTCATAACATCCCCTTTTGCAATCGCCGCCTTATCTACGGCAATTTCTCGATCATAATTCGCTGGATAACGGGCCAAGACGTTCGACTGTCGGCGAATTGTAGTTCCTATATCCTATAAAACGACGCGATTGCTAGAGCGACTTTGTCGCATGCATCTGTTCGCTATCCGTTGATCCCCAAGCCGGTAAACTCGTCAGCCACGCCCTCGCGCGTTGCTGCGCGGTCGCAGAACCGCTCCTCATCCTCGGTGATGAGCCGCTGAAACTCGACGTCTTGACCAATCCGAACGAGTTCCGCGAGCGCCTCCTCGCTCTTGATCGTATAAACAGCGATCGCATCATAAGAGGTGCCATCATCATAGCTGGCGTCGGCATCGGGCCTGCCATGGTAGAGATTGTTCAGGTTCTGGGGATAGTAGCGCCGGAAATCTTGAATAAGATGACCTATCCGCTCACCACATAATGGAACATGAACATTTTCGTAATGATCACGAAAATCTTCAAATGACATGCCCTTTTTCTTCTTAAGAAAAACAATCATTTTCTTCATTTCGGTTCAATCCTTATCAACTCTGAAAACGGCGTAGTGGAATTTCATCCAGATACGGACCCGATCGACGCTGTGCTATCTGTGTCGGACGTCCAGTCCTGGCTTTCTGCCCATTCGCGCAAGGTGACCATCGGGACAGCCAGTTCGTTGAGGATCGGATGCATATCGACCTCAAACGGTCGATGCGGCGATTCATTGTTGAATGTGTAGAAACTGCCCATCGCCTGTGCGTAGACATCGCGCGGCATGAGATTCGATAGCCCGACTTCGCCGTGCACACGCTCGCCCCAGTCGTATGGGTCTTCATATTCGTAGGCGATCGGGCGACCGAGAACGTCGGAAAGGATATCGACAACCTCCTCGACCGCCAGGCGCTGGGGTCCACCGATGGCGATGCGCCGACCGATGAGTTCATCTTTCATAATGGCCGCCACCATGAACTGCGCGACGTCGTCCATCGCGATCCAGTTCGCGAGCAGTCCTGGGCGCTGGCAATATTTATAAAGACCGTGATCGACAAGATTGGGCTTGGCAAAACGCGTCAGCAGATTGTCCATGAAAAGAACCGGGCGGAAAATGGTGACATCAAGCTCCGCGCCCGCGATGATGTTCTCCAGCCACAGAACGCCGTCATAGAAGGGTTCGCCGCAGGGCGCGTCAGGCGCCCACATCATCGAATTGTGAATAATCCGCCGAACGCCCGCCCGACCTGCAGCCTCGACGAGGTTCTGGGCATATTGGCCCGATTTGTCACCCGCCAGCGAAGGGATGGCGCTCAGGACAGCATCCGTCCCCGCAAAAGCGGCGGCCAGGGCATCGACATCGGAAAAATCGGCGCTGACGACCTGCGTGCCCTGAAACTCATCACGCAAAAAAATGTCCGCCGTCCGCGAAATTGCGCGAGGCGTGTAGCCTTTTGCAAGAAGCTCGCGCACCTGGGCCTGACCCATTCTGCTACTGGCGCACAGCACCGCGATTATCTTTTGCTCGGTCATTCCATGTTCCTCACAATTGGGAGAGCATTCGGGCATCCCGCCCCACCGTTCCTGTCCATCGAGATCGGCGTCAGACCGCCGCGCCCGCGAGATGACCTTCGCGGATCGCCGTCTGGACATATCGCGGTGAATTGGCATCCCCCACGATATGCAGATGATCGACACGCCCCCTCAGATCGTCGTAAACTTCGCGGTTCTGGCGGTTGCTCGATACGAGAACGACCGTGTCGGCATCCAGCACCGTCCTGTCCTGGCTGCCATCTTCGAGATAGGCCGGCCCGACGATCACATGGCCGTCCTCGATCGCTATGCCACGCGTGCGGATCATGTGACGGAACGGCTTGCCCTGCATCCGTTGCAGATATGGCTCGACCATCAATGTGGGGCGTGCGAGCGGCGCGATTTCGCGCTTCGGCGTAACGTAGGTGACCGACAACCCCTGGTTGATCAGAAACTCGGCCGATCCAAGTCCCTCATAATGGCCGACATCATCGATCACGACGGCGCTTCGACCCAGATTTGACGGTGTCATCATGAAGAGTTCCGTCGAGGAGATGACGCCCTTGCGACCGACGCCACTGATCGGTTCGCCCAGATGAGAGGATTGGATTCCATCCATTCGCTCCATCGCACCAGTCGCGACGATCACCGCATCTGCGCCCACGCCCAGGACATCGTCGGCATCGGCGTAATTGCTCAATCGCACCTCGACGCCCAGCCGATAGACTTCCTCTTCCAGCCAGGTCACAATATCGACCATGTTATGGCGTGTCGGCGCTTTGGCGGCGGCGCGCAGCGATCCGCCAAGCTGTGGGCTGGCCTCCATCAATATGACTTTATGGCCACGAACTGCTGCGACACGCGCCGCCTCCAGCCCCGCAGGTCCGCCGCCGATCACCACGATAGTGCGCGGTTCGGCCACGACCTTGAGCAGATGGTCGCCACGCTCCAGTTCATGTCCGGCACCGGGATTGACCGCACATTCGATCGGCAGGCCGAAAACCTGATTGGTCACGCACGCCTGGTTGCAGCCAATGCAAGGCCGTACGCGATCCCCCTGCCCTGCAAAGCTCTTGGACACCAGTTCAGGATCGGCGATGGTCGCACGCACCAGACCGACCATGTCGGCATCGCCATCGCGAATGACCTGATCGATTTCCTCCAGCGTCCGAAACCGCCCCGTCACCAGCGTCGGCAACGTCACATTATGGGTGATGGGAATGCTCGTTGGCATTTCATAGCCGGTAGGCTCGTTCATCCCGCCGATCATTTTGTCGTTGCGGCAATAGTTGCCCATCGACACGTTGACATAGTCGATCAGACCCTGGTCCTGGAGCATCTGGGCCAGGCGCAAATTATCCTCGATACCGACGCCGCCGACGGCCAGATCCGTGCCGACCCTGACGCCGACCACGAAATCCCTGGAAACAGCATTTCGGATGGCCGTCATCATCTCCATGATGAAGCGGGTCCGGTTTTCAAAACTGCCGCCATATTCGTCTTCACGCTTGTTGGTGTTGGGCGAGAAAAACTGGGCAGGCAGATAGCCATGGGCGCAGTGGACATCGACCCCGTCCAGACCATATTGCTCCATGCGGTGCGCGCATTCCGCATAGGCGCCGACGATCTCGTCGATCATGCCTTTGGTCATTGGGACCGGCACGGTGCCTACCTCCACATTGGGGATATCGGATGCGCTCCAGGGTGGCGAGCCGTCGAGAGCCCCAAGATAATGGCCGGCATGCCAAAGCTGTTGGAAAAGCTTTGTCCCATGCGGCTTGACATGATCGACGAGCTTGCGCATCCCGCCTTCGATGTCGTGATTATAAATGTTGAGGTTCAACGGCGTGGAGGGATGGACCGAACCGACTTCGCTGATGATAAGGCCAACACCGCCGCGCGCCCGCTCTGCATGATAGGCGACCAGCGCATCGTTCATCTCGCCCCAGCCGATCCCGGTGCCATGCGCGGGCCGAAACGTCCGGTTTTTAACCTCGACATTGCCAAGCCGGATCGGCTTGTCGACATGGGTGTAAGCCATCCTCTCGTCTCCGTTCATCTGGACGACCCTGTCATGCCGGGCCGCGCCTTATAGGCGTTGGAAAAATGCGCAGCGATCCTACGCGGAAAAGCCACCGTCGATCGTCAATGTCGCGCCAGTGATGTAGGCGGCAGCGGGGCTGGCGAGAAAAGTGACCAATCCGCCTATTTCCGTGAGATCGCCAAAACGCTTCAATGGTATCCCCGCGCGGATACGTAGCTGATCCGCTTCCGGCATATTGTGCGCCATTTCCGTATTCATCATGCCGGATTCGATGATGTTGACCGTGATCCGGCGCGGTGCGAGGTCATGGGCCGCGCCACGCGTATAGCCCGCGACCGCCGCTTTCGAGCCGCAATAATCAGCCGCGGTGGCCATGCCTGCCTTGCTTCCGCTGACAGAACCAATGGTGATGATCCGGCCTTCATCTGCCATGACATGGGCCACGGCCCGGATGGTCGCGATGACGCCGAACGTGTTGACGGCCCACAATTGATCAACTTCCTGATAATCGTGGCTTTCCCCCAGGCGTTGCAGGCTCGCCAGGCCGGCATTGTTGACCAGGATATCGACCCGGCCGAATGCCTCCATAACGGAATCGACAAGCTGCCGGGCGGCTGCCGGGTCGGACTGATCCGACCGGAATGCCCTGGCCCGCGCGCCCTGCCGTTCCAGTTCGCCAATGATGCTATCCGCTTCGGCTTGCGAAGATCTGTAACTGAAAGCGACATCAGCGCCTGCCTCAGCCAAAGCTGCCACAACCGCACGGCCGATGCCGCGCGTCCCGCCTGTTATCAACGCGCACTTGCCCGACAGTTCTCGCTTGCTCATCTAAGCCATCCCATCCATCCGACCGGCTATAAATTCCACCAGTGACCAATAGCCGGACTTGCGGTTAGGTCCCCGATATGGTCGCCCAGGCAAGACAGCATTGGAATTTTCAAGGTCGTCCTTGCAATCAATGCGCAGACTTATCTGATCTGGAATTTGGGTTACCAGCCCTGCATCCTCCTCAATGTCCCAACCCCCATGAGGTTTTTAAGACATATATCCCAATGACTGATTTGCACGAGACCATGATCGAGTCAATACGCAATCCAGGATTTAGGATTTGATTCCTAATCGAGCTTCGGTTGGGGGATAGGAGGATTGCAAGGGCCGGAACGAAATCGGAGACGGCCTGTTTGCTCATACATCCAGAAATAGTAGATGGGCGGACGCTTTCAGCCCATCCTGGAATATCTTTTTGGCCAGCGCGGCATCGGGAACGCGGCTTTGATTTTTATCCTGGTCCGTGATGGCCCCGTAACATATTTCGTTGATCAGTCGTACACGGGCGTCAAACAGCGGCTGCGGTACATGGTTCGCCTTGCGCATCAATATTTGCATGACAAGAAAGGCGCTGGGGGCAAGTTCCTGGGTCCATGCCTTGCCGTCCCATTCCGAGAAGCGGTTCACGGCACGCAGGAACGCCGCAAAGCTGTGGCAGCCCTGCGTGTCGATCTCGTCAAACACCGGCTGATATGTAATTTCTATCAACGTCAGCGGATCATCCAGCAATCCGCGCACCCTGGCGTCCTCCAGCAAAAGTTTGCGCCGTTCCTCCAGCCCCGGTATGCGCGCTCGAAAGATAGCCTCGATGAGGCCGCGCCTGTCGCCAAAATGATAGCCGATAGAGGAGTTGTTGGCGGAACCGGCAGCGATGCTGATTTCCCGCAATGAAGCACCGTCTACGCCGCGCGCGCCCCATAACTGGATGGCTGCATCGATGATAGCTTCGGCAGTTCCGGTTCCCCTTGCTGGCGTGGACGGGGCCTGGGCATGTCCCGTGATCATTCGCTTGGTTTTCTTTTGTGTCATTGTTGATCGTGCTTCTTTCATCCGTGCCATCGCTCCAGTCAGCCCGCTCCATCACGCTGACCGACGCCAAACCCCTGCGCCGCTCTACCGACCGGCCCTGCCTGTGTGGCCGTCGCCGGTGGCCCATCCCTTTTTCAGCATGACGCGAAGGACATCCCGCGTGTTCGCATCAGAAGCACTGGCTCCACCTGCCCAGGCCACTGCCAGGCTGCCCAGGAAAATATCCCGTCCTGTCAAGTCGTGGCGTGCAGCGCCATCCTCTTGCGCGGCACGCAATATCCTGTCTGTCGTATCGATGACGTTCTGGCAGGTAAGGGTCAGAGGTGAATTGGCGCTCGACCAGGCCGCGCGCAGCGGTTCCGACAGGCCATCATAGACCAGCATCCAGTCGCCAAGCGCGTCGATCCACCGCTCCAATATCCGATCCGGGCGCATTTCTTCCGCCTCGATCAAGCCGCGCTCGCGCTCCAGGTCTTCATGGTGCGCGTCAAGCAAAGCGGCGAGCAACGCATTCTTGTTCGCAAAATGCCGGTAAAGCGTTCCTGGACCGACCTGCGACTGGGTGGCAATGGCGTCCATCGAAACATCCACACCCTCCTTCCTGAAAGCCTCCCGTGCGACTTCCAGAATGTGCGTCCTGTTTTCCCGCGCATCCTTGCGGGTTCGACGAGCAGCGGAAGCGTGCGGCATGACAATGCGCCCTTGTATAACGGAGATTGTCTCCGTATCTCATGTTTAACGGAGATTGTCTCCCTTTAGCAATGACCGGCTCTTGTGAAAAGGATGAGCGCTCACGGCAGCGGAAGGGCCATGATGACTAGACAGATGATAATCGGCATGCATTTCGGGAATGGCTATGGGTCGCAGCCCGGTGCGTGGCGCATGCCTGGGGTCGATCCGACCAGCTACACCAGTTTCGATAATCAGGTCCGCTATGCGCAGGCCGCAGAGCGCGGCAAGTTTCAATTCCTGTTCGTGCCTGATTTTCCGGCGCTCAAGGGCGACATAGCGACCGAAGCGCCGCAGATCACCATCGATCCGATGATGACGCTCGCTGCGGTGGCGCGCGGAACCCAGCGGATCGGGATGGTCGCAACAGGGTCTACCACCTTTAACGAACCATATAATCTCGCCCGCCAGTTCAAAGCCCTGGACCTGATGAGCCATGGCCGGGCGGGATGGAATGCCGTGCCGACCAGCGATCCCCAGATCGCGGCAAATTATGGACGGCAACTGCCGCCGCGGGGCGAGAAATATCAGCGGCTCCATGAATCCATCCAGATCGTCCAGGCGCTGTGGGGCAGTTGGGAACAGGATGCCTGGATCCATGATACAGCCTCCGGGCGG
Organism: Sphingobium sp. FG125; assembly: GCF_057809795.1. Classification (NCBI taxonomy): domain Bacteria; kingdom Pseudomonadati; phylum Pseudomonadota; class Alphaproteobacteria; order Sphingomonadales; family Sphingobiaceae; genus Sphingobium; species Sphingobium sp. FG125. The sequence goes on from NZ_JBMDKQ010000011.1 coordinate 132,265, forward strand.
TTCGCTGACCCAGCAAAGATAAGGCCGATCAATTTGCGGGGGCGGCACGTCGGTGCCAGTGGACCGCTTCCGCTCCCGCCGTCCGAACAGGGGCAGCCAGTGATTTTCCAGGCCGGGGGCGGAGATCAGGGGCTGGAAGTTGCCGGACGTTATGCCAGTGGCGTCATCGGCGCCACCTACACGATCGAGGATGCGCGTGCCCAACGCACTGCACTCCGCAACGCCGCCGAACGCGCAGGTCGTGACCCGGACGAGATCAAATTCTTTCCCGGCCTGATGACTACGATCGCGCCCGACAGGCGGGCTGGGCTGGATCGGCGGATCGCGGTGAGCGGCCATACATTCTCCGATCGGGCCGGATACCTCGGACAGATGCTCTCGTTGCGGCTCGATGCGCATAATCTCGACGAACCGCTTTCGAAGGCCCAACTCGCCGCGGCCCGCCCGTCACCCTATGATCCTCGCTCTCGTCATGCGCTTGGCATCGCGCGTGAGGGCTGGAGCCTGCGCGACATATTGGCGCACGGCGTGATCGACTATCATCCGGTGATCGCTGGTCCGCCTGAGGACGCCGCCGACCATATGCAGGCCTGGTTCGAAGCAGAGGCGGCCGATGGCTTCTGGCTATCCCCGGACGTCTACGAGGATGGCATCGATGCGTTCGTGGATGGCGTGGTCCCGATCCTGCAGGAACGCGGACTGTTCCACCTGGACTATCAGGGAATGACCTTGCGGGATCATCTTGGCGCGCCGAGCCAATACGGTCTTGATCCACGCGTGTCCGGCTGACCGTTTCAGGCGGTCTGGGACACCGCATCTCGATATCTGCGCCGCCCCATAAGGGCTGCCGCAATGGATGCGGCCGAACAGATCAGGCATGTCAGGGAAATGCTGTAGCCCAGCCCCTTGATGCTGTCGGCAAAGACAGTGGCCGACAAGGCGCCGATGATCGACGTGCCTGCGGACAGAGAGACGATATTGTTCCAGAGTATGAAGATCGCAGAATTGATGCCGCGCAACGATGGCGGGGTGATCAGTTGCAGCGCCGCCACAAGATTGCCGAAAAAGGAGCCGAGGGCGAGCGACTGGAGCACGAGCATGGCCAGGGAAAGGGGGAGGCTGTCAACCGCGCTATAGCCGCTGGTGGCAAACGCGACGAAGGAGAAAAAGGCCACGGCGACGAGCGGGGCATCGGCCATTCCGCGACGTTGCAGCCTTTCGGCCAGCGCCACCCCGAACAAGGTGCCCAGGCTGCTGCAGCATAGATACAGGACGCCAAGAACAAACCCCGCCTTGCTGGGTGAAAAACCGAACACACGGATAAGATGGGTCGCGTACCAGACGAACCCTGCATAATAGACGATGCCCAACAGGCCCGAACATAGAAACACAGGAGCAAAGCCCCCCGCTCGCGCGCGCAGAAGCTTGAAGCCGTCCGACAGACGAGCCGGGGTGTCGGCGATCGCCGCAGTGCGTTGCGGCTCCTTTATCCCAAGCAACAGCAGGGCCACCAGGAAGCCGGGAACGCTGATGATCCAGAATGCCACCTGCCATCGTTCATATCCCGGAATGAGCGGCAGGCTGTTGACGAGGTTGATGACCGCGCCGCCAGCAACGAAGGCGGCCCCCACCCCCAGCGTTGCGGCCATCGTGAAGATGGAAAGAGCGCGCACGACCCTTTCTTTCGGGAAAGCGTCGGTAATCATCAGATAAGCCGCAGGAGACAGGATTGCCTCTCCCAGTCCAACCACAATCCGGGCGGAAAACAGCATCGGAAAACTCTGCGCCAAGCCGCACAGGATCGTACCAAAGCTCCAGAATAATATGCCGCCAATCAGCACGTTGCGGCGATTGTAACGACTGACGATGATCCCGGCCGGCAGCGTGGCTGCGCAAAATGCGAGCGAAAAGGCAGGCCCCTGGAGCAGCCCGATGCGGAAATCATCGATCTGAAGCGATGCCTTGATGGGCGCGACAAGCAGCGCGATGATCTGACGATCGAGAAAGGCGACAATGTAAGCGATGACGAGTACGCCGAGCATCTGGTATGCGAGCCGTAACGAGCGACTTGGCTGCACAATGCCGCCAGCGAAATCGTTCATCTTTCATCCTCTTTACAATGTTCGAGATCGGTCTTGGCAATCGTCGACAAGGCTGTGCCGTAGCGTAATATGAATGGAATTTTGCGTGGAAAGCCACGTCAAGAGCGTTGACCGCCCCCGGCAACAAAGCTATCCCACAAACAATCTCTAGTCTTTCGATCCTAAAGTCTAGAAGGAAAAAATGATAAAGAATGCAAACAGCATCATCTGGGAGGAGGATAGGTTAAATGTCAAAGATTCTTAGGGGCATGTGGCTCGTTTCAGCTTGCGGCAGCGCCCTCTTTGCCAGCGGCGCCGCGGCGCAGCCCACCGCTGTTGGCCCAACCGCTCCGGCCGAGGAGGACACACAACAGGCCTCGACTGGTGAGAGCGCCGATATCGTCGTTACCGCCAACCGCAGATCGCAGACATTGACGGATGTCGGCATCGCCATCAGCGTGCTCGACAGTTCCCAGCTTGAAACCCGGCAGATCTCCAACGTCGGCGATCTTGCCGCTCTGGTCCCTGGCCTGTCCATCGGCAATAGCGGCTATGCAACGCCGATCTACAGCCTGCGGGGCGTGGGCGTGAACGAGCCGACCGTCGGCGCCGGTTCCAGCGTCACCGTCTATGTTGATGAAGTGCCCCTCACCCTGCCCATCTTCACGCGCGGGGCGACGTTCGATCTGGAACGGGTCGAAGTCGTAAAAGGACCGCAAGGCACGCTCTATGGCCAGAATGCCACCGGCGGTGCCATCAACTATATTGCCGCCAAGCCGACCGATAATTTCCAGGCCGGGATCAGGGGCAGCTATGGCCGGTTCAATGCCGCGTCGCTGGAAGGCTTCGTCAGCGGCCCCTTGTCCGATACGCTCAAGGGCCGGATCGCAGCGCGCGGAGAGCGCGGCGATGGATGGCAGGAGAGCATTACGAGAGATGACAAGTTGGGCAAAGTGCGCAAGTTCGCAGGGCGCGCCATGCTCGAATGGGAGCCGGGCAGTGATTTTCGCGCGCTGCTCAATGTAAACGGCTGGCAGGACAAGTCGGACACGCAGGCGCCGCAACTCGTCAAGATCGTTCCCACCAACCCCGCAGTGCCGCCCTTTTCCTTCGTTCAGTCCGCGCCGGCCGCAACCGGCAACGCCCAGTCGGCGGATTGGGACAGGGACACCGATTTCGACCAGAATGCCTGGTTTTATCAAGGCTCGCTCCGCCTGGAATATGATGTCTCGGATGATGTGACGCTGACATCGCTGACGGCCTATTCCAAGTTCCGCAATCGATCGGTGCATGAAGCCGACGGCATCGGATATTCGCCCGCGCTGGGCAGGGATATCATCAACGGCCGCTACGATCTCGCGTCCGATGCAACCAGCTTCACGCAAGAACTGCGCCTTTCGGCCAGTTTCTCGATCATCAACTTCGTCATAGGCGCGAATTACCAGCGCGACAATGTTGATGATATTCAACGCGGTTATTTCGACGACTTCTCTGTCGTGTCGAATTTCTTTGGCGTGGATTTGAATTCAACGCGAAATCTCAATAATCAGCGCATTCGCGGCTATGGTGTGTTCGCCAATATCGAAGCTGAACTGACCGACTTTCTCACGATTTCCGGCGGATTGCGCATCAACAACGAAGAGCGGAAGTTCAAGGGATGCAGTGCTGACAGCGGCAATGGCAACGCAGCCGCCGCCTATAACGGTTTTACCAACTTTCTGCGTTCCAGTAACGGGCTGCCGCCCCTGTCGGCCTCTCAGCGCATCATGCCGGGTGGATGTATAACGTCCAATGCCGATTTCATCCCCGGGTTCAAGCTCGATCGCCTTGAACAATCGAACACCCCCTGGAACATCAACGTAAACCTCAAGCCGTTCGACCGCTCGCTGATTTACGCGCGCGTCAGCCGCGGGTTCAAGGCGGGCAACTACCCGTCCCTGAGCGCCGGCAACAATGCGTCGTTCACCCCGGTCGTGCAGGAAGACTTGCTGGCCTATGAACTGGGGTTCAAATCCAACGCGATCGACGGACTGTCCGTAGAGGGCGCAATTTTCCGTTACGACTATGCGGACAAGCAGCAGCGTGGACGCAGTAACACCGGCTTTCCGTTCGGGCTGGTGGCAACGCAGGTCAATATCCCCAAATCAAGGATCGACGGAGCGGAATTGTCGGCAGCCCTGCGTCCGGTCAAAGGGCTGACCCTGTCCGGTTCGGCGGTTTATATCGACACGAAGATCAAGGATTACATCGGCTACAGCATCGAAGGGCCGCTGGTAAACATGCAAGGCTTGCCGCTCAATTTCTCGCCAAAATGGAGCGTAAACGTCGATGCCAGCTATTCCACACCGATCACGCCCAGCTTGACCCTCTTCGGGGGCACGGGCCTCGCCTATCGCAGCAAGACGTCCGCGCAACTCGCCGCATCGTCACTCTACGATATTGACGCTTACACGCTGGTCAACGCGCAATTGGGCGTTGAAGATAGCGAAGGCCGGTGGCGGCTGTGGGCCTTTGGCAACAATATCACCGATAAATATTACTGGACCAACGTCGTGAAATTCGCCGACACGGTCACGCGCTTTACCGGCATGCCCGCAACCTACGGCATAAGCTTTTCCTACAAGTTCGACTGATACCCACGGGTAACCATCGCTCCGCTGTGCTCCTGTCGAGCACGGCGGAGTGCCAGCGGTCTGACGAAGTGGCACCATTTTGTCGGTGTCGCCTCCAAGCCTGCAAGACCCAGCCGATGATGCATATGTCCTGATCGGATCTCGCAGGCATCAATAGCTGGGAGGCTTGGCTGGACTATCCGGCGACAATATTCTCGAATGGGAATGACTTGCCGAGGATTTTGCGCTTGATCAGCCAATCGTCGCCGATTTTGACATAGTCATCGTCATATCTGACATGAAATCGGATACGCTCGCCGTTCTTCCGCATCGTCTCGACCAGACTGACGGATGTGCCGCGCGCGGTCGTCGCTGTCAGGTCCAAGATGATGTGATTGTTTATCAGATGAACAATATGGTCGACCGTGTCGCAGATCTTGGCACCATAGGCGCGTATCGCTTCGCGCCCGGTAAAAATCGCATCGTCGAAAAATGCGCTTTCGTCCAGTATCCCGTCCGGGGCAAAGATCGCCGCCCAATTATCCGGCTCGAAATTGTCGACATAATAGGCATATTTATAGTTTAATTCCTGTAGATTGAGGCGATCCTCTATACTCATCATCATGTCCTCGATGCAGATTGGGTTAGCGCGGATAGCGTTAGGTGCGCGATTTTCAGACTTGCGACGACGTCAAGGCGTCGCGAAGATGCTCGATCCGAGAGGGATAATATTGTTCCAGATAGGCATCGAGCGCCGCCGCATCTTCTCGTGCCGGATCGACGCCGGATGTCCAGTTCAACGCCGTCCGGCCTTCGCCATCCGCTAACAGGGCAATCGCGCCCTTCAGGCCGATGGAGGACGGCTTGTCACTGTCGATGATCGCGTAATGCAGGACATGCCTGTCGTGATCCAACCGGTCGAGCCGTTCTGCGGCCCAGGAATCGGCGAAGTACACGGTGCGAATTGCGCCCTCTCCTTCGCCTTGCGTCTCACAGCGCTGAACTAGCGGATGCCAGCGTTTGAGATTGGCAAAGTCCGAGATCATGGCCCATGTGTCGGGCAGAGGCGCATCGATCACTGCATCTATCGAAATCGTCATGGGGTTGCTCCATCATAAAGCCAAGGCCCGATCGCATGGGCAATTTTCCCGATCGCGGCCTTTACGGCCTCCGGGCGCCGACAATTGAGCGCAAAGATCATGTCGGTCGCGCCTGCGGATCGGTAAGCGTCAACAGCGGTCCGCACGTCGTCGGCGCGATCCACGTCGATCGCCGCCTTGCGTTCGCCTTCGGTGCCGCCTTCTCCGTCGAATGCGACGTTGAGGCGCATGCTCGCCGCTATCTCCCTCGGATCGCGCCCTATCGCAATCGCGTAAGCGGCGATTTGCTGGTACATCGACTGGAATTCGTCGGGCGCTACCGCGACCGCCTGCCACCCTCGTCCGATACGGGCTGTCCGTCGCAAGGCGGCGGGACTGATCCCGCCTACCCAGATGGGAATCGTGGCCCCGTAGGGCTTGGGCGAGCTATGGATGTCGGAAAATGACCACGCCGTTCCTTGGTGATCGGTTGGTCCTTCGGACCAAAGCGCCTGGATGATGGCGATAGCCTCGTCGGTCCGTGCGCCACGCTCTTTCCATGGAATCCCCACCGCCTCGAATTCTTCGGGCACATTGCCGATGCCCGCGCCCAAAATGGCGCGGCCCTTCGACAGATGATCCAGGGTGGCGAAATATTTGGCGATGAAGAAGGGGCTGTGAAACGGCAGGACCAGCACCGATGTGCCAAGCTGGACCCGCTTGGTCGTAACGGCCAGGGCCGACAGGATGGACAAGGGACTATAATAGGGCGCGTCGCCGATACGATCCCGCACATAGCTGACATTGACCAGATGTTCGGACGTCCAGACCGAGTGGAAGCCGCACTGGTCGGCAAGGATGCCGATGCTGACCAGCTCGCTCACATCGGCGATGCCCCAGTTATTGGGAAGGGACAGGCCGATCCTCACCGCCCGGCAACTATTTTGGCGACTGCTACCGCGCCGCAGCCTCGTGCCGGACGCAATGGCGAACAACCTTGGGGCAACAGCAGCAGGACGGTTGACTGACGGCGCTGCATCTTTCTCGTTTCCGATTAGGGTGCATATACTATCGGCACCGGTCATGGTGTCAAGCGCGATGCCGTGAATGGCACCGCCGATATATTCATACACGCTGCCACGACCTGTTGACTCAAATAGGATATTTATACTATTGCCTTGGTTTAACAGGGAGGTGCGTTGGGAACTAGGTCATGACGGCATTTTCGCGGCGCGGAGAGCCTGTTTTTGGCTCAGTCCGAGAGTGCGCCACGCCGACCAGAGCGTGCGCCGCACAACTCGCCGGGAGCGCACAAAATGGCCTCGTGACCGCACGCTAACGCACGGCCCCTGATTGTAACACAGATGTTATGGCTCCAGACGCAATGGCAAACAGGCCATGATCGTCAGCCCGCAAATTGGAGAGATGCTTGTGACAAAGGTGCATAGAGTTACCGGGTTTCACCAGGGAAGGATTGACGCGGATATCGAGGATATCTGGGCGCTGGTGACCGACTGGGGCAGCCTGGCCTGGTTCGATGATGGCAGCAATTCGGACGGGCTGAAGCTGGTGGACAGCTGGCTGGAAGGCGAGCCGGGCGTTGTCCCTCGCACGCGCGTGATGGCGCGGGGCGAAGGTGCCGTTCAGAGCGGCGCGCCGGAACATAATCGCGAAGTGCTGCTGGTCGAAGATAAGGTAGCGCACCGCCTCTATTATGACGCGTCGGACGGTTTTGTGCCGGGCATTCGTAACTATATCGCCAGCTGGAGCTTCGACGCACTGGACGATGGCGGCTGCATGATGACGATTTCGTCGAATTTCGATTGCGTCCCGGCAGAGACCGGCGAACAGAATGCGGAAATGCTGCACACCGTTTACATCGCTATCGTTAACAGCATTCATAAGCATTTTGCCAATGCGAAGGCAATGGCACCGCAATAACGGCATTGAACGCGCACAAGGATAACGCGCGGCCATGCATATGGACGTCGATTGACCAAATGGCATGCCAAACGATCAAATATTGATCCCGGCGGAAAAAACGTTTCAGCCTTAAGGCGGAAAAATTTCATAATGGATCAACCGCACCGGGCCGACCAATATAATGGGTACGCCATAACGGTTGCGTGTGAAAAGGGGAGGAAGACGGTTTGAAAATCGGTGCTCCAGGAGAAGTGGCGCAGGGCGAGGCGCGGGTTGCGCTGACACCCGACAGCGCCCTGCAATTGCAGAAGCTCGGCCATGAATGCCTTATCGAGAGCGGCGCGGGCAAAGCGGCCGGGTTCGACGATGATGCCTATCGCGCCGCTGGCGTAGAGGTCGTTGCAACCGCCGACCAATTATGGGCGGCATCCGAGGTGATCGTAAAGGTGCGCCCGCCCGAAGCGGAGGAGGCAGCCCGCCTCCAACCCGGCAAAACCTTGATTTCCTTCTTCTATCCCGGTCAGCGCAGCGAAGAGTTGGCGGCGATCAGCGCGACTGGCGCCAATGTCCTGGCCATGGACATGGTGCCTCGTATCTCGCGTGCGCAAAAGATGGACGCTCTGTCCTCGATGGCGAACATCGCGGGCTATCGCGCGGTGATCGAGGCGGGGGCGAATTTCGGACGCTTCTTCACCGGCCAGGTGACCGCGGCGGGCAAGGTGCCGCCCGCCAGGGTGCTGGTGATCGGGGCTGGCGTCGCCGGCCTGGCTGCGATTGGCGCGGCGACATCGCTTGGCGCGATCACGCTGGCCTTCGACGTCCGGCCCGAAGTCGCCGAACAGATCGAATCGATGGGCGCGCAATTCGTCTATCTGGACTTTTCGGAGGAGCAGCAGGATGGCGCGGCGACCGGCGGCTATGCCGCCCCGTCCAGCCCTGAATTTCGCGACGCGCAGCTCAAGAAGTTCCGCGAACTGGCGCCAAACGTCGACATCGTCATTTCCACCGCGCTCATTCCGGGCCGCGATGCCCCGGTCCTCTGGACGAAGGACATGGTCGAGACGATGCGCCCCGGCTCGGTCATCGTCGATCTGGCGGCGGAACGCGGCGGCAATTGCGAATTGACGGTTCCCGATCAGAAGATCGTATCGCCCAACGGCGTCACCATCATCGGCTATACCGATTTCCCCAGCCGCATGGCCGCGCAGTCCAGCTCGCTCTATGCCAGCAATATCCGCCACATGATCTTCGATCTGACCCCGGCCAAGGATGGCGTGATCGTCCACAATATGGACGACGACGTGATCCGGGGCGCGACCATCGCCCACCAGGGTGAGGTCAGCTTCCCGCCACCGCCGCCCAAGATCAAGGCGATCGCGGCGCAGAAGCCCAAGCCCAAAGCAGAAGAGCTGACTCCCGAACAGAAGCGTGCGAAAGAAGTTGCGGCATTCAAGGCCCAGACCCGTTCGCAGGTCACGCTGCTGGTCGTGGCCGCACTATTGCTCATGGCGGTCGGCGCGGTTGCCCCTGCCAGCTTCATGGCCCATTTCATCGTGTTCGTGCTGGCCTGCTTCATCGGCTTCCAGGTGATCTGGAATGTCAGCCACGCACTGCACACCCCGTTGATGGCGGTAACGAACGCCATTTCGGGCATTATCGTGGTGGGGGCGATGCTCCAGGTCGGGTCATCCAACACTCTGGTGCTTGCGCTGGCGTCCGTTTCCATACTGATCGCTTCGATCAACATCGTTGGCGGCTTCCTGGTCACGCGCCGGATGCTGGCCATGTTCCAGCGGTCGTAAGGGGGCCTTTTCCATGTTTGATACCGGTGTGGTGTCCGCAGCCTATATAGCCGCTGCGGTCCTTTTCATTCTGTCGCTTGGCGGCCTGTCCAATCAGGAAAGCGCCAAGCGCGCCGTGTGGTACGGCATTGCCGGCATGGCGCTGGCCGTGGTGGCGACGCTCTTTGGTCCGGGCGCAGCCAATCTGCCGATCGTGATCGGCACCTTTGCGGTTGCCGCCGTCATCGGCTGGATCGTGGCCGTCCGGGTCCAGATGACGGAAATGCCGCAGCTTGTCGCCGCGCTCCATTCCTTCGTCGGGCTGGCGGCCGTGTTCATCGGTTTCAACGCGCATTTTGAACTGGAAACGGTCAGCGCGCTCACCCCCCTGGCGCGGGAAGCACTGACTGGCTTTGCCGCCGTTCTGGCGCACAAAAGCCCGGTCGAAATCAATATCCTGAAAGTCGAGGCGTTTCTGGGCATCTTCATCGGTGCGGTGACTTTCACCGGATCGATCGTCGCGTTCGGCAAGCTCGCGGGCAAGCTGGACGGCAAGGCGAAGAAGCTGCCGGGCGGCCATGTCCTCAATGCCACGGCCCTGCTGGCATCGCTGGTCCTGCTGGTAATGTATGTGGGCAACATCGGCGCGGAAGGCCGCGAACTCATCCTGCTCGGCGCCATGGCGGCGTTCGCGCTGTTCATCGGCTTCCATCTGGTCATGGGCATCGGCGGTGCCGACATGCCCGTGGTCGTTTCGATGCTGAACAGCTATTCGGGCTGGGCGGCAGCCGCGATCGGCTTCACCCTTGGCAACGACCTGCTCATCGTGACCGGCGCGCTGGTCGGTTCTTCCGGTGCGATCCTGAGCTACATCATGTGCAAGGCGATGAACCGCTCGTTCGTGTCGGTGATCCTCGGCGGCTTCGGCAACACGACGGGACCAGCGGCTGAAATCGAGGGCGAACAGATCGCGATCGATGCCGATGGCGTTGCGTCGGCCCTTAACGAAGCGGACAGCGTCGTCATCGTGCCGGGATATGGCATGGCCGTGGCGCAGGCGCAGCAGAGCGTGAGCGAACTCACGCGCAAGCTGCGGGCGGCGGGCAAAAATGTGCGTTTCGCCATCCATCCCGTTGCAGGGCGCCTGCCCGGCCACATGAACGTCCTGCTGGCCGAAGCCAAAGTGCCCTATGACATCGTGCTGGAAATGGACGAGATCAACGACGACTTCCCGTCGACGGACGTCGTGATTGTCATCGGGTCGAACGATATCGTCAACCCGGCGGCGCAGGACGACCCGAACTCGCCAATCGCGGGCATGCCTGTGCTGGAGGTCTGGAAGGCCAAGCAGGTCTTCGTGTCGAAACGTGGCCAGGGGACCGGCTATTCCGGCATCGAAAATCCGCTTTTCTACAAGGATAATACGCGGATGTTCTATGGCGACGCCAAGGTCGCGGTAGACAGCCTGTTGGGTAAAGTGACTTAATGGGGGAAGAATGGGGAAAGGTAAGCCTTTCCCCTTCGCACATTTTCCGGAGGAAGCGCCATGCCGATCAGGAAAGCCTATGTCGACACAACCGACGGGCAAATTCACTATCGATTCTGCGAAGGTGGATCAGGACTGCCGATCCTGTTTTTTCACATGACCGCCAGTTCATCATCCTCGTTTGAAAATCTGATGGCTGCACTGGACGGCTTCTGCCCGTTATATGCTTTTGACCTGCCCCATTACGGGCAAAGCTTCATGCCAACGGCGGAGCCTTCCTATCCCTACATAGCCGATGTGCTGATAGAGGCCATCAACGCTTTGGGTATTAAAAAATTCCATTGCTTCGGGCATCATGGCGGCACGAATGTGTCGGCACAGCTGGCCGCGAACCATCCCGACAGAGTAGCTTCCATCATGCTGGCTGGCGTGACCTATCCGACCATGGAGGAAAGTGCCCGCAACAGCGCCTACATCTACGACAATCCACCAGACATAAGGGGATCACAGGCGATCACTGCATGGACCCGCGTGGTAAAGGATTGCGACAGTTCTGCCCCGGTAGAGCCAGATGCCCCATTTTTTCCCGTGCCACCTGAAATCTATCACAGCGAGTTGATCGATACGCTGACCGCAGGCACAGAATGGCATTGGGGATATCGGGCGGTATTCAAGCATGACATGCCAAAATTGCTCGAAAAAGTCTCTTGCCCGATTCTCTTGGTGTGCGGCAAGCGTGACATCGTCTTCTTTTGGCATGAGCGGGCGAAACAGGCCCTGCCCCACGCCAAGGTTGTTGAACGAGAGGGTTATGGCAGTTATTACTGCACGTTCGCCGGTAATGACCTGGCGCCCTATATAAGAAACTTCGTCAGTGACCTGGACGCGTAAATCATGTTTACTGGCGCATTCAAGCGGCGCTCACCAGCTTTATCGGCTGCGTTGGGTAGGGGCATCAGCAGACCAATCCTGATAGATCGGATCATGCGGATGGAAAGCGCCCCAGTTTGAAAGAGCAGGAACATTGACGATATCCCAATCGGGCGCGATCGTTCCAACATCGCACCAGTCCCAGATACAGGTACGTCGCAAGATCTTCCATTCGCCATCGCGTTTTTCGCACAGATCGCGATAACGACCGGCCTGAAACATCGTCACTTGCGGCTCCTTGAATTGGACCACGCAGATGAACATGCTCTCACGCTTTGCTAAATTGCCGTCGATTGTTGTCGTGCAGGCATTGCTTGTCATAAAGCATCTGCAATTGCTCTTGGGTTATACCACAGTGCTGTGATTATGACTCATCTCCCCTCCCCGGCGGGGAGGGGTCGGGGGAGGGGGAGCAAGGCGAAGCCGCGCGTCCCATACTGGCGGCAGTACACCCCCACCCAACCTCCCCCTCAAGGGGGAGGAGCCTATGGCTCGTGATCATTGCACCTTGGTATTAGAGACACGATCCTTTCCGTTTATGGCTGGTCCGACGAGGGCGCCGCCTATTGAGCGGTCAATCCACCGTCGGCGGGAAGCGCCGCACCGGTGACGAAACTCGATGCGTCCGATGCCAGAAATGCGAAAACGCTGGCAATTTCGGAAGGGTCGGCCCCGCGATTGAGTGGCATGCGGGAAATGAAAATATCCGCGTCGGAACCCAGTTTCTCCATGGTGCTCTTGACCATGGGCGTCAGTACGACGCCGGCGTGGACCGAGTTGACCCGGATATTCAGTGGGGCATATTCGATCGCGGCAGCCTTCGTCATCCCCGTCACCGCGAATTTCGACGCGCAATAATCCATATTGTTCGCCGCCCCTACCAAGCCATATCCGGACGAGTTATTGACGATGGAACCGCCTCCTGCCCTGATCATCGAGGACAGGACCAGTTTCATGCCCAGGAACGGGCCTTCCTGATTAATCGCGCATACCATGCGATATTCCTCAAGGCTCAGGTCCGCGATCGGCTTCCAGTGGCCCGGATGCCCGGCGTTGTTGACCAGGACGTTTACGGGACCAAAAGCCGCTTCGGTCTCCGCGATCACCCGTTCCCAATCCGCAGCCTGGGTCACATCGAGGCGAGAGACCAGCACTTTCTCGCCCAATTCGCTCGCCAGATCCCGAGCCGCATCGACCTGGATGTCGCCGATCATGACACTGGCACCCAGGTCATGAAACATGCGTGCCGCAGCAGCGCCGATGCCGCTGGCCCCACCGGTTATAATCGCCACTTTGCCTGTAAGATCGAACATCGCTCGCCTTCCTGATTTTATCTGTGACACCCAAAGATGCCAATCCTTCGGTTCAGACCAGCACGCTGTCCGCCAGTTTGGTGTCGATCAACTCGCGCATGGCCAGAATCCTGTCGCCCCGGAAATGGCAGAATATCGCATAATCCCCGTCGAACCTCTTGCCGTTTGCCAGTTCGCACTTGCCCGAGAACATGGCAGAAACGATATCGCCTTCCTCCACCATCTCCTGAAAGGTAAATTCGCCCGGTCGCGCCAGGGCTGCCATGAACGCGTCGAGTTGGCCCAAAATGTCCGCCAATGATCGTTTGCCGCGCAACACCGTGGTGCCTAGAAACTCGTGGGTATAATCTTCGGTTACAGCCGCCTGGATCGCTGCAGCATCGCCACGGCCTACCGCGTCGATATATTGACGAACGGCTTTCTTCTTAGCGCTTTCCAATACCCGACTCCTGCTTCATCAAGTTGCTGTCTTCTCTCAAAGCGACAGCGAGCGTTCAGCCCGCCTGCCTGACGAAAGGGTTCCGCCCCTGCTCCGCAATGGGTTTCACCTCAACCCGCCCCTCGCGGACGCGAACGGAAAAGCGGCGTAGTGGATCGACCGCAGGGCCAACGATGGCCTTTCCTGTACATATATCGAAGCGCGCACCATGTTTTCGGCAAATGATGTTCATGCCGATCTGCCGCCCCCCTTCCAGCGGGAAATCGAGATGGGTGCAGCGGTTCTCCAATGCATAAAACTCAGCGCCGATGCGGAATATCAATATGGAGGTGTCATCGACCAGGAATGCGCGATGTTTGCCGCTTGGAACGTCTTCCACCGCGCAGACATCGACATAGACCGTCATATGCTAGGCACACCGGCATTTTGCACGAACAGGATGATGTCTTGCGTCTTGGACCCGGCCCCAAATACGCCAGCTACGCCCATTTCCTTAAGTTCGTCGACATCATCGGGGTGAATGATGCCGCCCAGGATCACGGGGACGTGCCCCACCCCTTTTGCTTTCATCGCTTCGATCAACTGGCGCGTATATTCGACATAGGCAGCGGACGAGAAGCTGATGCCCACGACGTCGGACTTCCGCTCGGCGACGGCAGCGGCCATGCCCTCGACGCTGTTATGTTCGCCGATATAATCGACGTCAATGCCTCCGGCTTCGCTTAGCAGACGCGCCAATGTGCGGATGCCTTTCGAATGGACATCCGTGCCCAGCATTCCAAGCATGCATTTTACAGTATTTGGCTTGCTCATGTGTAACTCAGCGGTGCTTGAAGGTGACCATAGGGGTCGAAGGCATGACCATAGGCGACGCGTACCGTCCCCCATATCTCGCCGATGCTGGCATCGGCAACGAATGCGTCGATCATCGCCTGCATCGGGTTATTACCGTCACGAACGACATTGTGGACATGCTTCAAAGACTCTGACCAGCGGCCCTGATCGCGCTGCTGCTTGAGTTCCGAAAACCGGCGAATATGGGCGTATGTGTTAGTGCGATCAAACTTGAAGCGCGTAGGCGATGGCTCGTCTTCCGGGACAAATTGATTGACGCCGACCATGATGCGCTCGCCGCTATCCATCTCGCGTTGCAGATCGAAGTTGAAATCGTCCATCATCTGCTCGATCTGGCCACTGGCGATTGCTTCGATAAGGCCGATTTTCTCGATCCGCGTCAGCATGGCCACGGCTTCGGCTTCCACCTGATCCGTCAGCGCCTCGATATAGTAGCTGCCGCCAAAGGGATCGGCCACGCGGGCCGCGCCGACTTCATTGGCCAGGATTTGCTGCTGCCGGGTAGCAAGTTCGCGCGCCTCATGGGTCGGCACGCAAACCGGCTCGTCGAACGTGCAGGCTTCCAGCGACTGCACACCGCCGCACAGCGCCGCCAGGCCCTGAATGGCCGTCCGTGTCAGATTGTTGAGCGGCTGCTTATACACCAGCGATTTACCAGACGTGTGGCAGGCAATCCGCAGGCGTTGAGCGCGCACATCTTGCGATGCGAACCGCTCCTTCATCGTCCGCGCCCAATAGCGGCGCAGCGCGCGGAACTTCGCGATCTCTTCAAAAAAGTCGATGTCGGAGGTCGAAACCCACGCCAGGCTGGGCGCGACCTGATCCACGGTCAGGCCGCGATCGATCAGATCCTCCATCGTCTTGTTGATCATGGCCATGCCCAGAGCGATTTCACCTGCGGGAGAAAGACCACGTTCGCGCAGGTCATAGGCTTGTGGCATGCCAAGCGCCCATTTCGGGCTGTTGCGGACACTGAATTCTATCTCGTCGACCGCTATTCTGTGACCAAATTCAGCAGGCACCAGATGCTTGCCCCAGCCGCATAGCGTCTGTTGCAGCATGTCCGGCATGTTCGAGCCTTGCAGCGTCGACAACGGCTGGCCGCGCTTGACATGCACCGATGCGATCAATGGATAGGCCATGGCCGCCCAATGCCAGGCGGTGTCGACCTTCGCCAGATCCACGCCATCGAGAAGGCGTTCGGCGTCGCGCAACGTCGGGAGCGAACAGCCTTCCAGGCCCACTTCCGGTCCGAAGGCAGGGTGATCAGGGTCTACGCTTTGCGTAGTCAGCGGATCCGGAACGATACTGACGCCCGTTCCGCCGGAGGCCAGCACCATTTCCAGGCCTTGGCGTGTATCCTCTGGCGATCCATAGCCTACAATGTTTCGCAGCGTCCACATTCGGCTGCGATACATTTGGGGATAGGCACCCCGCGTGAACGGATAGCTGCCTGGATCGCCGAGATTTTCCCTATACGCGTCGTCCTTTTCCTTGGGGAAATAGGCCGGGTCCGTCTCCAGCCCGCTCCAGGTCTTGGTGCGGGAAAGCTTGATTTCGACGTTTTCGACGCTCTCGAAGAGATTTGCGGTCTCGCTCATATTGCTCGCTCAGCCCCGCCCCATCAGTCGGTCAAGCTCAGCAAGATAGTGTCGGATGCGGTTCTCAGATTCTGAAAGGACGTAGCCGTCAAACGCGGACGACTCGATGCCCTTTTGCACTTCCGGCACGCGGACGGCGTCCTGCGCAAGGACTGAGCCAAAATCCGCCAGCGTCTGGGGAACGATCTTTTCTGGCCGTATCGATCCGTCCCAACCCGGAGGGGACACGGCTTCAGGGCCGAACTGACCGGGATCCATGACCATATCGTTCGAACCGCCCACTGGCAGGCATAACGAAATGGCGCGATAATAGCTCTTGCGCGGTTCGGTTTCGTGCGGACGGAAAATCTGGAGCAGCAGGGAGTCACTGAACGCATTGATCGTCACGTTCGGGAAGATGAAGTAATTCCAGTCATCATTGACCTGATCGTCGGTCAGATTCTCGAAATGGTCGTAGCCGTGCCGCTTTGCCCATTTCCGCCGCGTTTCGGCAAAGGCCTTGTTATATTCATAGCCCTTGAGATGGGTGAAATCATCCGGGTTGCCGCCATAAAATTGCAGAAACGCCTTCATTCCGTCGGGTACCGATTCGCGATCCTCAAACCGCACGGGAACGCTGCCGATCGGAATGATCATCCGGCTGTTGCCATTGCCATAGAGATCATACTGACAACCCAGCGTCTCGGTGAAAGGCGCAACCTGGGGATGCACGTCATCAGCGTGATAAAATTCAATGAACGCATCAAGCGCGGTCTTCCAGTTCGCATCCCAACAGGTTTCGATATCGCGCAGCACCTTGTATTTTTCGAACGGATAGGGCGCGAGATGCTTCGGGATGACGTCCAGTTGGTCCAGCAAGGGCTTGGCATTCAGGTCCATATTGATGAACACCAGGCTGTTCCAGACGCTGCATCGCACCGCCTTCAGGCCGGGGCGATGGGCAACCGCCTCCTTGCGGAAAATCATCTCATCGCGAATCTCGACATTCTTGCCGTCGAGGCCGAATTTCCAGCCATGGAAATCGCAGGTGAAGGCGCAGCCTCCCTGGCTTGCATCACCGCCGACGCTGCCGAAATCGTCATGCACGATGCGGTTTCCGCGATGCGGGCAGACATTATAATAGGCCGCGATCCCGTCATCACCCTCGGCATTGCGCACGATGATGAAGGATTCCTTGCCATAGTCTGCCTTGAACCAGTCGCCGACCTCCGCGATGTCATGGCTCAGCCCGACGAAAAGCCAGGTCTTCGTCCACATCTTGTCCCACTCAAGGTCGGCTTCTTCTTTGCTGTAGAAGCGTTTGGGATCGATCCGCGCGGTGCCATGATCGATATACGGCGCCTTTTCGCCAGAGCTACCAGGTTCCGCATCGGGGTAAGTGACGAAGCCCCGCTGGTAATCGTAATCCATGGCACCCTCATCATTTATAAAAACAGTATGTAGGACCTAATATGGTATCCGTCCCAACGCAATCCATTTTCGCAGCCATCCCTCTAACGGGACGCGCCTCAACGGCCATTTTACACAGCACGCCGTGTTCCACAAACGAGGTTTGAACGCGCCAAATTAGCGCGCTTTCGCCGGCTATGCGCAAGCAGTCTTTATATAAATATAGGGCACGGAAAAGCCGCTGCCAAGGGACGTGATGACAGACATCGCCGCCTGCCCCGTCCGAACCGCATGACCAAAAATTCTCAACTCGGCTGCGCGCTGAAATCGCCTTCTTCGATCGGAAGCTTCATGGCGATTGGATCGTCAACCGCCTGCCCACTATCATCATCGCCAACATGATCCGTGCCGACGAGATTGCCGATATTGTCAGCATCAGAAAACTCATGGTCCCTTGAAATCGATCGCCTGCCTTTGTCGTTCATAATAAATTCCCGTCAAAAATCGAACAACGCGGTCCCGACTATCGTTCCATGGCGCAGGCGATATCCTGCTGCTGCCCTATTCACATCGGGGCATGCCATGTAGTATATAGGTTCTAAACAATGGATTCGTTGCGTTGGCGCTTCGCTTTTGGCCTATTGGGGGCGCGACCGGTCAAGCGCGCAGTCGAGCTGGAAGCTGGCGCAACGATGATATGATTCTTGGTAGAGGATAAACAATGTCAGCAGGTGCAGCACAGTCCGGCACGATCTTGGTACTGGGAGCCTCAGGCGGCGTCGGGCAATGTCTGACACGACAGTTGCAGGACGCAGGCTATAACGTACTGGGTTCCGCATTGAATGACGCCGATCTTGAGGGGATGAAGGCCAACGGCCTTGACGCGGTAGATCTTTTCGTTGCCGATTTCTCCTCTGCCGATGTGGGCGCGTCCCAACTTGTGAAAGCCCTTGAGCGCAGCGACCGCCCGCTCTACGCCGTCATCAGTTGTGTTGGCGTCAATCCATCCGGCCCTTTGGAAACGACGCCTATCGAGACGTTCCGACGCACGATGGAAATCAACACGATTTCCAATCTCGCCATCTATCAGGCTACGCTTCCGCATATCCGCAAGAACAAGGGTCGCTTCATCTTCGTAGGATCAATGTCCGGCAAGATCGCGTTTCCGCTACTTGGCTATTACACCGCCTCGAAATTCGCGCTGGAAGGCCTGGCCGATACCATGCGCCTGGAAGCGGGTCAGTGGGGCATACCTGTCTCGCTGATAGAGCCCGGCGCGATCGCGACTGCCATGGTGCATGGTTTTGGAGCGCAGCTGGATCGCGGGCTTGTGCAGCTCGACGAAGAAGGGCGGCAGAATTACGGACATTATTTCGAGCAGCAAAAGGCGTTTTCCCAGAGCGCCGACAAAGTCGCGGTCGCGCCCGATGTGGTGGCGGCAACTATCATTGAAGCGCTGGAAGCGCCGGTACCCGCCAGCCGCTATGCGATCGGAAACGCGGTCGAGCTTCTGGATATGCGGCGTATCTCTTCCGACGTCGAGATAGATGCGCTTTTTAACCAGATGCTTCCAGGCAACCGCTCGGTTCTGCAATCGACCGATCCAATATAATCTGGTTCATTCGCCGATCCGCTATAAGGCTTTTCAAGGCAATGCAGCGGGTCGGTTTCGCGTCGGATCCAGGGGCGAGCGGCGGACGTCCTCCCTATCTGGAAGGCGCGTAAGGCCATCTCGCTGGAAGAGCTTCGGGTAGCGCTGGCCGACACCGGCTTGATCGTCTCGGTGGCAGGACTGGATTGTTTCTTCGTCCGCCGAGGCATGACGCGCAAAAAAGACTGGCCATGCAATCGAGCAGGACCGCCCCGACGTCCTGAAGCAGCGGCATGATTGGTTCGAGGGGCAGGTCGATCTTGAACAGGAACGGCTTGTCTTTATCGATGTAACCTGGACCTTCACCAACATGACCCGCAGCCATGGTCGCTGCGCCAAAAGCGCGCGACTGCCGATGGGGTTTCCATCGTGCCGATCCCTTCGAAAAGCCCTGCACTCAATCCGCAGGAAAACATCTGGCAATTCATGCGTGACAATTGGCTATCGAACCGGGTGTTCGGTTCCTATGAAGAGATTGTCGATCGGCCTCCGAGACTGGGCACATGGGTTCTGATCAATGAAACTTGGTATCAGTCCGTCAAAAGATGAACGACCGCCCTGTCCTGGAATTATGATCGCCAGTCCGATTCCCATCTGTTGCCGGCAAAGCTGGGGAAGCCGCGATCAAGATCGACTCCGCCTGGATGCATGTCTACCGCGCCTGCGACGTCGTCGATCGCATCGCGCAGGAGCGGCCCGTCACGAAGATAGAGAAAGTGAAAACCCAGGCCGACTGCGGCTACGCCATGCGCCTGGCTCACGCGGCGGCGGACATGGCGTGACCTGAGCGTCGGCTCCCGCCACAATGCGCTCAATGCCGGCCTGTCGCTCGAACTGCTCCGGCGTGCGCTGACCGGGGGGAAATCCAACATCCGCAATATGCCAGAAATCTGACTATTGCAGCTGGTATAACGGATCAAGGACGCGCGTCTGTGGAACTCACAAGACCCGTTACGCCGCTGTCCAGCGCCTGATTTCCGGCGCATGACGGCAGGCCCGGTCATAATCCTCCGGCGTGTCGACATCGAGCGACAAGCCGGTGCGATGGATGATGGCAGCTCTGTCCTGCCCGGCTTCGACGTGCTGCACGAAGCTATTCGGACCAAAGTGAAAGGCGAACCCGGCCGGGTCGACCAGCGCAATCGCATTCGTGCCAGTCCCTGCATGATCCGGCGCGATGGCCATTGACGCCCTGCCCGCCGCTTCCAGCAGGTCGCCAATGTCCTGCAGTCCCAGTAAAGGAAGGTCGGCATGGATGACGAGCAGACATTGTGTCGCCAGATCCGCTGCAAGACTGTTCAACTCGGCATTGAGGCCCCGTCCCGCGTCCCCGATGAGGCGACCGTGCCACGCAGGCGGGCGTATGTCGGACAGCACGGCGATCTCCCCCACAGCATCGCAGCCAGCGAGCACCGCGCATGTGCGATTGAACATGGCATAGCTCAAACGGTCACGCTGCTCTTCAGAGAAAATCCCCGCAAGACGGGTCTTGCGCGCCGCGCGCCCCTTGAACGGGATTACCGCCGTCCAGTTGATCACCGCAATGTTTGCGCCAGCGCCAGCGTTGCCCGCGCCACCCGCGCCCGGTCCGTAAGGCTGTTCATCATGATATCCGTTGCTGCCGATGCGACGCCGAGCGCACTGCCGTCGTCGCCGGAATCGATGAGCAGGCCATCGATCAATCCTTCATAATGCCGCGCGATCGTCGAAAGCGACACAGACTGGCCAAGTTCGGCCATCAGTTTCGCGGTCGGCCCCTTTACTGCCTTGCCACCGACGATCGGCGAGACCGCAACTATCGGTGCCACGCTGTTTCTAAGGGCGTCACTTATCCCAGGCACGGACAGAATGGGGTCGATGCTGAGATAGGGATTGGACGGCGCGATAACGATGGCGCTGGTTGCAGGGTCGGTGATCGCCTCCAGGACGCCCGGTGCTACACGGGCCGTCCCCGCACCCTCAAAGCGGATGGCGCTGACCTGCGGCATACACCGGCGCTCGACAAAATAACGTTGGAACGCTAGATCGCCCTCATCGGTCGTCACGATCGTGGCGACGGGATCGTCGCTCATCGGCAGCACGGACACGCCAATATTCCATGCGGCGGCAAACTGCGCGGTCACGGCGCTCAACGCATGGCCGGCCCGCAATTGGGCAGTCCGCAGGATGTGCAGCGCCAGATCACCATCGCCAAGCTGGAACCAGTCTTCCCCGCCCAGTGATCGCAACGCAGCCATGAAGTTCCAGCTTTCATCCGCGCGACCCCAGCCTTTTTCGCGATCGGCTTTCAACGCCAGCGTATAGAGCAGCGTATCGACATCGGGCGATATATTGAGACCAAGATGCTCGAAATCGTCGCCTGTATTGACGATCGCTACGATCCGATCGGCTGGCATGACTTGACACAGGCCCAGAACCAGCTTCGCGCCGCCGACACCGCCCGTCAACACGACGATCTTTTCCGTCATCGGAACAAATCCTCCGTTATCGGGCGGACGATCACGGATGCAGGTCTATCCGCTTCGGTCCAGTGCAGCCCACGGACGAGAGCCGCAGGCACGCCTTCGGACCCTTCGCCCATCGCCAGCCCCGCCGCTGACGCTACCATGTCTGCAAGCGCGATCTGCGTCACTTCCAGAACCCGTCCGTCCCGGTCGATCTCGCCCCTCTTGTCCTGGAGCGCTGGCAGCCCGCTTGCACCGAGGGCGACGCAGACGACCCCCATGCGCCAGGGACGACCAAAGCTGTCCGAGATAACGACGGCGGGCGCATGACCAAAGCGCTGCTTCAGCCCCTGCCTGATACGCTCGGCCGACCCGTCCGCGTCTTCAGGCAGCAGCAGCGCATAGTCACCCTGTCGGTCGCCGATGTTGGAGCGATCGATCCCGGCGTTGGCCATGACATGGCCGCTTCTGTGCTGGGTAATGAGCACATGGGGAACCGCACGCAGCACCGCGCGCGATTCCGCGAGGACGAGTTCGACAAGCTGCGCGTCCTTGCGCGTGATTTCAGCAAGGCGCAGCGCCTCTGGCCCAGGCACGACCTGGGCCAGATCGACAAACCGGTCTTCCGCTTTGGATACGATCTTTTGCGTAACGACCAGTATGTCGCCATCGCGAAAGGGTGCGAGACCGAGCGCTTCTAGGCTGTCTGCCAGTATTTCATCGAGAGCGGCGTGCTGTTCGATTTCGCCGATCCCCGTTAGGGGGCAGATTTCTATCATTCGTCATGCCATTTCGGTTCATCGGGAGCGTGCCGATCGCGCTTATTCCAAAATGCCGGTCAAGCGAATACCTGCTTCGCCGGGGCCGTAATTTTTATTGATGAAGATCAATATCGAGGTCAGTGCCTCCGCGGCAGCCGAATTGCAGAGCGCGCCGGCATGAAAGGCACGCAGGCCCATCAAACCGGCCAGTTCGACGACCTGTTCGCGCGCTGCCTTGTCATCGCCGAACACCAGCACGTCGCAATCGATCGCCTCATCGGTCGCAAGCTTGTGGGCCGCGACATTGTGAAAAGCCGATACGACGGTGACGCCTTCTCCCAACTGGGACTGCGCGCGTTGGGCGGCGCTGCCTTCGGGGGGCAGCTGAACGCGCATCACCTTGGGCGGCACCAGTGGCACAGTGGTATCCACGACGATCTTGCCGGCACAATGCGGCGCGATGTCGGCAATGGTTCCTGCCTGGGCCGCGAAGGGTACGGCGATGATGATGATGTCCGCTTCACGGGCCGCATCGGCGTTCGCCCGGCCGGAAAGGCCAAAGCCCAATTCTGCCGCAGCGCGTTCCGCGCTCTCCTGCGAGCGGGAACCGATAAGGACAGTACGACCAGCCTTGGCCAGTCGCCGCGCGATTGCCGCACCAAGATTGCCGGTTCCGCCGATTACTGCGATTGTTTCTGCCATCTCAATCATCCTCTTCAAATCAGGGCTATTCAGCCGCTTCAAGTGCATAAGTGTTCATATGTCCGTACAGCGTCGTCCGCTGCGTGGCTTGGCGGCCTGCCTCGCGTGCGAACCCATGCATTTGCGTGGGATCGCACAATTGGCCGTTCAGACCGCCGGCAGCGCGGGTGATGGATTCGTCCATCAATGTGCCGCCAAGGTCGTTGACACCGGCTCGCAGGGCCGCTGCAACGCCGCTTGGTCCAAGCTTCACCCAACTTGCCTGGATATTGGTTATCAGCGGATGGAGGACCAGGCGCGATATGGCGTACATCAGGATCGTTTCGCGGAAGCTGGGACCCGACCGTGCGCGCCCTTTCATCCAGATCGGCGATTCCATATGGACGAAGGGCAGCGGCACGAATTCAGTAAATCCGCCCGTCTCCTCCTGAAGATCGCGGATCTTGAGCAAATGGCGCGCCCAATGTTCATAGCCCTCGACATGGCCGAACATCATCGTGGCGGTCGAGCGAAGGCCGACGCGATGGGCGGTCCGCATGACATTGAGCCATTCACCGGAATCGAGTTTGTCCGGGCAGATGATGGCGCGAATCTCATCATCCAGTATTTCTGCCGCCGTCCCTGGCAGCGTCGATAGCCCCGCATCGCGAAGCCGAACCAGATAGTCCTCAAGGTCCAGGCCGAGCGTCGACGCGCCATGTGTGACCTCCAGCGGCGAAAAAGCGTGAATATGGATATGCGGTGCCGCGTCACGGACAGCCTTCAGCACCGAAAGATAGGTGTGACCGTCATAATCGGGATGGATGCCGCCCTGAAGGC
>NZ_JBMDKQ010000012.1:0-133741 GCF_057809795.1 Sphingobium sp. FG125
CCGACGGAACGTCAGATCATCACTTTATGCTTGCAACGCGGGAGCCATCCACAGACGACAGTAAATGACGGCCTTGTGATTGGTCTTTCTGGTCATGGCGCACCCGGCTCTTTGAGACTTGGATTGTTGATCGTACCTTCGTCACGAAGGGCTCTCCGCTCGACTATGCGAGACCTGCGCACTTTAGCATATGCGTCAACACCGTCAAAAGAATAGTTTGCGGTTGCGGCAAGAGAAATCTGAATAGAACTGATACCATGAGACTTATCGGCGGAGGCCGTCGCGAAATTGTCGATAATTCGAATGAACTCATCCTGCTTTTCGACAGAAAAATTCATACCAAATAAAATCCTGCGAATTTCAGCTAATTCGTCAGGCGGTAAATTACTCATACATCTCATCCCTGCCGCCATTCACGGCATCAGCAAAAGCTATCGAGAGTATGTTTAGAGCGTTTGTTTCTTTCGCCTGGGCGGAAGCTGTTGGGCTTCGCGCCATTCCTCGTTACCAGCAATTCAAATCAGCTACGCACATTCAGTCTCATGGACAGTTCCGCACATCATCGCGTGCGACAATGTAGGAGCTTACCCCCTATAAATATTGTGGCATAAATCGTTGCAAGATCGCAACAAATTTGCGTTTGCCCGATTATCTTCCGATGCCATCGTCAATGTCGAGACCCGACATTCGCTGCGCTGCCTTCTCAATTCGCATGAGGCGCAAATATTGTTTTCGTTCCACCAGATGCGTAGCGGCGCGGAAGAGATGGGCTTTCCTGTCATCCACCGCGCCATCAGGGCGGAAGGAGGGCTGCGGCTGTTCTTTCAGCAGAAGTTCCGTGTAGCGCGACGAGACCCATTGCTTTGCATTGCGTTCGTAATGCGCCTCTGCATTGCCCCTCACGCGATCCGCTTTGCTCTCGACCGTCGATGCGTTCGATGCGGGCTGGTTCGCGGCGGGCGCGAAATGCCCGCCGAGATTTGGCGTGGCGCTCATTGCGCACCTCTGTGCAGATCGCGAACGTCGCGGATACGTTCGTTCCACGGGGCGACTTCATAATAGGGAATGCTCTGCGCCTTGATGATGTGCGGCATCGTGGCGAGACGGATGAACAAATCCTCTCTGCCGACGATATCGTCATTTTGCAGTACCGAGCGGCGCGTTTCGCCAAGGTTGGCGCTCGCGCTCTCGACTACGCCGCCGCTGTGACTGACGCCCGGCATCAATATGGTGGCACTGCCTGACCAGAGTTCGAGATCGCGGATGAGGCTTGGTTCACGAACATATTTCATCGTCATTACCGCCGCCTGATCCTCAAATTCCTTGATGGCGCTTTCAGACCATCTGTCGGCCATCGAGAATCTGCCCTGAGAAAAAATCCAGAGCTGGACCCCTTTTGCGCGATAGACCTGTAACGCACGACGAATAGACGGTGCGGGCGGAAGTTGGGGAAACTCATCAAGCAGAAACGTCGTGCTAACCGCGCCGTTGTGCCGGGCAATCGTTTCGATGGCATAGTTGACGACGAGGCTGATCCACGGCGCGGCCACACCGAGTTTCACGGCAGGTACCATCACGTAGACCGTGTGGGGTTTCTGCTTCAGTTTGGTGAAGTCGAAATCATGCGCCGCCGTCGCCTTTTCAAAAGTCTTGCCCGGCTCGAATGTGTTGAGCGCATCTACCGCGTCGGCTTTGTAAGCCTCCATCTGCTTAGGCGCTTTTTGCGCCGTGTTTTGTAAGCCTTCAGCCTTTCGTGCAATCGACTCGATGCCGCACGTCTTCATCATTGCGAATGCCAACTCCGTGTCATCGACACTGGAGTTTACGAAGCGCCAAAGGTTGCCAAGCGTGCAACGCTCAGGCTCGAAATGCGCCAGATATTCCAGTCGAAGGGCGATGTACCGCAGCGCCCCTTTTCGGACCCAGGCATCGCCGCCGGGTTTTACGGGCGCAGGCAGGAGGATTTGCGCCATCTCCTCGGCCTCCGTGTCGATCCGCTCTCCCCGCTTGACGATATCGACAAGGAGCTGAAACGGATTGATGCGCGTGTTGGGAAAGCCGTGCAGGTTGAATGGATTGAGAAAGATGCAGCCCGCGCCGAGCGTGCTACGAAACTGCGCCGAGGCCCAGGCATTCTCGCCGTCCTTGGTGTCGAGAATCACAAGGCTTCGCCCTTGGACATGGGCGCAATTGGGCAGGATGAGATCGCGCCCTTTGCCGCCACCCGTCATTAGGTAGGACAGCATCGGCGCATCGCCGTTGTAAAAAATTAAGCGGCCATCAAGGCCGCTTAGGAAAAGTCCGTTGGGATCGAGCAGTCCTGCCCGCTCGACATCCCGCAATTGCGCCAAACGCCCGCCGCCATATCTGGTCGATGCTTTGGCTTCGTGCATCCGCCTTTCGGTTTCATAAGCGCGGCGACGAGCCTGTTCGGCATAATCTGCTTCAAGAGTTTGGCGATGGAGAGCCATGAAACCCTCCATCCCCTTGTAGAAGTTACCGCCGCGCATATCAGCGACGCGCTTCCAGCGTGCCGCCGATAGTGACGGTGCGTTCGCCCAGGCTTGGCGGCGGCGGGATATCCAGCGGCTTGATCGTCGCCAGCGTCGCTGCGACATCCTGCGGGCTGGCGATGTTGACGTTCCAGCCCGTGATATCGGCATGAGCGCCAATTTGAGCGGCCCTGATCAGCTCGGCGGTCAGTTCCGCGCTGCGATTGTCGGCATATTCGCGGGCCATCTGCGATGAATTTTCGTCTACCGCGCTTCCGACTTGACCCCAGAGCCGAGCGAGGTTGATGAGGCCGATATCGACCCCATGCTCGCCCTGCTTCTGCGCGATGAGAGACGCGGCAAGACGCCCCTGCATCTGTGTCGTGGCTTCCGCATAGATTTTTGCCTGATCGTAGGTTGCTGTGTAGTTCGTCAGGACGCCCTGAACCACAGCCTTATATTGCTCGGCCTTTTGATCAGAGGCCAGTTTCAACTGGACCGCCCATGCGTCAAATCTACTTTGTTGTTGTAATTCAGCAGCTTTTACCGCCGCTGCAATCCGAGCATCGTACCTACCCATAAAAGTGGACGGACGAAACCCTGGTGGCGCGTACATCTCCAGCCCGAAAAGCAGCGTCGCGCCCGACATGAACACGACCGCTGTTTTGAGGATATTGGGAATGCGGAAACCGCGAGATGGCCGATACTCGTATCCGTCTTGGCGATGTTCATTGTCGTTAGCGGGTGGCGACGACGATACAGTTTGAGCAGGTTGGTCCCTGCTATAATCGATAGCATATTGGGTCATGATACATTCCTTCGGAAAAGATGAACTGCGCTATGGCGCGTCATCCAGCATCGCGATTGCACGGCGCAATGTGGGCGGAAGTTGGAGCCGCCTAACTTGAGGCGGCTCCATAAGATCAGCAGATGATGAGTGCGGCCTGTCCGGGATGCTTCATCGCCAACGCCAGCCACAGGAGCATCAGCCTTGCCCGTGTCTGTAGTTGCGCTTGCTGGACAGGCGGCGTCACGCCGAACATCATGAAACGGCTCAGCCACCTCAAGGACGGGTCATCTTCCGTCCGAAAAACGTGATCCACGTCGATGTTGAGGGGATTGATCCGCTGTCGTTCATCAGTGACGACAATGCCCCTATAGGTCATGAACTGATCGTTCATGAAATCCAGAATCTTATACCGGGACAAGCCCTTTGCTCGATACGCGATAGCTAAACGGTTGACGCATGACGGCTTCGAGATCGTCTCTTCCGAGGGGCAGCGGATGAAGCCTGAATCGAAAGGTTCGTTATCATTGTCAGCCGAACAGTTGCATGGAATGCGACCATAAAGGCATACGGGACAGGTCATGAGAATGCTCCATCGTTCGGCATCGCTCGCGCGGCACCATGATTGAATAGGATCGAAGGGGGGACGGCCCCGCCGGAACGAGGCCGCCTCACGTCACTGGAAAACGGAGCGCAGCGCTGCGGTGGACGGCTGGCGAAAACTTTCACCTCGCTATTCCATGTGCAGGCCTCGTCCTGCCCATACGACCGATCTATAATATCGGCATCAATATAGAGTCGCCTCCCGTCCCAACCGTAGATCGTGCCATCGAACCCGTATATTTTGGCTGCAAGCCAATCAGTCGATTTTAGGCGAGACAGATTTAGTGCGAGGATTCGGATCGCAAGACTTTCGATGAAATCGAGGCTCAGGAGCCGCTCGCGCGGCAGTGTCGTAATGACGGTATTCATAACGCTCTCCAACGGAAAATAGGGAGCGGCCGCGTCCGGAGCTACCGGACCCTGAATCAGTGCTTACGTATGCCCCTGAGCTAGATCGTCTGGGGTGGAGAGCCTCCGGAGGACGTCCGGAAATCGCCCGGAGCAACGCTCCGGCACAGCTATTCTGTAAATTTGACATCGACTGTACTATTCGTGTAATACAGTCAGATAGGAGACACCGAAGAACGGTGCGTCGCACGTATGGAGCGCTATTGCGTAGATTTTAAAGAAGTAGTGATCGAAGACATGCACTTCGATCTGCTCACCCCGTATTTCAGAGGCCAAACGATGCTGCGCGAGCAATGGACGCGGGCTTCTGACGGAGTCATCCACCGTGAAGGTGGACCTGCCATCCTCTATTATGAACCGGGCTGCTATCCGAACGGTGGTCATGACCCGAACCCGAGCGCGTGGTTCTGGATGAAAGACGGCTTAGTCCATCGCGACTTATTACAGGCGTTCATGGCGAGCGTTCCCGGCTTTCAACTGCGATTTGAAGGCGACTGCCAAAACGGCAAGCTTCATAATAGCGAGAACCCTGCCCTTCTGATCGAAGACTGGGAGGGGAAGAACATAATCAAACTTCACTATCGCAACGGGGTTCCTGGTGGTGGCCCTACGGAGCGCAGTCCCTAATCCGCAACCAGGCAGGCAGCGCCATGGCCTCTCAAATTTGAGTCCCTAGAAACCAAACCCTTCGCTATAAGCATAGCGAACAGGGGTATAGTCGTTGAGTGAGCCGGACTTTGCTGCGTTGGCGGCATCGCTGAAAGGGGCAAAGGAAAAGCCATTCCAAGAAATTGTCGATTATTTTCGCTCAAAATTTCATGGCATTGGTGGCACGCGGTTCGATCAGTTTCTCGAACAGCTCAAAGGCGAAGACTTTGCCGGTTCGCTTGTCCCGCTTCCATCAAAAGCGACTATCCACCGCGCCGAGATTATCAGTGACTGGCTGACCGAAGCTAGGCGAGGAAATCAGCCCGCATTTCGGGCGCTGCTGTTAAAATGGCTCTGGATTTACGACCGTCCGACATTCGCCCTTTACGAGGGCTTGGTTCGGGGAGCGCAGAGAGGCCAGCGGAAAGCAGATCTAGTGCTGCCCGCATCGGCTGAGGATTTGATATACTCAAGCGGCAGTTCGGTCGAAGAGCATAATCCCCTGCGTTTGTTAGGACCTGGTATTCATGCTCACCCGACTCATTTTTCGAACCGGCTCATCCCGCAGATTATTGGTCGCGAAGTTGAACTTGCGACGCTACATAGTTTCGTAGCTCAAGGGCCGGGCTTCCGCTGGGTGCAACTGGCGGGGGGCGGCGGTCAGGGCAAAAGTCGCATGGCCTACGATCTCATCGCGCATGTCGGTGAGCGCTGGAATGCCGGATTTCTATCGAAAGACGATCTCGACGAGTTTCAGGGTGTCAAAGGTGCCTTTCGGTCGGACGTTTGGCGACGCTGGCAGCCGTCGAAACCACAGCTAATTATTTTCGACTATGTGATCGGACGCGAAGCCGAAATCGGTCATGCGATGGATCAACTCGCGAACCGATACGATCAATTCGACGTTCCTGTTTGCGTATTGCTTCTGGAACGTCAGCAATGGAACCGGGGCGCGGCGCGTGAAGGAATAGCGGAATGGTTTGCCGCACTCCACGAAAGAGGCGACAATCAGCGCATACGCAATGACCTGTCGTCTCCGGCATTCCGGTTCGAGACTGGCATCGTCGAACTGCAAAGCCTACCTATTGAAAACTTGGCAAGCATTGTTCGTGAACTCGCGCCTGTTGGTATCGATTGGCTTCAATCTGATATCGGCATCCAAGACATATTAAGCCGGATTGATCAGACAGGTTCCCCTCTCTACGCTTATTTCGTCGCACAGGCGATTACCGAGGAGGCTTTCGTTCCGGAATGGGAAAAGCCGGAATTGCTTCAGTATGTCTTTAGCCAGCATCTACGCAAGCGATGGAACGCGCCACTAGGGCCACGCCCCAGCTTGAGCGACGATCATCCGGCAGTGCAGCTTGCGGTGCTTTCCACCATGACACAGGGCTTCGATTGCAAGACGCTGCCCGCCGCCACGGGTATTGAAAAAAACGGGCTCGTCCGCAGGCAGGCCATTGCCCTCGTTGGCGGTCCTGTCGATGGAGGCCCGATCGGCGTTGGCCACCACATACCTGCGTTAGAGCCGGACATCCTGGGTGAATGGTTCGTGCTCACCGCCATCGAAAATGGTCACACGACCGAACGTGTGATCGACGCCGCTTTTCAAATCCGGCCTGATGCAGCCATTCAGTTTTTACTTCGAGCCTTGGAGGATTTTCCGAACCATCCTGCCATCGTGTCGCTGTTGTTGCGCTATAATGAAACGCTTAGGGAAGATGTCTTTGCCCCTTGGCTAAGAAGAATTTGCATGGCGCTTTATTTTGCCAAGCGACCACTCCCCGATCACATTTTTACCATTTTGAAGAGGCGGTGCGATCGAGATGAATTAGAAAGCATAAATACGCTTGGTTTCATTTCGCGTTATGGTCATGAAATTCAGAGAGATGAGCAGAGCGCATTCGAGCTGACTGTCCGAGCTGCACATTTGGGCGACGCTCACAACATGCTCTCTCTGAGTTATTACTTTGACGAAGAAATTTCGTCTCGAGAAGAGCTTGAGTTCGCTGCAGCATGGTGCCTGCGGGCTGCTGAGGCAGGCAATGTTGAGGCGATGATACAGACGGGCGACCGCTATTGGTATGGCAATGCCCTTCCCAAAGACAGCAATACTGCACTTCATTGGTACAAGTCGGCATTTGACGCTCCGGTCGATGATGAGCGCCAGCACATGGTTGCCGCCTATCGCATTGCGCAAAGCTATGAGTATGGAAACGATGACTTGGAGAAGGATTTCGAGCAGGCCGTAGCGTGGTACAGGCGGGGCGAAGCCATAGGCGATAGCGGCTCAATGCTTCGACTAGCTAACGCCTATATCCACGGACATCTCGGGCTAAAACAAGATGGCAAAAAGGCTTTTGAGCTGATTGAGCGCGCCGCAATACAGGGAAACTATAAGGCTTATACGGCGCTTGGCAATTGCTATGCAGAAGGTCTCGGGATTGTTGAGAATCCTTCCATGGCCGCTCACTGGTATCGCAAATCTGCCGATGTTGAGGACGCTACGGGCATGTTCAATCTCGGTCTCTGCTACGAAGAAGGTTACGGCGTAGAGCAGAATTCAAAATTTTCGAAACATTGGTACGCAAAAGCGCTGAACAATCCCAACTTTCGACCACCGCCGGACTGGGTCAATCCTTTATGATCAGCGTGTTCCGGCATTTTAGACAGGACTGCACAAAGACATCATTCATTGCTGGGCGAAGGTGCGGTTAAGCCGCCGTCGCATTCGTCAGATTGAGTTGCGGGGCGGAATACGCTGTACCTTACCCGGCTTGCGTATGGGCGCTGGCAGAGGAGTAGATAAATCCGGCGCGGCCCCGAGCCACGCCTTCACAAACTCCCAGTAAACTTCGTTGGTCGTGGCAGCCTGTCGATATAGCCAACCCGCGATGATACGGGCGTTCAGACCTTCAGGAACGTGGCTTATGCCATTGAGCAGGGTGGCATGATCGATGCCCGTCCGGGCAAGTTCCGACCGTAGCAACTTCGACATTTCTGCCGTGACCTCGATACGTTTTACGCCGTCCGCAAAACGCTTGCCACGTTTAGGTAGCGGAGCGCCATTGGACGACACGCGCTCGGCATTATCTGGAAGCCTTGCCCACCTTTCGACTACGTAATCTATATGCCGCCCCGGTGCTGAGCCGAGCAGCCCGCTAATCCAGCGGTTCACAGCAGCGACGGTCAACCCGTCCGGTAAATCAGGCGCGTCTTTGAGAAGCATCATGGCAGTGATGCCAGTGCGTTTAATTTCCGCGCGGAGATTTTGCCGCATGGCTTTTGTGATGGGAACAGTCGTGCCGTGGACGCTTGGCTTCATGCAATCACAGTGCGGCTCGTAATTCCGCTATCGAGATCATAAGCGTCATATCGCTGGTAGGCGATTGCAGGAATCCGAGCGCCAAATAAAACGCTTTGGCTTCCTCGCTTATCGCATGGACGACGATCCCGCGTATGCCGATTTCATCGCCTGCGGTGATTACCCGCTTGGCGGCATCGCGCACCATGGCGCGGCCTATTCCCTTGCCGTGGTAGCCTTTGCCGATGGCAAGCCGACCTAATACAACCACGGGAATTGGATCGGGCATGTTCCGCCGCATCGTGCCACTGGCCTCGTTCGTGCTGATCGAACCCGACGAAAGCGCGTAATAGCCAGCTACGTTATCGCCTTCGCAGATAACGAACGTGCGGCTTGCGCCTGCGGCCTGATTGGCGCGGGCGCGGCGACGCAACCATTCATCGAGCGACGCTACCCCTGAATCGAAACCGTCAAGATTGTGATGGTCGGCAAGCGGCGCAGGTGCGGATAAAATCACTGCGGCTCCCAGGGTGCCTTGGTCTGCATGGTTTTGCGCAGCCTGTCATTCGACTGCGGCGGCGCATCGAGCATTGCGACGAAACGCTCATAGGTTTCGGCATCGACGGAAATCACCGTCTGATCAAGAATGGCATCCTCCGCCGCACGGCGCGAAGCCTCGATCATGAAGTCCGTTCGGGAGCGCCCCTGCATCTGGGCTGCGCGATCAATCAGGGCGCGGGTATCCTCCCGCATCTTGAGATTGACGGCTTTAACATGGGTATCGGCGGTTTGCGGTGCTGGCATGGTCATTTCCTTTCCATGATCATATCACAAAAAGATACACGATGTGTATCTAAAAATGGACCACTGGTGAAGGAGGGTTGCCACGCCGGAGTTACATCCGGGGGGACGTGGCTCCGGCGCGACAGTGCAATATACAAATCAGGGCTCAGTAAAGGTAGATAAAAATTGAATTTAATTTTATCTGCATTTTATCATTTACATAACTGTCATTAATAATGATGCTTTATTATCTGACCAATGAGCGACGATATTGAAGACAAAGATAATAATGATAAGCCGATGCAGCCCGATATGGCGCAGGCCGAGCAAATCCTGTTCTATCAGGATGCGCCGATAAGCGGTCCTTCTTGGTTGAAAGATGCCGCCCAATCGAAGGCGAACTTCGCGCAACGCCTTCCTGGCACATCGGAATGGACGATTGGCAACGGCGCGGGATCGTTGAGCCAGCTTACCCGCGAGGAGATAGCGCAAAAGGAAAAGGAAGAATCTGCCGAAATGTTCGAGCAGATATCCGAAACCCTTGAACATATCCGTGAGGAAGAGCGGCAGCGCGAAGAATGGGCGCAAGCCAGACATAAATATGCCGGGATCGAAATGACCGGGGAAGAATGGGGTGAATTTGCCGACCAGTTGAAAGGCGACACCCCTCTTCGCAAATGGCTCCTCGCTCAAATGAAGAAGGACGGTAAAACTGACGCGCAAGCGAAGGAACTGACCGACTTAGTGGCTTTGCGAGCCGAGATGCAAAAAATCCCGGAAAACCAATGGAATGATGAACAGCGTGCGGCGGACGCGCGGTTGAAAGGCGATCCCGACCTCAGCAAACAGGTCGAAGACTACACAGCTAGAGCGGGGAAACAGCATTTCGAGATCAACGGTCAGAAAGTTGAGCGGAACGCCACGGTTGCAAACCTAGAAACGGATGTATCGACCCAAGCCAGAGCGGATATTTTGTCACAGACTTCCGCCACATCGGCTGCGCCCCTTTCAACAAAGCCAGCCATATATGCTTCGGGCTTGGATGAGCCAGCTTTTCCATCCGCTCCAGATTTAGGTGAGCATCATCGCGCAGCGATGCAAGCCAAGGTGCCGCTTGATGCTCCAAAGCAGGTCGCGGCATTAACGCCACCCACGCCCACTTCGCCGGGCGGCGGCTTCGACGTTTAGCGTCTTATTTCGGAGAAACCATCGCCACTTGTGGATTGAGACGGGCCAAACCCGCTGCGGTATATTCTGTGTCGGCCATCTGCATCATGTCGAGTGGGCGACCGTCCGCTAGGCGCGTCACGAGATATCCGCCCTTCACTTCCATATTGCCCAGCAGAACGATCGGCAGGCCAAGTCTCTCAGACCCGGTGGCGTCGCGGTGTACCGTGTCAGCCACAACCATCGGACGAGTGCCATGCTTTTCACTGTTGCGAATAGCTAAATCGAAATCGCCACCCAGCAGCGCTTCTTTAGGAAGCCCCGGCTTGCGCGCGTCAAAAATGTGGACGTTCGTAAGTTTGGATGCCACGCACACCTTTGTGGATGTCTCTGCGCGTGGCTTATCGCCTTCAAGCTGATAGCCTAGCGAACCGTCCGCATTTGACGTGACCGTATTCATCCAACGCGGAAATACCGTATCGGAAATCCTGCCTGTCGGGCTGGTCGGTCGAGCTTCACGATCACCGATGATCATCGTGCGCTGACCTTCGGCTTTCAACGCCGCGTTCATCTCTGCCATCGGAAGACATTGCTTTGCTTCAAGCGCCTGCGCCGACGTAGATACGCAAGCCGTCGCAAGCAATGAAGCCATAAAGGCCGATTTGAGAATGCTGTTACTGTTCATTTTATGCCCAATCTGAAAGACGCTACCTTGTCAGGCAGCAAATCATTCAAAATCGGCGAGCTTCTGTACTTTATACAGTCTCGTGAACCATCGTTGCCGATACTCTTTTTTCTTCAATTCCGATACGGCTTGTGTTAAATATTTATCCAAGGAAGCGGCGGTTTTGCCGTCCTTGGTGATCTGGGCTTTGCCTCGAAACGGGCAGTCTCACTGAGGATGGTTCATGAGACTCCAGCCGGACACAGGACATGGAAACGAAAACCCGGCTGATCGGCTATGCCCGCGTCAGCACCGCAGACCAGAATAGTGATTTACAGATCAATGCCTTACAGGCTGCGGGTTGCGATCCGATCTTTGAGGATCGTATCACAGGCGTTGCCGTCTCCCGCGAAGGTCTGGACCTTGCCTTGGCCTCAATCGGCCAGGGCGAAAAGCTGATAGTCTGGAAACTGGACCGCCTTGGCAGGTCGATCCCCCATGTCATGTCGATCATGGCCGAACTCCGCGACCGGGGCGCAAGCCTCATCAGCCTTACCGAGAATTTCGATACCGGGACCGAGGCCGGAGAGCTTTACAGCACCATCCTCGCCCTCTTCGCCCATATCGAACGGCGCATGATATCCCAACGCACCCGCGCCGGACTCGAAGCCGCCCGCCAACGCGGCGTCCGTCTTGGCGGCAGACCCAAGATGACGGCGGCGCAAATTATTGAGGCGCGGCAAATGATGAAAGATTGCCGTTTCAAGGCCGAAGCCGTTGCCGCGCAATATGGCGTCGGACGGGCAACTTTATTTCGGCACATTAATAGGATGGAAAAAGCAGCACATTTGGCTTCAAACCTAGGCTGTTAAAGCCCATTCACTTCTTGCAGCGGCGCGCGGGAGTTCTCCTGTAGCCGAATAATGATCATACAGTTTCTGCATGTTCACCAAAACATGAGCTGCTTTTGCTCCGAATACGTGAGACAACTTTTTGCTCACAACTCTCGAAACATCCATATTCCCGGTAAGCAATGCATTCAAATCATCTGGAGATATTCGACTTTTATTAGAAACGAAATCCCGATCAATATTCATGTTTGGCATCAAATTGTCACGGATCACTATGCCGGGATGAACCGGCACGAATGCGACGTCACCAGTTTTTGTTGATGCCTCACTGTCGATCGCTGAATCAAAAAAATTCAGCGCATCGTTTCCAAGCATCTTTTCTAACATTTCGCGGCTCATGAATTCTCCCTAGCAATTAATGGTAAAATTACTTTTAATATTGTCCTGCCATTTGAACAAAATGCTTTTACTGCAATCAAGTATGGCGATGAAATAACCGTCTGCCCGAGAACCATCCCGTTTGTAATATGGAAAGATATCGAAATCGAATAACATGAAAATTGACGAAAGTGCGGAATCGGCGCTAGCGATCGCACTCAAAAACTTATCTCTAGATAAGCTACATTCAGGGCATGCAGTAGTATCCAAACTGCAATTAGATAAATCCAGATAACTCAATTCCAGTCCCCCATTCCGGATGCAGTTTCCAATATTTCTGCTTCCAGTCTTCTTCGTTCCTTAGTAACTCTTTGTGCAATTAGCGGACTCATAAAAGAGTTATAAATCAACGCTGCCACAAATCCAGAGAGAGATACAAACAAAAATGCCAGAAAAGTTAACGACGTTGGTCTATTTCCATCAAAGCTTGTTAATAAAAGCAACGCAAAAGATAGAGAAAACCCGGCCAAGCAAAGATACTTGGTAATTTCATCGACATATTCTGTGATGTTTCTTAAAGAATCGAGCTTTCCCTTTATAGTTATTGCTTGGTCGCTGAATGATGGGCCTCCAATCGCCGCTTCGTTCTTGATTACTGGATTCGGGCGCGTGGCCAGCCTGAGAGCTGCATGCATGGTTTCGGATGTTGCTTTCTCTTCCCTCGCAAACACGGCAACCCGGAGCGCGGACAGGGAAAAAAAGGCAGCATTAAGGGCGACCGAAATCTGCGCAAGAGATTGGAAATCCCTTATTTGCACGCACTCTAGTGTCATCGGCTTTCCTGGCTAAAGAGCGCGCAGGATACCGAAAAGCATCGATTTGCCAAGCCACGATGATCATCGCCGATTTTCACCAAGGAGGCGCAAGTCTTATCAGCGTGACCGAGAATTTTGAGACTGGCACCGGAGCCGGATAACTTTAAAGCACCATCCTTGCCCTAGTCGCCTATATCGAGCGGCGGATTATTTCACAGCGGACCCGCGCCGGACTTGAAGCCGCACGAAAGCGCGGCGTCCGCCTGAGTAGAAAACCCAAGATGACGGCTGCGCAAATTATAGAGGCGCGGCAGATGATGAAAGACCGCCGCATCCAAGACCGCTCCTTCATAGCCCATATGCCGCTGCTCTACTCGCCGCATTGGCGCGTAATACCGTGACCAGATTGAGCGGCACATAGAAGATCAGCGTCTTCTAAAAAGTTCGATGACGGTGGCTTCTCTCTATCATTCCTATGTCGCACAGGAAATTGAATTCACCGGGCAGCATATCGGACGCCTCTTTGCACTTCGTCAGCAGGCCGCCAGCGAGCTGCTCGTCATCCGCAGATGGATCAACAACCTCTACCCCGGCTGGTCACACATTTTCGATGAAGCGATGCTGTGCCAACAAACGGACGTATCGCCATGCGCGAAATCACTGAACGCGAGAACGGGGGTCAGTCATGACCACTACTTTCCGCACGATCACGTCGGGCATCGTTGAATGGCATGGCGTCGTGATCGCGGTGACATACGAGCCGCAGCGGTGGGTCGATCATATCCAGATAGAAACGTTGGAACCAAAGCGTGCCCCACTCCCAATCACCGGGACGGGCTACCTGTCCCACTTCTTTTCCAAAGAAGCTGTCGCCAAGGCCGGGGGGCCAGCAGCTTATGTCCGCACGTGGCTCGATCGGTCTACGACGAAGAAAGGCTGGTCCGAAACAGAGGCAGCAGTCCGCCAATACTCGCTGTTTTAACGCAAGCCGCGCCGGGTGAAATTCCGCCCGGCGTCCGCCTATTCTCCCAGTCCGAAATCTCGTGACGCGCCCGTTCGACCGTGCGCATTCCGCCGTTCGATGATCAGGCTCCGAACGGCCCGCTCCAACCGATTGAAACGCTCCCGGATAACTTCTGATTTTTGCGGCGCTGCCTGAACGTAGCGCGGCGGCGACTGCGCCTCATTCGGACGGGATATCCGTACCTGCTTGCTGATCACCATGCGGAAAGCCGCCTTGTCGATATTGAGCTGCCTGCGCTTTTGCTTTTCCACCAGATAGTCAATGTGCCAAGCCGTTTCGTCCAAGGGGCGCTGCGACCCAGCGGCATACTCATCGAGAACGCGGCGCATATGTTTGTCGAGATACGCGTCGGCAGTCGCATAAGCCCGCCTTTTGGCATGGCCAACAGTCGGTATGATTGCGCGGTCTGTTTCACTCTTTTTCACGGCTAACCCATTCTACCATAGTCTTTGGCATTAATGATAATTCGTGATCGCCGATGGTTTGGGCGGAAGTGTCGAACGACCTTCTGACGGTTGGATTATTGGCTGCGATGTCGCTATTCGATAGAGAGCTATATCACCGGAGAAAATCGTGGTCGCTGAAACCGAAACTCTTATCACCCTGACCGCCGACATCGTATCGGCTCATGTCAGCAACAATAGCGTAGCGACTGGCGATGTCGGTGGCCTGATCGAGAAGGTCTTTGCCGCGTTGCAAGGATTGGACGCGCCCGCCGAAGCGATTGAAGAAAAGCCGAAAGGCGCTGTGTCCATTCGCGCATCCATCAAACCCGACCACATCGTCAGCATGATCGACGGCAAGCCATACAAGATGCTCAAGAGGCATCTTGCTCTGAATGGCTATACCCCTGAGTCCTATCGCGACGCCTTTGGCTTGCCGAAAGATTACTCTATGGTGGCGGCCAGCTATGCCGAACAACGCCGCGCCCTTGCCAAAAAGATCGGCCTTGGTCGAAAGGCGAAGGCTGCACCTGAGACCGTCGTCCCTCCGAAGCCCGTCCGCAAGCCGAGAGTCAAAAAGACGGAAACGACAGAAAGCTGACAATCAGGAGCGGCCGATCTTGCCGCCTTCTCCTTTCCAGTTACGATCACGTCCGGGCAGCGGCCAGGAAGGACGCCCTATGACGGAAGAAGACCACGAAGGCAGCGGCGAAGCTTGGTCCGACATTCTCGCGCGCCGCTCACCGGAGGGGCGCGCAGTAGTTGAAGAGCTTATCCGCGCAGAACAAACGGTTTTGGCAATCCAGGCGCGGATCATGGCGGAAATGTCAGAGCGGCGAGAATGTGACGAAGACTATGAAGCCTACCAGGCAGCCATTGCGGAGGTAGATCGCATGAGGGAGAGGGTTTATCATTTGGCACGTCAGTGAGGGCTGCCAAAAACGATATCAGCCCTTCGGGACAGCGCCCCGACCAGAAGCCCGAATGAGGAAACTGCCAACGCGGTACGCCAGCTTCTGTAGCCACGGCGTTTGTGCCGAAATGGCAGGGCCGTAATTGAGGGCGTCGCGCAACCGTATCACCATGGCGGAATCGGGCTCCTCTATGGCTTCGAATTCAATGTGATTGCGGGAGAGGTCAGTGACAAATGTGTGAAGATCGGCAAAGGAGCGCGTGATCCGATCCACGCGGACGACCTTCAATGTATCCCCTGATTTCAGATTGGTTTTTGCTTCCTTGAGTCCCGGACGATGGACGCCGGAGCCGGAAACGGATTTATCCATATATACTATCGAGCATCCCGCCGCTTTGAGCATCTGGACCTGCGGATCGATATCCTGTTCGTTGGTGGCGGTGCGGGCATAGCCTATAATTTTTTCGCTCATCCGTTCTCCTGACTGTTGGGCTGATACAGTATGACATATCGCCGAATCCCTGTGCAAGAGTCATCGTCCAGCCGTTACAAGGCCGAAGATTTCAAAGGAAGAAACGTCGCTTATGCTTACCGCAAGATGTGCGTGGTAGTACCACGCCTATCTTGGCAAGGGAGACGCTGCGCTCTCCCGTTGCATCCCTCTGGCCTGCGGCGCATCACTGGCATCGAGCCAGTTCCACGCCATCGGGGAACCTTCGGCGCTCCCCAAACCCCATCGACAATTGGCGCGTTCCGGCTCCCCTTGACCCCATGACGATTTCATCGGGACCATGGCGTTTGCCGCCCTTGGACCCTGCACATTGGTTTCGCCCATTGAAACGACCGAAGGGGCGTGCCTGCCCCTTGGAACCCAGCCGCCTCCAGCGCGGCAATTGGTGTGCATAATCCCTTTTGGGATGGCAACCACGAGGACTGGATGCCGCTGCTCCGCCAACGGCGGGGCCGCGAGCATGGCGTTGGCATAGTGATAAGCCGCCTCTGCCATTTCAACGGGATCATGTAGCCCGTTGGTGGCGGTGACGGCCTCGGCCAGATCATCGTCGCGCCGGAGTTTGACCGTCGCCCGATCAAAGGCCGGGCCTATTTTTTCGGAAGTAAAGGCATCCGTGAAGAACATGACCCATACGATACTGGCGAGCAGACGGTGGGCCTATCGCCGTCGGGTTACTATTAGCTAGTTCATGTGATATCTGAAATTCGGCAGAGCATTTATGGATTCGCGAATTACATCCGGGGGGATTTTTCATGTCGAGATTTATTCAGCGCTTGGCTATTCCATTAACGGCTATTACTCTTTCAAGCTGCGCTGGAGTTCCGCACCTCTACAAAGCGCCTCCCGAGGATTATCCAATCGCTCTTGCCCCCAAGGTTTATGACATCGTATGGGAGATTTCGTGCGAACTCTCCCTTGCTTCCTCTAAGTATCTTGGAGGCAAAAATTACGCTATCTCCTCGTTTCTCACACTGCAAGTCGATGATGACATCAATCTGACGCCTTCTCTTTCAGCTATTAACCCGTTGAGCGACAAAACTAATTTGACGATCAGTCAAGGCCTGGGGATCGGCGGCGCGAGGCAAAGAACGTTTACCTCTACCTTCAACTTCGACAGCAACACTCTCGTTGGCCGTGAGTGCAAACAGAATGGTGACCGACTTTACAGGTTGGACGGGGATTTGGGCTTGAATGAAATCGTGCGCGATGGTGTTGGCATTGGTAAATTTCAAGATGCAATGAAACTGACTACCCAACCGACACCTCCATCGTTCGCGTCCAAGATCCAGTTCGTTGTGACACGGAGTGTCGGATCACTCGGTCCACTTTGGACCCTGACCAGATTTAAGGGCCCTAGCGGTGCAAATGGCCTGATCAATGGAAAGGCGCTCGCAACTGACAGTCTTATCGTGACATTTGTCTTTAAGCCAGAACCCAAGCCCAATCTTGCTGCAGAACAAGCTTTAATCGCATTGCAGGCCGCAATCGAGGCGTTAATCGAGCAGGAGCGCGCCGCAACGGCCACTGTAAAGGAGAAACGGGAGTTACAGGGTCAATTTGCAGCAAGATTGACAGGACCCGGTTTTAAGTCCTTGCAAACCATAGAGCGCAACAAGTCTATCTTGGAAAGCGCGCGTATTGACGTAGAACGGGCCGAAGACAGGGCTAGCGCCATTAAACAAAAGCGGATTGCTGCGGAGGCGGCTTTGAATGAGGCGAGGAGTGCTTCAATGGCAGCGGCGAATGCCGAAGCTCAGGCGCAAGCAAATGCCACAGGACAAAATCTCATCAATACGATCTTGCTTCAAAATTTGAATGTGTCACCGCGGTAACAGCGGCTAATCCAATTCAAACACCAGTACCGCCCGCCGCTGGCGAGCTGGTTTGCGCTTAGGAGCAAATTGGTCGAACGACTCTATTAAGTAGACGCCATGGATATAAATCAATGACCGTTTTGTACTGTTGGACTATACCGAAATTTGTACCTGTCGTTCGCTAATTTTGGTTTTCGATGTCAATCGTGACATCGACCATATTTTTGATAGGTGTATACAAATCAATGGTAGCGTCATGCGCCTTTACCGTGACAATAAGAGAATAGCGCCGCTTCGCATTGCAATGCTCCCGTGTTGATCGGTCGCGGCACCAGCCGCCTACTGGCTTAATACAAAGCGTATCCCGCCCCAGTAGTTCGATCGCTGGGCCAATCCATGTGTCCGAATGCAGCGATCCTGCGTTGATGTTCTGAGGTCCTAAGGTCCATCGATTGTCGTCAGGTGCCGTTGCAGGAGCAACGAGAGGGTCTTCCCGCTCTGATGCGTTTACACGCTCTTTAAACTTGGCCAGAGTTTCCGCCTTGCGCCTCAGGTCAAACCTTAAGCCGTGGGACTGATATCGGAACGGATTGATGTTCGCAGATCGTCCGGGATTGGGCTCAATAAAATAAGACAGTGTAACTTTTAGTTCGACGGTCTTATTCTCCATTTCTTCCAGTATGTTACGGGGTATAGGCAAATCGTAATAATGACACTCGTTAAATTTGCGACTCCCCTGCAATCTGAATGGCTGAATATCTGCCTGAGAGAACAGAGCGAGATGGTTTTGCGCAGATGCAGTTGCTCGTTCGTAGTCGGGAACTCCATATCCGAAATGTCGGATGAGTTCGCATCTCTCCTTTTTGCCTGGCCGCGCGTCTAGGGCAGTCTTCATGTGTTCCGTCCATTCGGCACTGTGCACCATTAGCCCGCGCAAAGTTTCCGGCCAAAACTCGGGATGGTCCGCTGCCAAACGTGCTGCCAATCGCGCTGCCTGCGCCGCCGCCGCGCTTGTACCCTGAAAGGCAACCAAAGGATCAACAGCCACATCTGCTCCGGTAGAGCATAGGGACATTGATCCAAACGTCATTACGTCACGTCTTGCTGGGCTCACTCCACGATTTCCAGCTTCCATGACTATCTCAGGCTTAATAGGCGCGTTCCTGGGCCAGCTCGCGCTTGTGCAGCTATGAGGGCTTAATGCTCCCGTGTCGGCCAGCGGTGTCCAATCCTCATACCCATTTTCTCCTACAGCGTCGAAATCCGTGTAGCCCCCAACGCTCAATGCGTTCCATGATTGCGCCGGGTCCTCGATTGGATGTTCTTCCTGCGGTCGAAGACGAGCAAACTCTATCGGTGAAGGTGTGTTTCCGCCTGATAGGACAATAAGCCTTTTGGGCGCGTTGCCATCATCTCCCGGCATCGCGCCTATGGCCGCTTGATCTATCGCTGCACTCCACGCTGACGGCCTTGCGCCCGACACTTGGTCGTTTGTAACCGCCATGCAAAAAATCCGGGCTCTGTCTGGAGCGCTTATTTCTGGGAGAGAAATCGCGCTTTGAGTTATTGGACCATAATTATGTGGCTCATGGGTGGCAAACCCATGAGGTGGCATAATTTTGACAGATTCCAGACGGTGCGTAAGCCGTGGCGTAGACCTATCGCTAAGTGGCGCAGTTAAATCGCCATGAAGCGCCAATCCGGCCATGGCCGTTCCATGGCCTTGGGGCTGATCGGCAGTGCCCCAATCCACATTTATAGCGTGCATGTCATTGCTGGATAATGCTGGCTCAATAAGGGCATGAGCCCGATTGACCCCCGTATCGAATATACACACAGCTGGCGCATCGGACGGAGGCCAAGTGATTCTTTCGGCCAAATCGGCTGCCCATGGCGCTTGCTCGCCATGAACATCATCAAGAAAAAACTTTGGAGAATCGTTCGCCCTTCTAAGTTCAGCGATTGCTCCAGTTGAATATAAAAGAAGCTCAATCGCCGACCGCGTTGACCAAACGGGAATAACTACAATCTCAGGAAAATATTGCCGCCGTTCGCGAGCCGCTATGCGTAAACCGAGCCGCGCGCAGACCTCCTCGATCTTGTCCTCGCCATCTGGATGGCACCACAAAGCCCACCAAATTTGATCCTGCGGCCCTTCCGGCATCGCCGCGCGATCATCCGTCCAGAACGATGCTAGAGTGACCGTTCGAAACGCTTCAATCGCTTCTACCTTGGCCTGATTAGGAGGATTCTGAGCCCGCTCAGTGAGTGGCCCAGTTAGATAGTCCTCAATTATTTGCTCCAAAACAGGGCGCGCGTCGTCGGGAACAAAAAGAGTAACGGTCCGATCATTTTCATCGTCAACTTTAACAGAGCCAGACCGGATGCCAACTCCTTTCAAATCGAGCGCGTCGGCGTTCGTACCCGATCTAAGATCCACTTCGATGTACGATCCCTCGGCTGGATCAAGCCTGTTATCTTGCGGACGTAGGACATCCGATAACGCCAGAGCCGCCGTGAGTTCTGTTTTTACGCGATTGCCGTGCGCAACACGGTCACGGGCTCCACTGCCGCCACCGCCACTCCCCGTCCCGGTATATTCCTGTGTAGTTACAAGGCGCGCAATATCGATGTGTGGCAGAGTAAAACGAAGCGGCATAAGTTCAGCTATCGCTATCTAGAAAGGCAGTCCTCATTACATGCCTATCGTGCAAACGATTTAAAAGGTCTTCTGTAGAAATACTTAGATTCTCGTCAAGAATTGCTGTCTTCACTGTGTCATCCACCGCACGAACGATTTCTGCTTGGCTGAGTCCCTCGGAGGCCGTAAGAACTTTCTTCCAAGCAATTCTAGCGAGTTTTGCCGGCTGGGCATTCGTGGTTATCAGCTTTTGTATTTGCTCTGCCGATGGCGCATCGAACTCTACAACCTGATCATACCTTCTCAGCAACGCCCGGTCTAAAAGCGATGGGTGGTTCGTTGAGCAAAGAACGACACTATCGGTTGAATTTCCCTCTTCCATAAATTGCAAGAAGGAGTTCAAGACACGTCTCATTTCTGCAACGTCGTTTGTCGCCGTTCTCTGCGCGCCTACTGCATCAAACTCATCGAACAGGTAAACACCGCGATGCTTGGCGGTTTCATCAAACACCAATCGTAACTTCGCAGCCGTTTCACCCATATATCGCGTAATCAATGCTTCCAGACGAATGACGAAGAAAGGTAATTGGAGTTCACCAGCCAACGCCTCCGCCGACATTGTTTTCCCGGACCCCGGCGGGCCAACAAACAGCACCCGACGATTTGGCACTTTGCCATGCTCGCGCAGCCAATCTCTTTTCCGCTGCTGACGGATTAGATCATTCATACCTGAAATCTGGCGCTCATTTAGAACGACG
The DNA here is from genome assembly GCF_057809795.1 of Sphingobium sp. FG125. Taxonomy (NCBI): domain Bacteria; kingdom Pseudomonadati; phylum Pseudomonadota; class Alphaproteobacteria; order Sphingomonadales; family Sphingobiaceae; genus Sphingobium; species Sphingobium sp. FG125. Next base: position 21,008 of record NZ_JBMDKQ010000012.1, read on the forward strand.
TCCTTAAGCTTGAAACGCGGTTCGCGCATCTCTATCAGCCCTTGGACGTCTCCTCGTGGAGCCGAGAATTTAATTGGGATAGAAGCTCCCCGAGAACCCTTCGACCGAGCCTTATCAATCTCCGCCCGAAGCTCATCCGCCGTTTGACGGCGGCCCTGCCGAGCCTCAGACGCAGCAACCTGAAGCGCAATCGAGAAAAAAGTTTCCTCGTCACCTTCGGCACGGCTTCTTAACATAGCGAGAATTTGTTTTACGTTCGACACTGCATCCCTCTTGATCAATCTTACACGACTCCCTCCATTTGGCGAACCTTTTTTGCACATAAGCGCATCTGCCGATCGAATTAAACTGTGTAAAATCATTAGCTTATCGTTTTAAGCTCTTTTGAAACCTAGATCGGGAAGGCCATGGCGTGCTGCTCGCACGGCAGTTTAGCTGAGTTCTCGGTGCGGCGTTCCTTTCAGGCCGCGTCCTACGCGCTGTCGCTTACCGAGCCCGTAGTCTCGGCCATCCGGTGGCGCCCGCTAACGCATGAAGGCTTGGGGCGTTGCCCCTGGCGCACTCCGAAATGCCTTCCGCCCAGCTTCATCCGCGTGCCGCTCCTTGCCAGCAGGTTCCCCGCGAAGGCACCCGCTCCGTTTGCACCCCCACTCTCGCCGGAGGGCAGAGTTTCAGAGCCGACCGAGACTCAAGAAACTCAGACCCAAGGGAGACAGAAAATGGGAGAACAGCTATCATCTAAACCGGAACCAAGAATCTACGTCGCTTGCCTTGCCGCCTACAACAACGGCTATTTGCATGGTGAATGGATCGACGCCAATCAGGATGCATGGGCTATCTATGACGAAATCGCCGCGATGCTCAAAGCGTCGCCGATACCGGACGCCGAAGAATGGGCTATACATGACTATGAGGGATTCGAAGGTGTCCGCATCTCCGAATATGCTGGAATCGACAGTGTTGCAGAGAAAGCCGCCTTCATCGCCGAACATGGGAAACTTGGAGCCGAATTGATCGCGCATTTCGGGGAACTGGAAGAGGCGCGGGAGGCGATAAATGAACGCTACCACGGCGCGTTTTCTGACCTAGCCGATTATGTGCAGGAGATTACCGAAGAATGCGTAGCTATCCCCGAAAGCCTCCGCTTCTACATCGACTGGAAGGCGATGGCGCGGGATGCCGAAGTGAACGGCGACCTTATCACCATCGAGACAGCCCACGATCAAATCCATGTATTTTCGGGGTGCTGACCATGGAAAAGCAAAGCTATCAATTGGCATGGCGCGGCATCGAGATTGAGGTGATCTACACGCCGCTGCAATGGAAGACGATTGCCCATCTGGAGGTGCGAAGCATCAAGCCGGAACGCGCCCCGCTTCCTATCACTGAAACGGGATACCGTTCGCATTTTCATCAACCCGGCACCATCGAAGGGTTGGGCGGCGATGTCGTCGCTCAGGTCACGGCTTGGCTGGACGAAGAAGCCGCAACACCGGAATGGAAACGCCATGAAGAAGCCGCGCGGCAATTTTCGTTCTTTTGAACGCCGGATGACGTGTGAATTGGTTCCGTAATTTCAGATATAGAAAAGGCGTCGCTGACATGCAGCGACGCCTTTCACACGCTTATCCGCCGTTCATTTTCTTCTGAGCTTCGGCGAACGCCGCGTTATACTTTTCGCGTTCTTGCGCCGTCGCGTTGCTCATGTCGCGGGCAAGGCGAGCCTGTTCGGCATCGCGCTGCGCAACTGTCTTTGCATATTCGCTCATATCATTCTCCATCGGTGAGGCGACAGACCGTCAAGCCGCCTGCCCTCATCTGACAGCACCTATATCCAAGGTTGGGCGGAAGCCGGATCGTGGATCAAGCAGCTAAATTGTGAATGAAAAGAAGGGACGCTGATGCGCCCCTTCGGATCATTGCTAGGGAGATGGGCCGCGTTTAGCTATTTCGGCACGAATCATCGCAAGAAGCGAGTGCGCCGACCCAGCGTCCGCCGTGGCTGGAACCGAGGCTTGGCTTGCCTCTTGAAAGAGAGCGAAAAGCTGGGCGTCTGATTTTTTGGCCAGATCGATTTTGGTCATTTTGAACATGGATTCCTCCTGTTTGTCTTGCGCCGCCCCGGATGGGCCGCGTTGAAGAGGGAAAATCAGGCCGCATGAATGAGGTGCATTGTCTGCCAAGCGCAACGAACGTGGAGAAGGCTGTTCAGATGCCTTGCACCCATCGACATTCATCGGATGATAAAAAACGAACACAACACGCGTCCCGAACGTGATAAGAAAGACGGAAGAAAACTGTCAAAGCACCAGGGAGATGGGGGTGAGCGGATTTATCGCTTTTCGCGCGATGTCTAAACTCATCGATAGCTCACGTCGGAACTATATTCTCACATAGCGCAGGGTGTATCTGCTACTCGCACGCCAAGCGTCCGGGTTAGGCCTAGGCTTTGATAAAAATTGGGATAAAATCACTCGGTAAAGGGACAGCATTTATGTGGATAAAAACCAACGGCTGGTTATTGGCTTGGCTGCTATTGGTTTCGCCTGCAGTAGCACGTGCCCAGATATCGCGATGGCATGTGGGAACGTGCGTGACACGCAACGAACTTTTGGCTGTCGCCGCTAAATTAAAGCCTGAGCGAGATTTCAAGGTGAACCTAAAGCCAATATATTCGGATAACGTCAGCTATGAGACGATTATCAACATGCCGGATAGCCCCTTCAATGGGAAAACTGTGACATGGGCCATTAATTTGTATGGCAGAATGATCAATGGACCAAAGTTCTCCGAGATGGTCACGCAGCGAATGGCGGAGAAGAAAGAAACGAAATTAGAAGCAACAAAAACCTTGTCTGCGGTTCGAGAAATGGTTTTTGTAACTCTGCGATATACTGGGGTTGGCTTCGTTAAAACGGCATGGGTAAAAGACCCTGCTACTGGCCATGAGGTTATTTTTATTACAGATTTAATTCCTTCGGACGGCGTAGTGAATAAGTACTGTGTTGGTAAAGAGAATGGCTGATACTCTCGCGGTCAACTCGATGCGCAAGACAGTTATGCTCAGGCGACCTTAGCGCCCCAATTCGGGGCCACGAGGAGAACCGGGACCGCGAACCGCACCATCCCTGCTAGGCAATCCATCCCGCGCCATTTGACGATATCGGGCCGCGTCCCGATGCAAACCGAGAATCTGCTGCGCATGGCGTTCACGCTCTGCGACAATCTGACTTTGCAGCCCTTGCCGCTCTTTCATTTGCGATTGCACCAGATCATGGCGCTGATTGCGGTCGCGCGCCAAGGCGAAATGCGCTTCCAATTCATTCTGCTTACGCACTTTGAAATAGCGCCCTGTCAGAATGTCCCACACGCCTTTTGCGCCGTGGCGAATACGAGAAGACCGCACCCGCTGTTCGTCTGTGAATCTTTCACGCTGCATTCGGTCGAGCTTCTGCCGTTCAGCAATATGGGCCTCTTTCATGACCTGTCTCTGTTCATTGAGCGGCCTTATCACATTGCTCGCAATGCGTTTGGCTTCCGAAATATAGCGCGACAGGCGGGGCGCGACCGTCTCGCCAATATGGCGAACGGTATCAGCAACCGAGCGCAATTCTTTCGGATTGCCAAGTCGGGCCACGACGTCCTTTCCCTTCTTGCCGATCATGCGGGCAATAGAGAAAACTTCGCCTTCTATCGACACGGCCACATGGTCGCGCCGATCCCCTTGAGCGAGAAAGAGGCCGCGTTCTTCAAGGGCTTTGGTGAATGCCGGGGCGTTGTCGGACATCGCCCAGCATTCCTGTATCGTCGCCTTAACCTCACGAGCATCCAGACCCGCCCGCCGGGCCTGTTGCCATTCATCCAGCGTGAAGTTGCGAGGATCACGCAACTTCGAATCCCGAAATCCTTCCGGCATCTTCCAGCCGTTTTCGAGATATAAATCTCTGGCAATGTCGCGAAGCTTGCTTTTGAAGAAAGGGAGAGGTTTTGCCGTCATGGTTGCGGCGTCGATCCGTGACCAGACAGCATGTGCGTGACGACGCCCTTCCTTTTCGTGGAAGACGATCATGCGCGGCTGGCCTTTCAGGCCAAGCCGCTCTTCGATTACGTCACAGGCCTTCTCGAAAACCTCGATCCGAACAGACTCGTTCGAGGGCGGGTTGAGCGACACCGAAAACAGAAACTGTTTGCACTTCGTGCCAAGTGACAGGGCGTAGGCTTCCTTCATCGCGCCGAGCAGATCGTCGGACACGAAGCCGCTGACCTCGTGGATTTCGACATGCTCATTTTCTTCAGTCTTCAACAGGTGAAGGCCAAGCTGTTTTGCGCCGCTACGCTGTGACGCTTTCAGAATCATTGCTCAATCTCAAGGTTCAAGGCTTCAATCAGCAAACGACGGATTTCCTGCACTTCTGCGGCGGCAGATCGCAGGGCCGATTCCGTATCCGGCGTCACAGGCAGGCTGCCAGTATTGGCCGACCGGGCTAATTGGTTCAGGTTGGAAGACAGCCGGGATTGACCCAGCAGACCCAGAACCTGAGCCAAAGCCTGATGATCTTTAACCGGAGCCTTGCCGCGCCGCCGGGGCGGCGGGCTTGCCGAATCAAAGAGCCGATGGAGGACATAAGCCGACAGCGACATGCCAACGGCCTCCGTTTCCAGGCGGGCGCGTTGCTCGAATGTGAGCCGAAGGGAGAACGGCGCAGGGCGTTTTTTCGCCATGCCGCCGCCCTCTTACGCTGTCTTGCGCCTCCGCCCGACAGCCGGAAGGCTATCGCGCGGGGCGCTGATATCCTTCCGTTCATTGGTGTTTTGGGCTATTCTACCAAGGCTTGAGTGCTGGAGGATGTCGTTCCATTCCATCAGCATTTCAGGTAATTTGGTTCGAAACTGCTCTCCGCAGGTCCGCCATTCACTCACCCATAAACGCCCGTCGATAGCCGCCGCAGGCTGATTTCGCGCTGCCGGGGCGCTTCCACGGTGCGCACGGATGGTTCCGCGATGACCGCCAGCGGATCGACCTGGCGGCTCAGCAACAGGCCGCAACGCTCCACGCCGCGCCAGATCACCGTGCCGCATACTTCCAGATGGTCTGCGATCACCGTCACACGCGCGCCGATGGGCGGCAGGTAGAAGCCGGTGACCAGAGCGCCATAAGCGGAGATATTCTGGATAGTGATCGGTTCGGTGACGCCATCCCATAGCAAAGTCGCGTGGGCATTGGCCACGAAGCGGCTTTCGCGGCGACGCTCGACCTGGGACCGATAATGGATGCTGTGCATGGCTGTCTCCCGGTTTCCCCCCAGGATCAGATGCAATTGTGTCGCAGCAACCTTGCAGAAGCGATAAGAGGGCTGGTTAACCGGGGGGCAGGCAAGACCTGGTTAGCCCGCCCCGTCCGGTGATCAGGCCAGCGCGCCGTGGCAATGCTTGTATTTCTGCCCCGATCCGCAGGGGCAAAGCGCATTGCGGCTGATGTCGAGATTGGCGAACTCGCCAGCCGGGGCCGTTGGCGCGCGCGGGATGGTCGTCGTGATCCCGCCGAACGTCCCCGCGTCAAAATCAGCGCTGTTATCGTCGCCCGAAAACGGGTCGATATGGGTCGTGATGAAATCGGGCAGCACCGGCAGGTCGAATTCCGGCAGCGGTGCGTCCATGCGGAACTGCACGCGCGCGATGGAGCCGGTCACATCCTCACGGATATTTTCCAGCATCCGCTCGAACAGGGCGAAGGCTTCCTGCTTATATTCGTTGATCGGCGTCTTTTGCGCATAGGCGCGCAGATGCACGACCTGGCGCAGCGCATCGAGCGTCGAGAGATGCTCTTTCCAGTGATGGTCCAGGCTCTGGAGCAGGATCGACTTTTCGATCATGTGCCAGTCAGCCGCATCGACCTCCTTGACCTTTTCCTCGACCGCTGCATTGGCCAGCGCGGTCAGCCGCTCCTCGATCATCTCAGGATCGACCGCATCCTCGGTCAGCCAGACATCGAAATCGGGTTCAAGCCCCAATATCTCGGACGTCCGTGCCTTGAGCTTGGCGATATCCCATTGTTCGGGATAGGTGCCGGGCGGGCAGGCGCTGCCGACAATGTCGTTGACCGTTTCGTGGCGCATGTCGGTGACGACATCGTCCACCGTGTCCGCATCCATGATGTCGGAGCGCTGCTCGTAGATCACCTTGCGCTGGTCGTTCATCACGTCATCATATTCGACGACCTGTTTGCGAATGTCGTAATTGCGCGCCTCGACCTTCTTCTGCGCCGTCTCGATCGCCTTGCTCAGCCATTTGGACGGGGGCAGCGCCTCGCCATCTTCCAGGTTGGACCGGATCATCTTGGCGAACATCGTGTCCGGGCCAAAGATGCGCATCAGATCATCGTCGAGGCTCAGGTAAAAGCGCGACAGGCCCGGATCGCCCTGACGGCCCGAACGGCCGCGCAGCTGATTGTCGATACGACGGCTTTCATGCCGCTCGGTCGCCAATACGAACAGGCCGCCGGCCGCCAGCACTTCGGCCTTTTCGGCTGCAATTTCCGCCTTGATCGCTTCGATCGCCGCGTCGCGCTCCGGCCCTTCGGGCATGTCGCGCAATTCGTCCTCGACCCGCAATTCCAGATTGCCGCCCAGCTGAATGTCGGTGCCGCGCCCAGCCATATTAGTGGCGATCGTCACCACGCCCTTGCGGCCCGCCTGCGCCACGATATGCGCCTCGCTCTCATGGAAGCGCGCGTTCAGTACCGCGTGCGGCACGCCTTCCTGATTGAGGAATTCGGACAGCATTTCGGACTTTTCGATCGACACTGTGCCGACGAGGACCGGCTGGCCCTTTTCTGCATGTTCCTTGATCGTGCGGGCAATGCCGCGGAACTTGTCCTCGATATTCTTGTAAAAACTGTCCTGCTCGTCGATCCGCTGCACCGGCTTGTTGGTGGGGATGGTGACGACGTTCATCTTGTAGATTTCGTAAAATTCGGTCGCTTCGGTCGACGCGGTGCCGGTCATGCCCGAAATCTTGGGATACATGCGAAAATAATTCTGGAAGGTGACCGAGGCGAGGGTCTGGTTCTCCGGCTCGATCTGGACGCCTTCCTTGGCCTCCACCGCCTGATGCAGGCCGTCCGACCAGCGGCGTCCGTCCATCATACGACCCGTAAATTCGTCGATGATGACGACCTTGCCGTCCTTGACGATATAGTCGATGTCGCGGCGGAACATCACGACCGCGCGCAGCGCCTGGTTCACATGATGGACGACCTGCGTATTCTCGAAATCATAAAGGTTGCTGCCCTGGAGCAGCCCCGCATCCTCCAGCAGCCGCTCGATCTTCTCGGTGCCATCCTCGGTCAGGGTGACGGAGCGCTGCTTTTCGTCCTTCTCATAATCACTTTCGGTGATCTGCTTAACGATCGCATCCACAGACACATACAACTCCGACTTGTCGTCGGTCGGCCCGGAAATGATCAGGGGTGTGCGCGCTTCATCGATCAGGATCGAGTCCACCTCATCGACGATGGCGTAATTGAACGGGCGCTGGACCATAGACGCGCGGTCATATTTCATATTGTCGCGCAGATAGTCGAAACCCAGCTCGTTGTTCGTCGCATAGGTGATGTCGGCGGCATAGGCGGCGCGGCGCTGGTCCTCGCTGATGTTCGGCACGATGACGCCGGTTGTCAGGCCCAGGAAACGATAGACCTGGCCCATCCATTCGCAGTCGCGGGTAGCCAGATAGTCGTTCACCGTGACGACATGGACGCCCTTGCCCTCCAGCGCGTTCAGATAGGTCGCCAGCGTCGCCACCAGCGTCTTGCCCTCACCGGTGCGCATTTCGGCGATTTCGCCGCGATGCAGGACGATGCCGCCCACCATCTGCACATCGAAATGGCGCATCCCCAGCACCCGCACAGCGGCTTCGCGCACCGTGGCAAAGGCTTCGGGCAACAGGTCGTCCAGCGTCTCGCCCGCCGCCAGCCGTTCACGGAACCGCACCGTCTGCGCCGCCAGATCCTCGTCGCTCAACGCCTGAACTGCTGGCTCGAACGAGGCAATCTTGTCGACGATCTTGCCCAGCGACTTCACGTAACGCTCGTTGGACGATCCGAAGATGGACTTGGCGAGGGCGCCGAACATGCAAATTCCTGACACAATAGGGAAGCGCGCCCCGTACCAGGGACCACGCGCAGACATGCGCGGCGATTTAGGGAGCGCTCAGCCGATAGTCAATCAAATCGCCGACAGGCGCGTGCGGCGCTGGCGAACAAATTTGACGGCGAATCCGCTCGCTCTGGTTTGACGACCGGCGCGATTGCGCTAAGCGACGGCCATGACTGATCGCTCCCCCCTCGCCCCCGCCGCCTTTCCGGTCCTGCCTTCTATTGCAGGCGTGACGCTGCGCCGCGCGCGCGCCGGATATAAGGCGTGGGAGCGGTGCGACCTCACCTATGTCGAACTGGACGCCGGCACAGCGGTCGCCGGCGTGACGACGCAGAGCAAATGCCCCTCCCCCGAAGTAGAATGGTGTCGCGACGCCATTCCGTTGGGGTCGGCGCGGGCGCTCGTGGTCAATGCGGGCAATGCCAACGCCTTTACCGGCCATCGCGGTCGCGCGGCGGTGGAGGCGATCGCGGCCAAGGTCGCCAATCACCTGACCTGCCTGCCGTCGGATATTTTCATTTCCTCGACCGGGGTGATCGGTGTCCCCTTGCCCATCGACAAGGCAGAGGCGGGCCTGGAAGCAGCCTTTGCCGCTGCGCCCTGTAACTGGGAGGATGCCGCCAACAGCATCGGCACCACCGACACTTTTGCCAAGGGCGCGCATGTCTCCGCGATGATCGGTGGCACGCGGGTTGATCTTGTCGGCATCATCAAGGGATCGGGCATGATCGCGCCGGATATGGCGACGATGCTGGGCTATATCTTCACTGACGCCGCGATTGATCCCGCGCTGCTCCAATCCATGCTGTCGTCCGCCAACAAGCGGACCTTCTCCTGCATCACGGTCGACAGCGATACCTCCACCAGCGACACGGTGCTGGCCTTCGCCACCGGCAAGGCGGGCAACGCGCCGCTCGCCAGCATGGACGATGCCGGGGCGGATGCCTTTGCCGCTGCGCTGGCAGACCTGTGCCGTCAACTTGCCCATCTGGTGGTGCGCGATGGCGAAGGCGCGACCAAGTTCGTGGAGATCAGCGTCGAAGGCGCGACCAGCGACGAGAGCGCGCATCGCATCGCCCTGTCGATCGCCAATTCGCCCCTGGTCAAGACCGCGATTGCGGGCGAGGACGCCAATTGGGGCCGGGTCGTTGCCGCCATCGGCAAGGCGGGCGAACCGGCCGATCGCGACCTGCTGTCGATCCGCTTCGGCGCGACCCAGGTGGCGACCGGCGGTCTGGCAGTGGAAGGCTATGACGAAGCGCCGGTTGCCGCGCATCTCAAGGGCCAGGACATCGTCATCGGTGTCGATCTGGGGCTGGGCGAAGGCCGCGCCACCGTGTGGACCTGCGACCTGACCCACGGCTATATCTCGATCAACGCGGATTATCGCAGCTGATGCTGGACCTGCACGCCCCGGTCGTCGTGCTGATGCAGGACGTCGCCCGCGACATCGTGATGCCGCGCTACCAGAATCTGGCCAGCAGCGAGATCAGTGCCAAGGCGGACGCCGACGATCTGGTCACTATCGCCGACAAGGAAAGCGAGATCCGGCTGGCCGAGGGGCTGGCTGCCATCCTGCCCGAAGCCGGGATCATCGGCGAGGAGGCCTGCGCCGCCGATCCGTCGATACTGGACCGCGCGGGCGACGGCCTCAACTGGATCATCGATCCCATCGACGGCACTGGCAATTTCGCCGCTGGCAGGCCGCCCTTCGGCATCATGATCGCGCTGGCCGACGCCGGGACGACGCTGGCAGGCTGGATATACGATCCGATCAGCGGGCGGATCTGTCACGCGATGCTGGGCGGTGGCAGTCATATCAATGGCGAACGGGTGCAGGCGCGCGAAAGTGGCGGCGATCTGCCTATCGCAGCGCTGGCGGTCTATTTCATGAGCGCCGAAGAGCGCGCGGACATTGCCCAACGATCGCAGGACAGGTTCGCGCTGGTCGATATTCCCCGCTGCGCCGCCGAACAATATCCCCGGCTGGTGCTAGGCCAGAATGACGTGTCGGTGTTCGCGCGGACCCTGCCCTGGGATCATGCGGCGGGCACATTATTCCTCAACGAAGCGGGCGGCTGTTGCCAGCGGCTTGACGGCACGCCCTATGTCGTGGGCGACACGCGCCGCGGCCTGCTCGGTGCATCCTCGCCGCGCCTGTGGGATAGGGCAGCAGAGATATTGTTTCGCTGATGATCCGGGCTTCGTAGCGATAACGAAGCCCGGAACGGCCAGATCAGAGAACGCTCTCGATCCAGCTCTTGAGCGCGCTCTTGGGGGCAGCGCCAACCTTGGTGGCCGCTGGTTCACCGTTTTTGAACAGGATCATCGTCGGAATGCCACGCACGCCATATTGACCCGGCGCATCGGGATTTTCGTCGATATTGACCTTGGCGATCGTGATCTTTTCACCCAGTTCGTCGGAGATTTCCTCCAGCGCCGGGCCGATCATCTTGCACGGGCCGCACCATTCGGCCCAGAAATCGACAAGCACGGGCTTGTCGGAATCGATCACGTCAGCCTTGAAGCTGCTGTCTGTAACTGCCTTGGTGGCCATGACACTAATCTCCTTATCTTGAGGCGCTATCTAGGGTGTCGTCGCATCGCGCTCAACGGGTGAGAGCGGAAAATTCTCCTGCGTGGGCGCGAAGCCGGGCTTGTGCGCCGCCAGCAGCGCGGGCGGCAGGATGATGAGGCGAGGCGCGCTGGTATAGAGCAGCCCTGCCTCGATCGTCCGGTCGGGGAAGATCACCGCCAGCGCGGCGGCATAGGCGGCCATCTGCCGGACATGCGCCACCGGCACGTCATCGACGCCCAGCGGCGCGACGCGGCCAGTCTTGAAATCGACCAACTGGATGCGATCCGCCCCGACGCACAGCCGGTCGACCGTACCCGCAATCACCGCTTCGCCCACGACCGCCGCGATGGGCGCTTCGGCCAGCGCATCGGGGCTGAACAGGTCGGCAAAATCCGGCGCTTCGATCACCCGGAGCGCCTGCGCGATGACATCTTGCCGGACAGCGGCATCCGACGCCCCCTGCTGGACCAGCCAGCGATCCGCAGCGTCGCGACGACGCTCAGGCTCGACGCCGGGCAGTCGCTCGAACAGGGCATGGAGCAACCGCCCCCGCTCCGCCGCCGCCCGCATCGCGGGGGGTGGTGGCGGGTAAGGCACATCATCCTCGACCGGCGCGGAAGGGGCCAGCGGACGCGGAGGGCGCGCTTCGACGGGGGCGGGCCGACGCAGCCAGTCGGGCATGTCGGCCGCCGTGCGTTCCTCTGCCGTTTCCGTCTCCGCCTTCCTGGACGGCAATTCCTCGGTCCCCCGCCAGCGCCGGGTCGCACCCCAGAGCGGATCAGCCTCCCATTCCGCGCCCAGCGAGACCATCGCGCCCTCGACCGCCGCAAACCAGCTTTCGGGCTTCACCTCGCCCTTGGCTCTTGGTCCCAGCGATCCGGCGACGATCAATTTCTCCTCCGCGCGGGTGAGGGCGACATAGAGCAGCCGCCAATGCTCTTCCCGTTCGATCGCTGCCGCCTGTTCCGCGACCTCGCCAATCACGCCCTGCCGCTCCGGCTTGCGCGGGGCGAGAATGGGCAATCCATTCCACAACAGCGAATCCATGCGGTTGCCCGCATCGGGGTCTAGGCAGGCGTCGGCCAATATGACGATCGGCGCCTGCAACCCCTTGGCCCCATGCACCGTCAGCAGCCGCAGCATGTCGCCCTGCGCCGCCGCATCACGCACTATGTCGACTTCGCCCCGGTCGAACCAGTCGATGAAGCGCTGGAGCGAGGGATGGTCGTCACTCTCGAACGCCAGCGCGGCATTCAATAATTCCTCAATCGGATCGATCGCTTCCGCCCCCAACCGTTCGATCAGGCGGCGGCGGCCATCCATCGGCCCGGACAGGATCGCCTCCAGATAGCGATAGGGCGTGGTGAAATCGGCCACCGCCAACAGATCGCGCAGCGGTCGTAACGTCGCATCGTCCAGCGTCTGATTGAGGTGCCGCCAAAGCCCGGTCTTGCGCCCGATCAGCCGGGTCATTAGTTCGTCCTGGGTCCAGCCGATCAGCGGTGACACCAGCAGCGACGCCATGTTCAGCTCATCGTCGGGTTGCACCGCAAAGCGCAACGCCGCCAGCAGATCACGCACTGCCAGCGGCGCATTGAGCCGCAACCGGTCGATCCCGGCCACCGCCACCTTCTCCTCATAAAGCCGCGCCACGATCAGCCGCGCCAGTTCGCTGCGGCGACGAACCAGGATCATGATGTCCCCTGCCCGCACCGGACGCCCCCGGCTTTCGAGCATCACCCCGTCGTCGATCCACTGCTTGATCTGCTGCGCGATTTTCTGCGCCAGCACCCGCTCCTGATCGGCGGCCCAATCCTCCTCACCCTCGGCATCTTCGGACAGGTTGGCTACGACCGGCTTCCATAACATCACTTCGCCGGGATGCCGGTTGGCGCTGATATGATAGACGTCCCCCGCCTCCAGCCCCAGCCGCTCGGCGCGCAGGGTTGAAATGGTGCGGTCGACCACGTCCAGCACGGCGGGGGTGGAGCGGAAACTACGGTCGAGCGACAGGTCATGGAAGTCATGCCCGCTATTGTCGGCGTCCCGCTGGAACAAGATTTGCGCGGCGGCGAAATTGGCGGGGCTGGTCCCCTGAAAGCCAAAGATCGCCTGCTTGAAATCGCCCACGGTGAAGATGGTCCGCACCTTGTCGCCCGGCTGCCATTCCGTCGCAAAAAACTCTTCCGCCAGCGTCCGCACGATTCGCCATTGCGCGGCATTGGTATCCTGCGCCTCGTCCACCAATATGTGGTCGATGCGCTGGTCCAGCTTGTAACGAATCCACTCGGCGATCCCGTCCTGCTCCAGCAGCGCGGCGGCGCGCGCGATCAGATCGTCGAAATCGACCGCACCCGCCAGACGCTTGGCCTGCGCATAGGCGCGCGCATAGGCCCGCCCGGCATGAAGCGCCTGCCCCAGCAGCGCGGCATAATCAGCGCGCAGCTTCATTGCGATCAGTTCGCCGCAATGATCATACAACCGCATTGCCATCTCGGCATAGCCATCGACCGGCGGCACCCACCCCTTGGTCAGCATGATGTCGCCATCCGCCTTGGCCCAGGCGCGATGCAGGTCGGTCAGGGTAGCAGCGCGTCCGGCCGGATCGAGCGCGCGCCATGCGGCTATCCGTTCGCACCGCTCCAGCCCACGCCCCTTGCCCCACTGCACATTGGCCTGCACGATCCGGTCGAGCGTCCGCATGTCGAAGGTCGCATCGTCACACTGATCGGCCAGCCACTGGTCGATGTCGCCCTCCGGCAATCCCAGTTCCGCCATGATCCAAGGCGTAATCGCATCCGGCAAGGCGTCGAGCGCTTCAACCTTAGCGGCACAACGCAGAAGATAGCTTTCCGCACCGCCCTCACCCAGCCGCAGGCTGAGCGCCTGCAACGCCGCAAACAGCGCGTCGTCGCCCGTCTCATGCGCCCGCACCACCATGTCGGCCAGCGTCTGCCGGGCCAAGTTTGTCTGCTCCCGCTGGTCAAGCGGGCTGAAACCGGGCGTCAGGTCCGCCTCCAGCGGAAAGGCGGTCAGCAATTGCTGGCAAAAGCCGTGGATCGTCTGGATACGCAACCCGCCACCGGTCGATTCCAGCACTTCGGCAAACAGCCGCCGGGCAAAGTCGCGCGCATCCGGCCCGGACTCCTCGCCCAACGCCTCCAGATCGGCAAACAGCCCTTTGTCATCCATCTGCACCCAGGCGGCGAGCCGGTCATGGATACGATCTGCCATTTCCGCCGCGCCCGCCTTGGTAAAGGTCAGGCACAATATATTTTCCGGCCGAACGCCCTGAAGCAGCAGACGAAACACCCGCGCGGTCAGCACATGGGTCTTACCCGTGCCTGCCGACGCCGACAGCCAGACATGCGCGTCGGGCGCGGCGGCGCGGGCCTGATTGCCCAGCAAGGGTTGCAGCCCCTTAGCCATCGTCGCGGCCATACCATTCCTCCAGCCGCATCAACTGGTCATAATCGCCATAGTTGGCGACTTCGGGGTTGATCTCCGCACGGAAGGGCGTGGTGCCAAGCAGGAAGGCCTGCGCCAGCTCCTCGAACTGCGCATAGACGTCCATCGTGAAGTCGGCGGTGACGATCTTGTCGCGCTTGCCCAGCGGATCGACCGGGCTTTCGCGATAGCCAAACTGGTCGCCCTTCTTGGCGAGCGACCAATATTCAAAGCCGCCAGCCGTCTTGTTACCCGTGACGCCTTCAAACCCGCCATGTTCGGCAATCACGCCCAACAAGCCCAGTTGCAGCGCAAAGCCAGCCTTGACCTGCCGCGCGCTAGGCGGCTTGCCGGTCTTGTAGTCGATGATGCCCAGCGTACCGTCGGGCAGCCGGTCGATCCGGTCGGCCTTCCCCATCAGCGTGACATCGGCAATGTCAGCCCGCCCTTCCTTCTCGACCGCAAGGATGGTGCGCCCCTCCGCCTTGTCCCGCACGACCTCCGCCGCGATCCAGCGGATCGCCTCGATCAGGCGCGGTTGCCACAGCGCGCGCAGCAGCGGATGGACTTCGGGTCGGTCGAACATGGCGCGGGCGCGCGCTTCAAGATCATCGGGGTCCAGCGTCCCGGCCTCCGCCCAATGCTGGAGAATGTCATGCACCGCCGTCCCGCGCCACGCTGGCCCGGCATCGGCATCGACCGGATCAAGCCGCGCCAGCCGCAGCACCCGCCGGGCGTAGAAAGCATAAGGGTCGGCCTTCAATCGGTCGACATCGGTGACGGGAATGACGGTCGGGCGCGCCGACACAGGCGGCGCGGGCGCGGGACGGCCAACGGGATTATGCATAGCAGGCGTGTCCAGCCCGCGCGCCAGTGCGGCATAGCGATCCGCAACCTTCCATTGCGGCCCTGCCATGGCCTTCAATCGCAACCAAAGCCGCGATGCGACCGCCGGACCACCGCTGCCCCGCCGCGCACGGGTGATCAGCACATGCGGCGCGCCCAGCGCACTGGCGAAATCATGGGCGGCAAGGCCGATGCGCGTCTCCACCCCCGGCAAGCCCAGTTCGCGCCGGATGCGCGGGGCCAGCCACGGATCGGGCGCGGGCAGGCCGGGCCATGTGCCTTCATTAAGGCCACCCAATATCATGAGGTCCGCCTGCACCAGCCGCGCCTCGATCAGGCCCAATATCGCGACGCGGGGATGCCCCCCCTGCGGCGGACGCACCGACACCCCGCCCAGCATATGGTCAAGCAGCACCGGCAGCGCGCGAATATCAGCCTGACGCGGGCCTTCGTCGGCGGCAGCCTCCATCTCGGCGAACAGGTCGGCGGCGGCATGGCCCTGATGCCCGGCCCAGACCGCATCGCCTGTCAACACGCCCGCCTGCTCCCGGATCGCGGCCAGCTGCCCCGCCAGATCGGTCGAGACCGCAAAGGCCTGTTCCAGCGGCTCCAGCAAGGCGCGCGCGGCGGGCCACCAGTCGCGCACCTGATCGCGCAGGACACGCTGCCGGTCATCCTCCCGCGCAACCATCAGCATATCGATGCCCACCAGCCCCGCTTGCGGCCTTGGTCCCCGCAACAACAGGTCGAGCGCCCGCACCCCGTCCAGCCAAGCCAGCCGCCCCTCACCACGCATCACCAGCGGATGTTTGAGCAATGTCAGCAGCGGCACCGGCGCGAACCGTTCCGCCACCGCCTGCGCCATCGCGATCAGCAACGTGCCGGGCGGCAGGCGTGACAGCGGCAGGCCCGCCGAATCATCCGCCTCGATCCCCCAGCGTTTCAGATGCGCCGATACCCGCGTCGCCAGTTGCCGGTCCGGCGTCACCAGCGCGGCAGTGCGCTTCTCTGTCTCCAGCGCTTCGCGCAGCGCAATGGCTATGGCCTGCGCCTCCTCGCCCGGCGTCGCGACTTCCAGCGCCGCCACACCCGCCAGCGAGCGGTCAGCGGTCTTGAGGTCGCGCCAGCGGCTGGTCAGCTTGGGCGGCAGCATCGCGTTGGAGATATTACGCCCGCGCACCGCCCGCGCATCATGCTCACTGCCCCAGCGCCATTGCGCGACATCGTCGCGGGTCGCACTCATGGCGTGGAGCAGACGTTTCAGCGCATATTGCGGATGGCTCTCATGCCCGGCGGGGGCATGGCCGGTGACCGGATCGGGATCGAACGGGCCGATCGCCTCCCACGACTCATCGTCCATATGCTGGTCAAGCCCGGCAAACACGACCATGCCGCCGGGCAGTTCACTGATCCGCCGAAGCAGTCCCGCGACCGCAGGCGCAGTGGTCGAAATGCCAGCCGCCACGACGAAGCCGGTCGGCGGATGCTCGCGCCAGCGTGCCGCCAGCCGGTCGAACAGCCTATTGCGCCGCTCGGTCAGGTCCATGCAGCCCAGCCGCGCCAGCTCGTCCGGCCAGCGGGCGATGACGATCTCGAACAGGCGCAGCGACGTCTGCCAGTGCCGCGACAATTCGTCAGACAAACTAAGGTCGCGCAACGCCGTCACCGGCACCCGCTCTACCTGCATCTGGTCAAGCACCGCGCCCAGCGCCTGTCCCAGTTGCAGCGCCTGACCCGCGTCAATATCGCCCTTCACTTGCTGCACCATGCGCGCAAGGATCATCTGGCGACGCATCGGCGCAATCGCGGGCGGCAGTGCCTCCCCTTCCCCAAGCGGATCGAGCGCGCTGCCGACCTGTTCGCCAATATCCGGGTCGCCGATCGCCACCAGTCGCGGCAGCAACAGCCCGCCACCCGACGCCCGCACGAACGCATCGCTGACCGCTCGCACCGCGCGGTTGCTGGGCAACAGGATCATGCCCTGCGCCAGCGCCATCGGATCGCCACCATGGCGCGCCAGCAGACCAGCGACCAGCGCATCGGAAAAGGCGCGATGCGCCGGAATGGAAAATAGCGCAGGGCGCCCCCGATCACCCATGGGTGATCATGGATTCCACGACGGGGATGGCTTTAGGCGTGCCGACATCGAACCACAGTCCCTGATGCGAGACGCCATACAGCCGCCCCGCCTCGATCGCGCGGTTCCAGAAGGTGTTGGTTGAAAACACGTCACCGGGCGGATCGCGCAATAGCGAAGGCGCCATGATCTGCACACCGGTGAACACAAAGGGTGCGACATAAGCGGTTTTGCGCCGGGTCAGGCGACCAGCCGCATCCATATGGAAATCGCCTGGCCCGCTATGGCAATGGGCGCGGGCCAGCGGCACGAGCAGCAGCAGTGCATCCATCCTGTCCGGGTTCCAGATGCGCTGCATCATGCCCAGCGTTTCCTGCGGCCCGTCAATCCACAGATTGTCGCTGTTGGCGCAGAAAAACGGCTTGTCGCCCAGCAATGGCGCGGCGTGGATCAGGCCGCCGCCGGTTTCGAGCAATTTGGTGCGCTCGTCGGATATGACGAACTCCATGCCGCCCTTGCGGGTGCGCAAATGCGCCTCGACCGTATCGGCGAGATAATGGACATTGACCACCACCTTGCGGATACCGCCCGCCTCCAGCCGGTCGAGCGCATGGTCCATCAGCGGCTTGCCCGCCACCTTGACCAGCGGCTTGGGCCGGGTCGCTGTGAGCGGACGCATCCGCTTGCCAAGGCCCGCCGCCATCACCATTGCCGTGTCGATCATGCCGGTGCATGGTCCGCCAGCGCATCATGGCGCTGATCAGCCGATATATTGGCGGCGAACCACCGCGCCACCGGGTCCAGCGCCGGATGGGCCAGATCGCGCTCCAGCAATCCCCACATGCGCGGCAGGAAGCTCAAATAACGCGGCTTGCCGTCGCGCTGCCACAGGCGGGTGAAGATGCCGATAATCTTGGCATTACGTTGCGCCCCCAGCACCGCATAGGCCGCGTCGAAATCATCGGGCGGCGCGGCAATCGCCTTGTAGCGCGCCAGCATCGCCGCCTCGACTTGGGGCGGCACGTCGCGCCGCGCATCCTGCAACAGCGACACCAGATCATAGGCAGGATGCCCCGCCAGCGCGTCCTGAAAATCGAGCAGGCCAAGCCCGTGCGATGTCGCCCGGTCAATCAGCATGATATTTTCGGCATGATAGTCGCGCAGCACGGTGACGGTTGGGCTAGCGGACTGTTCGACGATCGGCAGCACTGCGTCCCACGCCGCAACATAGGCGTCCTGATCGACCGACAGGCCGATAGCAGGGCAATACCACTCCGTCAGCAGGCCAACTTCGCGCTGATAGACGGCGCGGTCATAGGCGGGCACTGGCGCGGCAGGCAGGCGGTGCAGGTCGGCCAGCAGGTCGATGGCACGGCCATAGACTGCCAGTTCCGCACCAGGTTCATCGTCCAGATGTTCCTTGACCCGCAGGTCGCCGAAATCCTCGATCAGCACCAATCCCCGTTCCAGATCGCGCGCCAATATACGGGGCGCGGCAAAGCCATCCTCCAGAAGATGTTCGGCAATCGTGATGAAAGGACGCGGATCTTCATGCGGCGGCGGCGCATCCATCAGCACCGCGCGGCGTCCGCCGTCGATGACGCGGAAATAGCGGCGGAAGGAGGCGTCGCCAGCCAGCGGCACGATGGCGGCATCGCCCCATCCGGCTTGGCCAAGGAAAGCGGGCGCGGCGGCGGGGGGGATCATATCTGTGACCATCGCTCCGTCCAAGCGTCGGGCACGTCCGCTGTCAAGCGCCGAGCGCCATCCGCCTCGATCATGATGGTCAAACGCAACGCATGGGGCCATAGCCGCGCGCCGAGCCGGTCGGGCCATTCGACGATGAGAAGGCTGTCCATCAGATAGTCGCCCAGCGCCAGTTCCTCCGTATCCTCCGGCGTATCGAGCCGATAGAGATCGACATGCGCGACCGGCAGCCGGACTTCGGGCACGTCATAGGGCTGGACGATGGCAAAGCTCGGACTAGGCGCCTCGCCCGCCAGCCCCAACGCTTCCAATATGCCGCGCGCCAGCGTCGTCTTGCCCGCGCCAAGCCCGCCTTCCAGCGCGATGACATCGCCGATTCGCACATGGGTGGCGATGCGGTGGCCCAAATCGAGCATCGCGGCTTCATCCGCCAGATGCAGCGCGGCGTCAGCCACGGGGCAACTCGATCACCACCATCGTCCCCTGCCCGGCCTGTGACACCAACTCCAGCGTCCCACCATGCGCCTGTGCCAGTTGCCGGGCGAGCGGCAGGCCGATCCCGGCCTTGCCCCCGGTGCGCGCCTGTCCGGCGCGGGCGGCGGGATCGAACAGCAGTTTCTGCTGCTTGGCGGAAATGCCCGGTCCATTGTCGGAAATAACGATCCGCGCCCGATCCGCCCCACCATCGCCATGCAGCAGCACCCGCGCGCTCTTGCCGCAATAACGCACCGCATTTTCGAGCAGATGGTCGATCGCCTGTCCGATCCGGCGGGCGTCACCCTGCACCTGACCCAGGCTGGCCTCTATCGTCACCGCCAGATCAATCCCCTTCGCGCTAGCATCTACGCGGACGCGATCGGCGCTGGCGCGCGCAACGGCGGCCAGATCGACCGGCGCGCGATCGATCGGCAATGTCCCGGCCTCACCCTGCGTCAGGTCCAGCACATTGTCGATCAGCATCGACAGTCGCCCCGTGCTTTGCAGGATTCCGTCGACATAGTCCTTGGCCGATGCGCTCAATTCCCCGGCATAGCCCGCGCTCATCATCTCGGCGAACCCGGCGATCGTCGTCAGCGGCGTGCGCAATTCATAGCTCATATTGGTGACGAAGGCGGTCTTGACCTCATCGGCCTGCTCCAGCGCGACGTTGCGGTCGCGCAGCACCTGTTCGACACGGCGGCTGTCCGTCACGTCAAGCATGGTGAAAAGCGCATTGCCATCGGGCAGCGGGATGGCGGCAAATTCAAAGATGCGCCCGTCGGCAAAACCGACATGGCCGATCCGCTGCTTGCGCTCGACTGTCGCAGCGCGGACCAGTTCGCGCACCAGATTGGACTGTTGCGGCTTGGCCAGACGTTCCTGCACCGCGCGCATCAGATCATCGATGCGCGGATGGGTGGCCAGCATTTCCTCGTCCGCGCCCCAGACTGTTCGGAAACGGCTGTTCCACATCTGTAGGCGACCGTCGGACGAAAACACGCCGATCGATTCGAACAGATTGTCGAACGTCGCCGTCCGCACCCGCAGCAGCGTGTCGCGCGCACTCGACAGCTGCACCTGCTCGGTGCGATCCTCGAAGATCAGCAGCAGGCCGCCGTCGGGCAGAGGCTGGGCATAGACGCGCAAATGGGTGCCGTCCTGCAACAGCCAGTTTTCCTCGACCGGATCGGGCGACAGGAACCAGTCGCGCCGTTCCCCACGCCAGGCGGGAAAGTCGCGATGTTCAGGCAGGCGGCGCGCGTCGCGCATCTGGTCCAGCACCCGCTCGAACAAGGGCGCATCGGCCAATTGCTCCTGATGCAGGCCGAACAGGCTGATGAAGGGCTGGTTCCAGAAGCGCAGCGCCCGGTCAGGACCAAAGCGCGCGACGCCAGCGGACAAGCGATCCAGCAAGTCGCGCTGCGCCGCCTCCAGACGGCGATGCTCGACCCGCGCCTGTTCCAGCTCATGTTGATCGACCGCATAGCCAGCCACTCCGGCCTCGCCCAGTGGTACGTCGACCACGCGCATGGTGCGCCGTTCGCCGTCGATGGTGGCCGGGACCATGCGCTCGACCGGCTCGCCCCGCGCCAGCGCATCGGCGGCGGCGGCCTGCGGGGTCAGTCCACTCACCGCCTCGACCAGTTCGACCCCGCTACCAATCACTTCGCGCGCATCGGCGCCATCCACCGCGCGGACATAGGCGTTGTTGACCAGGCTGAGGCGCAGGTCAGGTGTCCGGTGCCACATCGGGAAGGGCGCGGCCTCGACCAGGCCCGCCAAAGCCTCCAGCGCATCGCGCAACTGGTCCACCTGACCCTTGAGCGCCTGAATTTCGGACTGGCTGTCGGTCGCGTCGAAAATCCACAGCACGACGCCGCCATTGGACGCCAGACCGGGCGCGGCAGGCGCGCCACGCACCAGCAACAGCCGCGACGACCCGACGCCCCGCACCGGCAGGGCAAAGCTCTTTCCCGCCTTCTGCGCCGACGCGATCTCGCGCGCCAGCGCGGCGGCATCGTCAGGCTCCAGCCCACCGTCCGCAGCAGTCAGTTCAGAGGCAAAGGTCGGAACGCGGGGCTTGCCCAGCCATTTGGCGAGGCGGTCGGCCGCCTCCAGCTTTCCATCGGGGTGTATGACCACTGGCGCTGCCGGTGCGGAGGCGAGCAGCATCGCAAGCCGATCAAGCTTGCCCTGCACCTGCATCCCCTCGCGCCGCATCCGCTGGCCGGTGGCGAGCGCCCACACGGCACTACCCAGCCACAGGGCCAGCACGATACCCAATATGATGGCGGCCATGGGGGTCAGCGTCATTGCGCCCTCTGCTCCCATTTCGGCCGAACCTGCCTGTCGCTGTCCATAATCGCACCCGGACTAACGCAAGTCGGGCGCAGCGGGAAGAAGGCGATGCAAAGAATTGACGGACGGCCTATAAAAGCGGCCGAACCAAATCCTCCCCCAGCGGGGGAGGTGGCTGGCGAAGCCAGACGGAGGGGTGTCACCCTATCGAGAGCGCGACACCCCTCCGTCTGGCCTGCGGCCCGACACCTCCCCTTAAAGGGGAGGACGGTCGATCATTAATAGCGGTAATGGTCGGGCTTGAACGGCCCTTCGACCGGCACACCGATATAGTCGGCCTGCTTCTGGCTCAGCTTGGTGAGCTTCACGCCCAGCTTTTCAAGATGCAGTTCGGCGACCTTCTCGTCCAGATGCTTGGGCAGGACATAGACCTCGTTCTTATACTGCTCACTCTTGGTCCACAGCTCGATCTGCGCCAGCGTCTGGTTGGTGAAGCTGGCCGACATGACGAAGCTGGGGTGGCCGGTGGCATTGCCCAGATTGACCAGACGGCCCTTCGACAGGACGATGATCTTCTTGCCGTCGGGGAACTCAACTTCATCCACCTGCGGCTTGATCTCGGTCCACTTCATGTTGGCCAGGCCCGCAATCTCGATCTCGCTGTCGAAATGGCCGATGTTGGACACGATCGCCATATTCTTCATGGCGCGCATATGATCGACGGTCAGCACGCCTTCATTGCCGGTCGCGGTGACGAAAATGTCGGCGCGCGGGGCTGCCTCTTCCATCGTCACGACTTCATAGCCTTCCATCGCCGCCTGCAAAGCGCAGATCGGATCGACTTCGGTGACCAGCACGCGCGCGCCGCCATTGCGGAGCGAAGCGGCAGACCCCTTGCCGACGTCACCGAAACCGGCGACGCAGGCGACCTTGCCGGCCAGCATCACGTCGGTGCCACGACGGATCGCATCGACCAGCGATTCCTTGCAACCATAGAGATTGTCGAACTTCGACTTGGTGACGCTGTCATTCACGTTGATGGCGGGGAAAGGCAGCTTGCCCTTCTTGGCCAGCTCATACAGGCGATGGACGCCGGTGGTGGTTTCTTCCGACACGCCCTTGATGGCGGCGACCGTCTTGGTCAGGAAGCCGGGACGTTCGGCCAGAACGCGCTTGAGCACCGCACAGAAGATCTCTTCTTCTTCGTTGCTCGGCGTGAACAGTTCCTCGCCCGCTTCGACCCGCGCGCCCCACAGGGCGAACATGGTAGCGTCGCCGCCATCGTCCAGGATCATGTTGCACACGCCCGACGGGTCATTGTGCCAGTCGAAGATGCGTTCGACATAGTCCCAATATTCCTGGAGCGTTTCGCCTTTGATGGCGAACACCGGCACGCCCGACGCGGCGATCGCGGCGGCGGCATGGTCTTGCGTCGAATAGATGTTGCAGGTCGCCCAGCGGACCTGTGCGCCCAGCGCGGTCAGCGTTTCGATCAGCACGGCGGTCTGGATCGTCATATGCAGCGACCCGGTGATGCGCGCGCCTTTCAGCGGCTGCGACGGGCCGAATTCGGCGCGCAGGGCCATTAGGCCGGGCATTTCGGTTTCGGCGATATCCATTTCCTTGCGGCCGAAATCGGCCAGGGCGATATCGGCGATCACATAATCCTGCGCCAGGGTGGCGGAAGCGGTGGCCACGGTCGTGTCTCCGTAAACTTGAAATTATGCCTGTACCGCTGGAAAAAAGTCCGGGCGGCGGCGATGGCAAGCGCTTTACCAATCGCCGCCGCCCGTGGCAACTCAATATAAAGATTTCTTTATGTGCTAATACTGATAGCCGACCGAAACCTGCGTCAGGCGGACCCAGCACCCCGGACCAGATGTGACGCATCAACGCCGGCTGCCGCGTAGGACGCGGCCCATTTGCGATGCGTTGGAACCTCGAACAGCAAGTCCGCATTGCCCGGTGCCAGGAACCAACTGTCGCTCGTCAACTCGCGCTCCAGTTGCCCGGCACCCCATCCGGCATAGCCCAGCGCGACGAGATACCGGCTTGGTCCCCGCCCCTGTGCAATCGCCTTCAATATGTCGAGCGAGCCGGACAAACCCCATTGCCCATCGACCTGCACCATGTCCTGCCCCGACCAGTCGAGCGAATGGAGAACAAAGCCGCGCCTCGGCTCGACCGGCCCACCGCGCAGCACCGGCCTGTCGGGAATCGCGCTGCCGTCGATATCGAAACTGTCGAGCAGGCCATGCAGGCTCACCCCCTCCATCTCTTCCCCTACCGCTATGCCCATCGCGCCGTCGACATCATGGACGCACAATGCGACCACGCTATGATCGAAGCGCAGGTCGGCCATGCCGGGAAGCGCGAGCAGGAAATGCCCGCCAAAGAAAGTCGTCTGGTCCATGATCGGAATATAGACAAAGACAGGATGATGCCAAGGATCAGGCGGCATATTCCATCCCGGCTCTTGACAGTGCGCCAGCCAGCAACGACCTGCGCCATCGTCAGTTTCAGGAGAATGATCATGACCATTGCCAAGGGCGACCGTCTTCCCAGCACGACCTTCACGAAAATGACCGAGGATGGCCCGGAGGCCGTGACGTCGGACGAATATTTCGCGGGCCGGACGGTCGCGGTCTTTTCCGTCCCCGGCGCGTTCACGCCCACCTGTTCGGCCAAGCATCTGCCCGGCTTCATCGACAAGGCCGACGCGCTCAAGGGCAAGGGCGTCGATGAAATCGCCTGCACCGCCGTCAATGACGCCTTCGTCATGGGTGCATGGGGCAAGGCAGCCGGTGCCGATGGCAAGGTGACGATGCTTGCCGATGGCAATGGCGATTTCGCGCAGGCCGTGGGCCTGACCATGGATGGCAGCAAATTCGGCCTGGGCCAGCGCGGCCAGCGTTTCTCGATGATCGTCAAGGACGGTGTCGTCACCGAACTCAATGTCGAGGCACCTGGCGACTTCAAGCTGTCGTCGGCTGACCATATGCTGGGCCAGCTCTGATTTCGGGTGTCGGCGCGCGTTTTTGATCGCGCGCCGACTTTCCTCCGTCATGCAACTGCGGTAACAGGGGGCGATGACACAAAGCATCGGCAGCGCCACGGTCGCGCAACTGGACCGCCTCTACCAGACATCCATCGACACATTGCGCGACGCCATGCGCGCCTATGGCCGCGACGGCAGCATACCGCCGCCTCAGGCAAGGCACGACCAACGTTTCTGCTATCCCGAACTGCGCATCACCTATCATGGGGACAGTGACGCGCCGCCGCCCGGTCGGTCCTTCGCCCGCCTGTCCAAACCGGGTAGTTACGTCACCACGGTTACCCGTCCCGCGATGTTCGCCGATTATCTGGCCGAACAGATCGACTTGCTCGTCCGCGACTATGGGGTGGAGATTGAAACGGGCCTCAGCCACCAGCAAATCCCCTTCCCTTATGTGCTGGACGGGCTGGACATGGGCGCGCTCGACGGCACGCCGCCGACCGAACTGGCGCGCTACTTCCCCACGACCGAACTCGCCGAGATTGGCGACGAGATCGCCGATGGCCTCTTCATGCCCGATGCGGATGGCGATCGGCCGCTGGCGCTGTTCGATGGATTGCGCACGGACTTTTCGCTCGCGCGCCTCAAACATTATACCGGCACGCCAGCCGAGCATGTGCAAAGCTACATATTGTTCACCAACTATCACCGCTATGTGGATGAATTTGTCGCCTGGGCCTGCGCAGAGTTGCAGCGGGAGGGTAGCCGCTTTACCGCGCTGTCGGGCGCTGGCGGTGTCTATGTGACCCCCGAAACGGCCGATCCCGCGCGGATGATCGCCGACAGCGCCTGGCGCAAGCATCAGATGCCCGCCTATCATCTGATCGCGCCTGACGGCAGCGGCATCACGCTCGTGAATATCGGCGTCGGCCCCTCCAATGCCAAGACGATCTGCGATCATCTGGCGGTCCTGCGGCCCGAAGCCTGGCTGATGATCGGCCATTGCGGCGGTCTGCGGCCCAGCCAGCGGATCGGCGACTATGTGCTGGCGCACGCCTATCTGCGCGATGACAAGGTGCTGGACGCCATGCTGCCGCCAGAAATCCCGGTCCCGGCCATCGCCGAAGTGCAGGTGGCGATGGCGCAGGCGGCTGAAGCGGTATTAGGCGGTCGCGACCCGGAAGATTTCAAGCGCCGCCTGCGCACCGGCACCGTCGTCACCACCGATGATCGCAACTGGGAATTGCGCTATTCCAGTTCCGCCCTGCGCTTCAGCCTGTCGCGTGCCGTCGGCATCGACATGGAATCGGCGACCATAGCGGCGCAAGGCTATCGGTTCCGCGTTCCCTATGGCACATTATTGTGCGTCTCCGACAAGCCGATCCATGGCGAACTCAAGCTGCCGGGACAGGCCAATCGCTTCTATGAGGAAGCGATTGCCAGCCATTTGCGCGTTGGCCTCATGACCTGCGAATTGCTGCGTGAAGGGGGCGCGAAGCTGCACAGCCGCAAGCTGCGCGCGTTCAACGAACCGCCATTCCGGTGATTATGCAGCAGCGCG
This sequence comes from Sphingobium sp. FG125, assembly GCF_057809795.1. Classification (NCBI taxonomy): domain Bacteria; kingdom Pseudomonadati; phylum Pseudomonadota; class Alphaproteobacteria; order Sphingomonadales; family Sphingobiaceae; genus Sphingobium; species Sphingobium sp. FG125. The sequence goes on from NZ_JBMDKQ010000012.1 coordinate 47,156, forward strand.
CCAGATAGCGACCCGGTCCTTGCCATCGCGTTTGGCATCGTAAAGCGCAGCGTCGGCGCGAGCGACCATGTCGTCCAGTTTCTCGTCGCCTGCCTGCAATTCCGCCACGCCGAAACTGGCGCGGAGTTGCGCGCGTGGGGCGTTGGGCAGGATCAGGCATGTTATTTCCGCGCGTACCCGCTCCATGACGTCAGCGGCAGCTGCCGCCTCGGTTTCCACCAGCAGCAGGCCGAACTCATCGCCGCCCATGCGTGCTACGATGTCGCCGCGCCGCACCGCGCTGGTCAGCAATTGGGCAAAGCCGCGCAGGGCCGCGTCCCCTGCGATATGGCCATGGCCGTCATTCAGCGCCTTGAACCCGTCAAGATCGCACACCACCAGTGCCAGCGGCCGGTTGTAACGCCGGGCATTGGCGATGGCGCGCGCCGCCGCCTCGTCCAGCCCGCGTCGGTTCAGCACATTGGTAAGCGGATCATGCCGCATCTGCCGCCGCAATTGATGTGCCAGATCGCCTGCCACCACCATGATGGCCGCCACGCCCATGCCAACATAGAGGGACGGCAGGCCAAGACTCAATATCGCGCGATAGGTTGCCAGTCCCGTTGCCGGAGGCTTCCCCCAACCGCTGGCAGCGCTGACCACCAAAGCCGATTGAAACAGCGCGAATAGCAGGAACATGGTGAAAAACGCCATTTCCGGTGCGTTGAAACGGCGTTCGCGCGGCCAGAGCGCGGCGGCCGAACTCAGCATCAACATGCCGACATAACCCGGCACGATCATACCCTGAAGCGATCGATCGTGGGTCATTGCTGCATAAATGCCGCCGACAGCCACGATCATTCCCGCGCCGACCATCAGCCGCCATGGCACACTCTGCCCCGACCGCTGGCGCACCCCCACCACGACCAGCGTGCCGCTGACGATGATGCACACCGCCGCCAGCGCCATGAACGGGCCGCTTTTCAGGGCAATTCCACCAGCATTGGCGATCCATTGCATCATCGCCGCACCGTAGGAGAGCGCCCAGCTCAACACATGCCGCTGCCGCCCGAAGTGTAACCACGCCACGCCCATCGCCAGCGCCATGATGACGCTGGTGAAGAAGAGCAAAGCAATGATGATGATCGCCGGGTCCACGGGCGGGGCCTTTACTGACTTTACTTGGCGATTACCAGCCGCATGACTTTCCTTTATTCTGCTGGACCAGCCATTTTTGCAACGGCGCGAAATAGGCGGTCATGGCTTTGCCCGAAATCTCCCGCGTCCCGGTGAAGGCCTCCAATGCGTCCGGCCAGGGCTTGGACGCGCCCATCTCCAGCATCGCATTAAGTTTGGCCCCTACGGCTTTGTTTCCATAGAAGGAACAACGGTGCAGCGGTCCTTTCCAGCCGGACTGTTTGCAGGCGGCTTCATAGAATTGCTGCTGCAAAATACCCGCCAGGAAATAGCGGGTATAGGGCGTATTGCCCGGAATATGGAATTTGGCCCCCGCGTCGAACTTCGTTTCATCGCGGGACACGGGCGGGACAATGCCCTGATACTGGCGGCGCAGGTCGGTCCAGCCCTTTTCATACTGGCTCTGCGGGATCGTGCCGCTGAACACGCCCCAGCGCCATTTGTCGACCAGCAGGCCGAACGGCAGGAAAGCAACCTTGTCCATCGCCTGCCGCAGCAGCAGGCCGATATCCTTGTCCGGGCCCGGCACCTTGGCGGCGTCCAGCAGGCCGATCTTCACCAGATAATCTGGCGTGATCGACAGGGCGACAAAATCGCCGATCGCTTCGTGAAAGCCGTCATTGGCCCCGTCCAGATAGAGCGGCTTTTGATTCTGATAGGCGCGCTGGTAATAATTATGGCCCAGCTCATGATGGATGGTCACGAAGTCGTCGCTATTGACCTTCGTACACATTTTGACGCGTATGTCGTCCTTGTTGTCGAGATCCCAGGCCGACGCATGGCAGACGACTTCGCGGTCCAGCGGCTTGATGAACTGTGTCCGGTCCCAGAAGGTCGCGGGCAGCGGCGCAAAGCCCAGCGAGGAATAGAAACCCTCGCCAATCTTGAACATCTGCTTTTCCCAATAGCCGCGCCGCTGCTGTTCGGGGGTGTCGGGCGTATCGACCTGACCGGACCGGGTTTCGACATAACCCTTGGCTTTCAGCAAATCGCCGACATCATAACCCAGATCTCCCGCACCCTTGGGCGCCACGACATCATAGATATTGCCCCAGGACTGCGCCCACATATTACCCAGCAAATCGGCACGGATCGGCCCGGACGCGGGCTGCACCGCGTCGCCATATTTCTCGTTCAGCTTGGTGCGAGTGTAGCAATGCAGCTGGTCATAGAGCGGCTTGACCTCAGCCCAGATCTTGTCGGTCAGCTTCGCAAAATCATCGGCAGGCATGTCATATTTCGACCGCCACATCGCGCCGGTGTCGGCAAAGCCCAGTTCCTTGGCCCCCGCGTTGGCGATGTCCACCAGCTTGGCATAGTCGCCCCGCATCGGCGCGCCGACATTGTCATGCCAGCTGACCCACATTTCCTTCAGCTCTTCGGGGTTACGGTTATTCCCCATCTGCTCTTCAATATCGCTGCCGTTGATCGGCTGGCCTTTCAGCGTCCCCTTGCCCTTGCCATAGGCCGATTGGAGCCGGGTCGCGAGATCGTTCAGTTCCTGCGCCGCGCCGGGCGCTGTAGGCGCGGGCAGCGTCAGCGCGGTGCGCAACAGGTCCAGTCGGCGCTTGGTTTCTACTGACAGGCCCGGCGCGGTCGCATATTTGGCGGCTTCCAGCGCGTAATCGACATTCATCGACGTGCGGATCGCGCCGAAATAGGCGGCGACCGCATCGCTATCGTCGCTCAGATAGGTGGAATTGACCCAGTCGGCGCGGCTGGAGATCAGCGAATGATCGAACATCGCCTTTTCCGCCTAGGCGAGGAACGCTTCGGCCTCCGCGGCGGTCGGCGCAGGTGCCTGCTGCGCAAGGACGGGCGATGCAGTAAGCGCGGCCGCAAGCGCGGCAAGCGAGATGGCGATTTTCATGGGAATTCCCCTCATAGACTTATGAGGGGAAGGTGACTTGGCCGGGCTATACAGTCAAGCGGTCAGGAAATCGACCATCGCCTGCCCCATTTCCTTGCGGGTGACGGCGTTCATATGATTGCCCGGTATCTCGACATAGCGACCATTGGGCAGCAGGTCGGCCAGTTCGTGCGCCACGCCATTATCCCGGTCGTCCGCGCCGCAGATGATCTCGGTCGGCTGCTGTATCGCCGCGATCGTCTCGCGCGGCGTATCGACAAATGTGTTCAGGATATGCAGCATCGCCACCGGATCGCCCTTGGTGGTCTTGAGGAAGGCCTCCGTCATCCATTCCGACGTGCCACGCTCGAACGTGCCAAGGTTATTGAGGACATTCTTGTAATAGCCGCCCTTGTCGAGCGTCTGCACCAGCCCGCGCAACCCCATACCCGCCAGGATCACGCGGCGCGGCGCAGCCCCGCGCGCCAGCATTCGCACGCTCGTGCGTGCTCCTAACGAATAGCCACCCAGATCATAATCAGTCAGCCCAAGCTGCTCGACCAAAGCCAGCCCGTCATCGGTCAGCGCGTCGGGCGGATAGGCGGCGATATCATGCGGCTTCCCACTCTCCCCATGGCCGCGCAGGTCCGGCATGATCAGACGAAAACCGGCCTCAACCAGTTTCGCGGCATGGCCGTAGCGTATCCAGTTGGTGTAAGCGTTGGAGAAATAGCCGTGGATCAGCACCAGATCGCGGCCCTCCCCCACCATATGCACCGCGATCGGCAGGCCATCAAAGCCCTTGATCTCAATCCGCTGCAGGGGAAGGTCGGTCATCGGGGCAAATCCTTATTCGGCGGCGGCTTGCCGATATGGCGTCAGGCGCGGCGGCGCAAGAGCGCTATCCTGTCATTCCGCCCAGGAAGAGCGATCCATCAACCCCGAAACCAGCGCTGCAAAAGGCGTGTCAGCACAGCGCCGGACCAGCCTGCGGTCAGCGGTGACCACAACCGTTTCCAGCATCTCGGCGGTGGCGAGAAAGAAGCAGTCGTAGGCAGGGTGGTCCAGTGCCAGACTGATCGCCATCGCTCGATCGGCCAGTTGTCCGGTCGGGACCAGGTCGACAAGATCGGGCAGGATAGCCACGGCTTCGCGCGCCTGTGCTGCATCAATTTCCTGTGCGCGCACCTTCTTCCACATCACATTGGCGAATTCGGCAGTCAGAAAATCTGGCGCGATGAGCCGACGCGGCAGCAGCGTAAGCGCCACGGTCGTTTCAGCAGACATCGCCGGATCGGCACTGCCGACAACCCAGCGGGCCGCCACGCTGGTATCCACCACCAGCATCAGGGGCGATCATCATCCCGGAGCAAATCTTCGGCAGGTGTCTGCCGGACATGTTGCGGAGTCATTGCCCTGATCGCTTCGAGGCGCGTTAGCGTCGCGCGCAGGCGCTCACCTGTCATCGGCCGCCCGCGTGTCAGCGCTTCACGCAGTTCCGCTTCCAGCGAACGCTGGTTACGCGCTGCTAGTTCGCGATAGGCCGCGATCAGGCTGTCGTCGAGATTGCGGATAAGAACTTGGCCCATGCGGTCATGCTATCATTATGATAGCATTACCGCAAGGAGGCAGAATCAGCCCTTCTTGAGGTGGCGACGGCCCAGCAGTTCGGCGATCTGCACCGCGTTCAGCGCCGCGCCCTTGCGCAGGTTGTCGCTGACGCACCAGAGCGAAATGCCGCTGTCGACCGTCGGGTCCTCACGCACGCGGCTGATGAAGGTTGCGAAGTCGCCCACGCATTCGATCGGGGTGATGTAGCCGCCATCTTCGCGCTTATCGACCAGCATGATGCCGGGCGCTTCACGCAAAATGTCCTGCGCTTCCTTGGCGCTGATTTCCTTCTCGAACTCGATGTTGATCGCTTCGGAATGACCCACGAACACGGGTACGCGCACGCAGGTGGCAGTCAGCTTGATCTTGGGATCGAGGATCTTCTTGGTTTCCGCGACCATCTTCCATTCTTCCTTGGTCGACCCATCGTCCAGGAAAACGTCGATATGCGGGATCACGTTGAAGGCGATCTGCTTGGTGAACTTCTTGGCTTCGGCCGGATCGCCCACGAAGATGTTGCGCGACTGTTCGAACAACTCATCCATGCCAGCCTTGCCCGCGCCGGACACCGACTGATAGGTGGCGACGACGACGCGCTTGATGATTGCCGCGTCATGCAGCGGCTTTAGCGCCACGACCATCTGCGCAGTCGAACAGTTGGGGTTGGCGATGATATTCTTCTTCTTGTAGCCGTCGATCGCGTCCGGGTTCACTTCGGGCACGATCAGCGGCACGTCCGGGTCCATGCGATACAGCGAGCTATTGTCGATCACGACGCAGCCGGCCGCCGCCGCCTTGGGTGCATATTCAGCGGTCGGACCACTGCCCGCGGCGAACAGAGCAATGTCCCAGCCGGTAAAGTCGAAATGTTCGATATTCTGGCATTTGATCGTCTTGCCGCTGTCACCGAAATCGACGGTCAGCCCCTGCGAGCGCGACGATGCGACCGCGGCGATCTCGTCAATCGGGAACTCGCGCTCGGCGAGAATGGTCAGCATTTCGCGGCCCACATTCCCGGTGGCACCTACGACGACGACCCGATAACCCATGACTAAAGACTCCACTCCGATGCAAATATTGCGGAGTGCGCGCCATAGCGGCGTTGCGCCATTTGTCCAGTGGCAAGCCCTTTGTTGCGCGAAAGGCCAGCTTTTGACGCCGGACGTTGCCGGGATACGGCAACGTCCTCGTTACCTATGGCTTGGGCGCTTCAGGCGACACGCCGCGCCGGGCCAGAAAATCCTCGATCGTGCGCCACAGATGCACGCTGATCCCCGGCCCGCCGACACGGTGGGTCTGGCCCGGATAGGCCATCATCTCGAACGGCACCGCCGCGCCCTGCATCTTCGCCATCAAAGCGGTGGCATTGTCGAACACGACATTGTCGTCGGACATGCCGTGGATCAGCATCAACGGATCGCTGATCTTCACCGCCTCCTCGATTGCGCCGGACGCCGGATAGGCACTGGGCTTGTCCTGCGGCATTCCCAGATAGCGTTCGGTATAATGGGTGTCGTAATACTCCCACTTCGTCACCGGTGCGCCCGCGACCGCCGCCGCAAACACGCCCGGCGCTTTTTCCAGCAGCTTCAACGACATATAGCCGCCATAGGACCAGCCATAGGTGGCAATCCGCTTGGGATCGACGAACGGCTGGGCTTTCAGCCAATCTACACCCGCCAATTGATCCTCAACCTCCACCGACCCCATGGCACGATAGAGATGATCCTCAAACGCCTTGCCACGATCGGGCGTACCGCGATTATCCACCGCAAAGACGATCCAGCCCCGATCGACCAGATACTGGTTCAGCGCGCCGGACCATGTGTTGGTCACCTGCCGCCCGCCGCCCGGCCCGCCATAATGGATCATGAACACGGGATAGCGTTTGCCCGGCGTGATCGGCGGGGTCATGATCTTGGTGTAGAGCATCGTGCCATCCTTCGCCCGGATCGTGCCGAACCGGGTGTGGACATGGCTCGCCAAATAGGGCGCATAGGGATGATCGCCCGTCAACGCATTTTCCGACAACCATTGCAACTGCTTGCCACTGCTGTCGGCCAGATAGACCTGCTTGGGCTGATCGCTATTCTGGCGGGTGATGACGACCCGGCTTGCCGCGCCATCCATCACCGCGTCATTCCACCAGCCGCTGGTCGTGATCCGACGCGGCGCGGCGGGCTTGCCGATCGGCGCGCTATAGAGTTGCTGCTCCAGCGGCGTTTCGCGATTGCCGGTGAAATAGGCCAGCCCGGCCTTCTCATCCACTGCCACCAGCGTTTTGACCTCCCAGTCGCCGCTGGTCAGCGCGGTCCATTTGCCATCATGCACCCGGTAGAGATGGCCATGGCCGCTTTTTTCCGACCACCAGAGGAAATCGCCGCCCGGCAGCGGATGGAAATTGTCGCTGAGGTTGATCCAGCTTTTGGCGGTTTCGGTCAGGACTACCCTCGCCTTGCCGGTAACCGGATCGACCGCCAGCAGGTCGAGCCGCTTCTGGTCGCGCGTCTCGCGCTGAACATAGAGGGTCCGACCATCCTTGGCCCAATCGACCCGCGCCAGATAGATGTCGCGGTCCGGTCCCAGATCGACCTTCACCTGCCCCGACCCGTCCGGCTTCATGACATAGAGGTCAACGATCGCATTGGGTGTCCCGGCGGCGGGATAGCGTTGCTCATAAACCTTGGTTCCCTCCCCGCCGATCGCGGTACGGGTAACGATGCCGACCGGGCTTTCATCCACCCGCGCGACCGCAATCAGGGCATCGTCGGGCGACCACCAATAGCCGGTCCGCCGGTCCATTTCCTCCTGCGCAACAAATTCGGCGACACCCCAACTGACCGTATCGCTGGCCCCCTGCGTGACCTGCCGTTCCACTCCACCGATGCGTTGCACGAACAAATTGCCGCCGCGCACGAAGGACACAAAGCCGCCCTTGGGGCTGACCACGCCGTTGAGTTCGCCGTCAGGCGTGTCGGTCAGCCGCTGCACCTTGCCATCCAGCGCGGCGAGATAGAGATCGCCATCGACGGGGACCAGAATGGACTTGCCATCAGGCGACCAGTCATAGCTGGTAATGCCGCTGCTGCCCGCGACGGAACGGTCACGCTCCCGCTGCATTTTTTCCGCTTCGGACAGGGCCGCGCCGCTGCCGGTCTTGCGCGAATCGACCAGCATCCGCTGTTTGCCGGTGCGGGTGTCGATCGCCCACAGGTCGAGCCGCTCCTTCTCGTCCGCGCGGGGTTTGAGCAGGGTAACGAGCGACCCATCGGGCGATAATTTCAGCGCACGGGGCTGCGGCCCGGCCAGGTCGGGGTTGGCAAAGACCCGTTCGAGCGTCAGCGTCTCCTGCGCGATGGCTGGCATGGTGGACAGCATGAGCAGCGCGCCAAAGGCTGCGCCGGATTTCCAATAGGGCGGCATCGACATCCTTTCAGGTCGGCGACCGCACGGGACGCCGGATCAAGGGCAAAGATTAGCCCGATGAGACTGAAAAGATCAATGGAGGGAAATAATCTGTCCCTGCCATGGCGCTTTGCCATGGTGGGCGCGGCAGGGATTGAACCTGCGACCCCACCCGTGTGAAGGGTGTGCTCTACCACTGAGCTACGCGCCCCCTGTCGGGAGGAGGCGGCCATTGGCATCGCTGGCGCGCCCTGTCAAGCGCGGGGGCATCCCGTCCCGCAAATTGCGGCTTTGCACTGCGTCGCGCTCACGCTTAAAACGGTCACACCGCAAATATGGAGTGACGGATTAATGCGTAAAGCGCTGTTTCTGGTGATCATGGCCGCGCTGGCCGCGTGCAACACGGTGCAGGGCGTGGGTCGCGATATCGAGTCCGTCGGTCGCGCCGGGAAAGACGCAATGCGCTGACCAATAGTCGGTGAATTATTGCAACACGCGCCCGATGGCTGTCGCATTTTTCCGCAGACGGACGCCGTCGCATCCCGGTTCGCCACAGTTGCAGGCTTCGATCGTGTAGCGCACGCCACACATGACCAACACGTCATGATCGAAACTATAGTTGGAAATGCCCGCGCGCTCGACCTTTTCCTGTGCTCTGGCCTTGAGAGTCATGCGAGTCCCCCCGTAAATGCGGATGCTGATGATTGATGTTGCGATGCACAATGTCAATTGATCGACATTTGTTCCTGAACGAATTGTCAGAATATTGTCGCCAAAATGCAACGCTTCGCCGTCGCTACTAAGGTGACTTGCACCACACGGCACAGCGTCCCATATGCCGCCCCATGAACGACCATAACAGCAGCGCCATGCCGGTCTGGCATGGCACCACCATCATGTCCGTGCGCAAGAATGGAAAGGTCGTCGTCGCTGGCGATGGCCAGGTTTCCATGGGCCAGACGGTGATGAAACCCAACGCCCGCAAGGTCCGCCGCCTGCATGACGGCAGTGTCATCGGCGGCTTTGCCGGCGCCACCGCCGACGCCTTCACCCTGTTCGAGCGGCTGGAGGCGAAGCTGGAGCGCCACAATGGCCAGTTGATGCGCTCCGCCGTGGAGCTGGCCAAGGATTGGCGCACCGACAAATATCTGCGCAATCTGGAAGCGATGATGATCGTCGCGGACAAGGATGTGACCCTGATCCTGACCGGCAATGGCGATGTGCTGGAGCCGGTGAACGGCGTGGCCGCGATTGGATCTGGCGGCAATTTCGCCCTCGCCGCCGCCCGCGCGCTGGTGGATTATGAGGCGGACGCTGAAACGCTGGCGCGCAAGGCCATGGCCGTGGCGGCGGACATCTGCATCTATACCAATGATCAGTTGACCATCGAAACGCTGGATAGCGCCTCTTAACTCATAAAGCCCCTCCCTTCCAAGGGAGGGGTTGGGGTGGGTAGCGAGCGCAGCGAGCCGCAACCCCATCCCACCAATGTTGCCAGTGACCGCTGCGCGACCACACCCACCCCCTGCCCCTCCCTTGAAAGGGAGGGGGGAGTCTTTTGATGAACGACAATCTGACCCCCAAAGCCATCGTCGCCGCATTGGACGCCCATATCATCGGCCAGCACGACGCCAAGCGCGCCGTTGCCGTTGCCTTGCGCAACCGCTGGCGGCGCCAGCACCTGCCCGATGATTTGCGCGACGAGGTGACGCCCAAGAATATCCTGATGATCGGGCCGACCGGCTGCGGCAAGACCGAGATCAGCCGTCGCTTGGCCAAACTGGCCGACGCCCCGTTCGTGAAAGTCGAAGCGACAAAATTCACCGAAGTCGGCTATGTCGGCCGCGACGTCGAACAGATCGTCCGCGATCTGGTCGAGGAAGCCGTGCGGCTGGAAAAGGACCGCCGCCGCGAAGCCGTGCGCGAAGCCGCGTCCGAGGCCGCCATGGCCCGCCTGCTCGACGCATTGACCGGCAAGGAAGCAAGCGAGGCCACGCGGCTGTCCTTCCGTCAGAAGATCGAACAGCATCAGATGAACGATGTCGAGGTCGAGGTCGAAGTCGCCGACAGCCCCTCCATGCCGATGGAAATCCCCGGCATGGGTGGTCAGGTCGGCATGATCAACCTGTCCGACATGATGTCCAAGGCGTTCGGTCAACAGCAGAAGAAGCGCCGCAAGATGCGCGTCGCCGATGCGTGGGACAAGCTGGTCGAGGAAGAGCAGGACAAGCGGCTGGATCAGGACGATGTCGCCCGCGTCGCCATCACCAGCGCTGAGCAGAACGGCATCGTGTTTCTCGACGAGATCGACAAGATCGCGGTCAGCGACGTGCGCGGCGGGTCCGTTAGCCGCGAGGGCGTGCAGCGCGACCTGCTTCCCCTGATCGAAGGCACGACCGTCTCGACCAAATATGGCCCGCTCAAGACCGACCATATCCTCTTCATCGCGTCCGGCGCGTTCCACGTCGCCAAGCCCAGCGATCTGCTGCCCGAACTCCAGGGCCGCCTGCCGATCCGTGTCGAACTGAAAGCACTGACCGAGGAGGATTTCGTCGCCATCCTCTCCGACACCAAGGCCAGCCTCGTGGCGCAATATCGCGCGCTGCTGGCGACCGAGGAGGTGACGATCGACCTGACGCCGGATGGCATCCGCGCCGTCGCCCGCATCGCCGCCGAAGTGAATGGCGAAGTCGAAAATATCGGCGCCCGCCGCCTCCAGACGGTGATGGAAAAGCTGCTGGAGGATGTCAGCTTCGAGGCCGAGGACCGCCGCGGCGAAACGCTGGTGATCGATGCCGCCTATGTGGAGAAGCAGTTGAGCGCGATCGCGCACGACACCGATTTGAGTAAATATGTGTTGTAGTTAAAAAAGATCAGCTAATTTTGCATCTCGCTCTTGTTCAGCGAGATGCATTTTAGTCGATCCATACTCTACCGTTACAGCACCCTCGCCACCGCCATATGCAGCCGCTCCAACATAAATAGTATCTATGTCCTCAGGTACACTTGCACAATTTTTTCGATCCCAAGTATAGCCGTAGTAGCGCTCCTTACTTTCGAGCGCGCTTAGCCAATATTGCGGACCTTCCCAGATAGAGCCGGCCATTAAAAAATCAGTTTTCTGAGGGCTTCCGTATCTCAGCCTTATTTGCTCGGCAATCTTGTCAGTTAACGCAACAATATTTTGTCCAAAACTGTCTATGGAAATAATAGGTGCGTTAGCCTTAACCCAAACCACACCGAGACTATCTGTCGCTTCTACAATATAATCACTAAAAGCAGGATGAGGAGTTGGAGCAGATACTCGAAATTTCCCCTGTCCAATCTCTTCCAGAATTTGAAGGTCTGATAGGGGACCAAAAATACTAATCCCGAATGGTGCAGACATAATTACCCCCTCATCATCGACGCAATCGTGCCCGCCAATTTTTGAGATTGCAATATATCTTCAATCGGAAATTAATCCGCGTTGATCAATAACTCCGCCCAACCAGCACTCGCTCCACCGCTGTCTCGCCAGTAAACACGCACACTCCGTCAGCGGCCTCCGCATCATTAGGCACATTGCGCAGCGTTAGCTTCTCGCCCTTGAGCCACTGCACCACCTTCTCCAGCGCTTCGCCAGTGGGCTTTGCCCATTGCACCAGCGCCCAGCCCGGCTTGGCACTGGCGTTGAAATAGGCCTTGAGCGCTTCAATGTCGGTGATCGAGCGGTCGATGCTGCCGTCCAGTCGCGCCTTGGCGTCCGCGAACAGCGACGCCTGCACATCCTCCAGCATCGCCACCGCGCCCGCGACGAAATCGCCCTTCGCCACCACCTGACTGTCCAGCTTGCCGTCGGCGCGATAAAGCCGGTCGCGACGGATGACCGACACGTTGCCGCCCGCAACATCGCGCCCGCCGACCTCGATAACGATCGGCGCGCCCTTCTTGACCCAGCCCCAACGCTTGGTCGCCGCCTTGGCCGGGCGTCGGTCGAGCAGCGCCCGCACCGGTTCACGAAACACGTCGAGCGCGTTGAGCTGGCTCACCAGATCGGCGCAATAATCGACGATAGCGGCGTCCTCGTCGGTATCGCGCAGCATCGGCACCACGACCACCTGATAGGGCGCAACACGCGGCGGCACGCGCAGCCCGTCATCGTCGCCATGGACCATGATCAGCCCGCCGATCATCCGCGTGGACATGCCCCAGCTGGTCGTCTGCGCCAGTTCCTGTGCGCCCTCGCTATTCTGGAACTTGATATTCTGGGCCGCAGAGAAGGTCGTGCCCAGAAAGTGCGACGTGCCCGCCTGCAACGCCTTGCCATCCTGCATGATGGCTTCGATCGAATAGGTCGCAACCGCGCCGGGGAAGCGTTCATTTTCCGGCTTTTCGCCGGCTACCACCGGCATGGCGACGCAATCTTCCGCAAAGCTGCGATAGACTTCCAGCATCTTCATCGTCTCTTCCATCGCCTCATCGACGGTGGCGTGGGCGGTGTGGCCTTCCTGCCAGAGGAATTCGGTGGTGCGCAGGAACATGCGGGTGCGCATTTCCCAACGCACGACATTGGCCCATTGGTTGATCAGCACGGGCAGGTCGCGCCATGACTGGACCCAACGGCTGAACGCCGCGCCGATCACCGTTTCGGACGTGGGGCGCACAACCAGCGGCTCCTCCAGCTTCGCTTCGGGATCGGGAACCAGCTTGCCGTCCTTCTGGATCAGCCGGTGATGGGTGACGACCGCCATTTCCTTGGCAAAGCCGTCGACATGCTCGGCTTCCTTCTCGAAATAGGAAAGCGGGATGAACAGCGGGAAGTAGCAATTTTCATGCCCCGTCGCCTTGATCCTCGCATCGAGCAGGGTCTGGATACGCTCCCATATGCCATAGCCCCATGGCCGGATGACCATGCAGCCGCGCACGCCGCTTTCTTCGGCCAGGTCAGCCTCCGAAATGACGGCCTGATACCAAGCGGAGAAATCCTGCTCACGGGTGACGGAAAGGGCGTGTTTCACGGGAATGGCTTGCCTGCTGTAGGGAATGGATGGCGCGCAATAGGCCAAGCGCGCTATCCCCGTCCACCCCCGACGCACATTGGCGTTCAGCCGACGGCAACGCCCAGTTTTTCGAGCCAGGCCCGCGCCTGTTTCGGCTCGCCCGGCGCGTCGGACGCCACCGGGCCGCGCGCGGCGAGGAAGGACTGGTGCAGCGCAAACGGCTCCAGCCCCAATTGATCACGCAGCGTGTTGATGTCGGCGGCCAGTTCATCCAGCGTCGCTATGACGGGGGCTGCCTTGGCGCGGGCCTGCCGGTCAGGCTTATGGTCGAACAGACCCCACACGCCGCCTGCCGTCACCTGCAACGCCGCGATCAGCGCCGCGTCATAGTCGGCTTCCAACTCGGCCCGCCGCACGTCCAGTCGTTCGAGTCGGTCGGCCTTCGCCATTGGGGGTCAGCCCAGCTTGTCGATCTTGGCGTTGAGCGCGGCCAGTTGCGCCTTCAACACAGCGATCTCATCGTCCTTTTCGGCTTCGGCCGGGGTCGCAACACCGGGCATACCGGGCATACCGGGGACACCCGGCATCAGCCCGCCAGCGCCCTTGAACGCACTGGTTGCCGCCTCGAACATCTGCATGTTGCGCTTGGCGATCTCGGCCAGTGGGCCGCCGCCGAATGCGCCCTGCATCGCTTCCTGAAACTGCAATTGATTCTTGCGGAACGCATCCATCGACGCTTCGAGATATTGCGGCACCATCGACTGCATCGAATCGCCATACATGGAGATCAACTGACGCAGGAAATTGACCGGCAGCATATTTTCGCCGCGCTGTTCTTCTTCCATGATGATCTGGGTCAGGACATTGTGGGTGATATCCTCGCCACTCTTGGCGTCGACCACCGTGAACTCGCGGCCCTCGCGCGTCATCTGCGACAACAGATCAAGGGTGATGTAACTGGACGTTTCGGTGTTATAAAGCCGCCGGTTAGCGTATTTCTTGATAACCACCGGCTCTGATTCATTAGCCGCTTTAGATTTGGCCATGGACACCTCTCCCGCACCTGCACACTCCTCATTAGCACAGGGCGTTGCCGCACCGCAACATGGCCCAAGGCCTTTACCCCTTTTTCTCAACATTTTATGGCGCGAAACAGAGGGCGATCCAGAGCTGCGCAAACGCGCCTTCATCGGTCTGCGCCGCTATCAGCAGGCGCAGCGCCCCGCCCCGCCGTCTGCCCCCGCCAGCATGGCGCAGATCGGCAGCGCCCGGTTGCTGCGCTATGGTGTTGATAATGGCCGCGCACCGGTGGTTTTCGTCCCCTCGCTCATCAATCCGCCGCAGGTGCTGGACCTGTCCGAACGCCGATCTTTGCTGCGCCACATGGCCGCAGCAGGACATGACGCCTATCTGGTCGACTGGGGCAGTCCGTCAGCGCGGGATGCGATGATGGGGCTGGATGGTCACATCACTGACCGGCTTTTGCCATTGTTAGCCTCCCTGCCGCGACCTCCCATATTGGTGGGCTATTGCCTGGGCGGCACGCTGGCGCTGGGCGTGGCTATGCTGCACCCGATGCGGGCGGTGGCGACGATCGCTTCGCCTTGGCGATTCGATGGTTTCAGCGACGCCGACCGACAGGAAATCAGCGCCCTGTGGCGCGGGGCCAAGCCCATGTGCGACCGTCTGGGCTATGTGCCGATGGAAGTGCTGCAATCGGGCTTCTGGGCGATGGACCCGGCGCGCACGATCCGCAAGTTCGCTGCTTTCGCCGATGTTGCAGCAGAATCGGATGGGGAGCGGGCCTTTATGGCAGTGGAGGATTGGGCCAATGGCGGCCCACCGCTAACCTATGGCGCGGGACGCGATCTGTTCGATGAGCTCTATGCGGATAACGCCAGCGGAGAGGGGCGCTGGACTGTCGGAGGCCAAACAGTCGATCTACAGGGGCTTGCCTGCCCGACCCTGTCGATCCGCTCGACAACGGATCGCATCGTCCCTGCCGCCGCTTCGACCCAATTGGCTACAGACTGGCAATTCAAACTGGGTCATGTCGGCATGGTCGTGGGTGGACAGGCGCGCGAAACGCTGTGGTTTCCATTGTCCCAATGGGTTTCCAGCCATGGCGGATGATGCTATGTGCGCCTGCGAAAAGAGACCCCAATAATAGAGGATCGAGCCTTTGTCAGATATCGTCATTACCGCCGCCAAGCGCACGGCCGTCGGCAGCTTCATGGGTGCGTTCGGATCGACTCCGGCGCATGAACTGGGCCGTCAGGCGATCATCGCCGCGCTGGCGCAGGCCGGCGTCGCGCCCGACGAAGTGGACGAAGTGATATTGGGCCAGGTGCTGAGCGCCGGTCAGGGGCAGAACCCGGCGCGGCAGGCCGCCGTCAATGCGGGCATCCCGGTCGAGCGCACCGCGATTGGCCTCAACCAGCTCTGTGGCTCCGGCCTGCGCGCTGTGGCGCTTGCTGCCCAGGCGATTCGTGCGGGTGATGCGAACATCATGGTGGCTGGCGGGCAGGAAAGCATGTCACTTGCCCCCCATGCGCAATATCTGCGCGGCGGCAGCAAGATGGGCAATGTCAGCCTGGTCGACACGATGATTCATGACGGCCTGACCGACGCCTTCAACAATTATCATATGGGCATCACCGCGGAAAATCTGGCCGAGAAGTATCAGATCAGCCGCGAAGCGCAGGATATCTTTGCCGTCGCCAGCCAGAACAAGGCCGAAGCCGCACGGGCATCGGGCCGCTTCGCCGACGAAATCGTGCCGGTCACGATAAAGGGGCGCAAGGGCGACACCATCGTCGATGCCGACGAATATATCCGCGCCGGTGCCACCATCGAAGCGATGGAGAAGCTGAAGCCAGCCTTCAAGAAGGACGGCACTGTCACCGCCGCCAACGCCAGCGGCCTGAACGATGGTGCCGCCGCGCTGGTGCTGATGACCGCCGATGCCGCTGCCAAGCGGGGCGCAACCATTTTGGGCCGGATCGCCGGTTTTGCGACCTGCGGCGTAGATCCCTCGATCATGGGCATCGGCCCGGCCCCGGCCAGCCGCAAGGCGCTGGAGAAAGCAGGCTGGTCGATCGCAGACCTCGACCTGATCGAAGCCAATGAAGCCTTCGCCGCGCAGGCGCTGTCGGTGGGTCAGGAACTGGGCTGGGATGCGTCCAAGGTCAATGTCAATGGCGGCGCGATCGCCATCGGCCATCCGATCGGCGCGTCGGGCGCGCGGGTGCTGACCACACTGCTCTATGAAATGGCCAAGCGCGACGCGAAAAAGGGTCTGGCGACGCTGTGCATCGGCGGCGGCATGGGCGTGGCGATGTGCATCGAACGCTGATCGACTAACAGGTTGCCAAATGGCCGTCGCTCCACACGGAGCGGCGGCCTTTTTCGTGTCAGGCTTGGCGCGGGGCGCTGCGGCAACGGTCGGAACAATAGACCACATTGTCCCAGTCGCGTTCCCACTTCTTGCGCCAGGCAAAGGGGCGCTGGCAGACCGGGCAGGTCTTGGTCGGCAGATCCCGCTTGGCAACGCCGCGTGGCATGGATGATCCCCCGGTTGTGCTACGCGTCCAGCGGGCGATCCCTTGTTTCCGGCAGCGCCACCAAGCAGGTGATAAGCGCCAGCGCCACGACGGCCAATGTGTACCAAAGCCCGGCATAGGGATCACCCGTCCGCGCGACGATATATTGGCTGACCAGTGGCAGGAAACCGCCGAAATAGCCTGTACCGATATGATAGGGGATCGACAGCGACGAATAGCGGATGCGCGCCGGGAAATATTCCGACAAGAGCGCCGCCACCGGCCCATAGGTCGCGCCTGACAGCGTCCAGAGCAGCAAGAGCGCCGCGAAAATTGCCATGGCGCGTGGCCAGTCCGGCGTCACGCTCCCGGTCGGATAGCCCCCGGCTTTCAAAGCAGCGTCCAGCCCGGCGGCGCTTAGGTCCGTGACGACCAGATCGCCGATCTGCACCGCAGGCGTGGGCGCTGCCTGCTTGTCATAGGGGATGCCGCGCTTGGAAAAATGGTCGAGCAACTTGCCGCAGGCGGTCGGCTGGACCTTGGCGAAGGGATCGAACACGCAATCCGGGCCGCGCACCACGACCGGCGCGCGTTCCCCCGCCTCGACCAGAGCCGGGTTCGCGGTCGCGCCCATGAACTGGTAGAGCGGAATTAACAACACCAGCACCAGCGCATAGCCGATGACGATCGGCTTTTTGCGCCCGATCCGGTCGGACAGATGGCCGAAATAGACGAACGCCCCCATGCCGGCAAAGGCGCTGCCGCCGACCAACAATTGCGCGATACCGGGCGAGACATGCAGGCCGCTCTGAAGGAAATAGAGCGCCTGGAACATGACGGTATAGGCGATTACCGTGAACCCGGCAGCGATGCCGACCATCGCGACCAGCATCCGCTTCTTGTTGCCCGGATAGGTGAAGGCTTCCTTGATCGGATTTTTCGACTGGGTGCCCGCCTTCTTCATCGCGGTGAATACCGGGCTTTCGCGCAGCATCAGCCGCATCCACAGCGATATGCCAAGCAGGGCAAGCGAGAAAAGGAAGGGCAGCCGCCAGCCCCAATCGGCCCAAATCTGTGGTCCGACCAACCATTGCGTGCCGACCACGACGATCAGCGACAGGATGAAGCCGCCGATCACCCCGGCCTGAATGAAGCTGGTATAAAAACCGCGCCGGCCCGGCGGCGCATGTTCGGCAACATAGATGGCTGCGCCGCCATATTCGCCGCCCAGCGCCAGCCCCTGTGCGATCCGCAGCGTGATCAGGATGATGGGTGCGGCAATGCCGATGCTGGCGGCGGACGGGGTGAGGCCCACCCCCGCCGTCGCGACGCCCATCAGGATGATGGTGGCAAGGAACGTATATTTGCGGCCCAGCCGGTCGCCCAAATAGCCGAACAATGCCGCGCCGATCGGGCGGAAGGCAAAGCCGATCGCGAAACCCGCCAGCGTGTAGAGCAGTTCGACGGTAGGATTGTCGGTCGGAAAGAAGGTTCGCCCGATGATCGGCGCGAGGACGCCATAGATATAGAAATCATACCATTCGAACACGGTGCCGAGCGCCGAGGCGGTGATGACCAGCCGGTCGCGCTTGACGTTCATTACATAGTCGCTGCCGACCGCTTCGCTCATCCCTGCCCCCTTAACTTCGCACTTTTCCCGGCAATTGTGAAATTGCGTTACCCCAAGGGGTAATTAAATTTCCAACACCCCTTTGCGCAACCGCCAATGTCGGGGCGCGAAACAGGGGCCGATATCGCATGAAGCGGGGGCGATAGGACAGGCTAAAAAAGTGCCTCAGCGGCGCAGTTGCAGCGTCACCAGCAGGACATGATCGACATCATCGGCCCGCCCGCGATTTTTGACATATTGGTTGAGATAGCCGACCTCCATGGTCGACTTGCCTGCGACCGGCAGTTCCAGCCCGGCAAAGCTGCGCAACCGGTCAAACCCCTTGCGCGCCCCCCAGTCGGTATCGTTCAGCGCTACGAACCCTTCCGCATAGGTCAGCGCCGACACGCCGCCCGACTTGCCGGTCAGCGGCACCGCCAGCCGCAGCATCTGCCGCAACCGCCAGCCCATATCGTCGCCGCTCGACACCCAGCGCTGCTCGATCCGGGTGCGCGAGGAGAGCGGCCCGCCCGCAACATTGCCCAGCGACCAGTTGATCTGCTGGAAGGCGCGATGCTCCCGCGTCTCACCGCCACCGGACCGCGGCGTGCGGACATAGGCATAGCCCTGATAGACGGTCAGCCGGTCGGACAGTCTGACGCCGATCGCGGGCCGCAGCAACATCTGGTCCAGCCCGTCCATGTCCCTGCCAAAGCGTGACTGGACCTAGGCGAAATAGACGATGTCGCCCGAAACTGATCCCTGCGCGATGGTCTGGAGCCAGAACTGCTCATCGTCGGCACCGTGCGCGGGCAGCGCGATCATGGCCGTGAAGATGGCGGAAAGGCAGAGGATCGTCTGTCGCAGGCTGGTCATGCCGCGGCTGCTAAGGGATAGGCCGGGATCGGGGCAAGACGCGACAGCCCAGCGAAACATTAAATAACAAAGGGCCGCCCTGCCTGTGCGGGGCGGCCCTGGGTTTTCGCGACGCAGCTTGCGCCTATTCCATTTCGAGAATGACCGCATCCACGGCCAGGCTGTCGCCCTGCGCCGCCGACACGCTCTTGACCACGCCCGCCTTTTGCGCGCGCAGGATGTTTTCCATCTTCATCGCCTCGATCACGGCGAGCGGCTGCCCGGCCTCGACCTTGTCGCCTTCGCCCACATGCAGGGCGACCAGCAGGCCCGGCATCGGGCAGATCAGGAAGCGCGACAGGTCTGGCGGGATTTTTTCGATCATGTGCGCAGCATAGGGTGCAGCATGGGCGGGCAGGATACGCAGTTTGTGGCTGGCCCCGTGGCAGGTCAGCACGAAACCCGATCGCACCGGCGCGATGCGGACGGCGAGTTGCTCGTCGCCAAATTCCGCCTCGATCAGGCGATCGCCCGGCGTATATTCCAGCGCCAGGTCGAGGGGCTGCCCATCGACCGTCACTTCGTCCCCGTCGATCTCGACCTCATGGATCGCGTCACCAATCTTGACCTGCCAGCCGGTCGGCGGGGCGAGGCGCTTGCCCAGCTGTCCGTCGATCCGGCGGGCGCGGTCGGCCTGCGCCATCGCCGCGAACGCGCCAATGGCGGACAGCCGCACCAGCAGTTCGGGCGAAGCAGGCGCGCCCTGGAACCCGTCGGGATATTCCTCCGCGATGAAGCCGGTGGTGATGTTGCCCGACCGGAACCGCTCATGCTGCATCAGGGCGGACACGAAATCGATATTATGGCCCGGCCCCTCAATCTCGAACTTGTCGAGCGCCTCGATCTGCTTGTCGATGGCTTCGAGGCGCGTGGGCGCCCAGGTGATCAGCTTGGCAATCATCGGATCGTAGAACATGGAGACTTCGCCGCCCTCCTCCACGCCGTCATCCACGCGGATCAGCGCGCCGCTTTCATCCGCGCCGGTTTCGGGCGGGTTATAGCGGATCAGGCGACCGGTCGAGGGCAGGAAACCGCGATAGGGATCTTCGGCATAGACGCGGTTCTCGATCGACCAGCCGTTGATCTTGACGTCCGCCTGGGTGAAGCTGAGCGCCTCGCCATTGGCGACGCGGATCATCTGTTCGACCAGATCGACGCCGGTGATTTCCTCGGTGACGGGATGTTCGACCTGCAACCGGGTGTTCATTTCCAGGAAATAGAAGCCGTCCCCGGTCTTGTCCTCACCGCTCACGATCAGTTCGACCGTGCCTGCGCTGAAATAGCCGACCGCACGGGCCAGGGCGACGCATTGTTCGCCCATCTTCTTGCGCATTTCGGGGGAAACGAAGGGTGAAGGCGCTTCCTCGACCACCTTCTGGTGGCGACGCTGGATCGAACATTCGCGTTCGTTCAGGTAGACGATATTGCCATGCTGGTCGCCCAGCACCTGAATTTCGATATGGCGCGGGCTTTCGATGAACTTTTCGATGAACACGCGGTCATCGCCGAAGCTGTTAAGGCCTTCGCGCTTGGTCGCCTCAAAGCCCTCGCGGACGTCCTGTTCGCTATAGGCCAGCCGCATCCCCTTGCCGCCGCCGCCTGCCGACGCCTTCATCATCACGGGATAGCCGATCTCGTTGGAGATGCGGACGGCATGTTCGGTGTCATCAATGACGCCGACGAAACCGGGGACGACATTGACGCCCGCTTCCAGCGCCAGCTTCTTGGACTCGATCTTGTCGCCCATTGCCGCGATGGCGTTCGCCGGGGGGCCGACAAAGATGATGCCTTCCGCGTCCAGCGCCTTGCGGAAACTCTCCCGCTCCGACAGGAAACCATAGCCCGGATGCACCGCGTCCGCGCCGGTCTGCTTGCACGCCGCGATGATCTTGTCGGCGATCAGATAGGATTGGGCGGCAGGCGACGGGCCGATATGCACGGCTTCGTCCGCCATCAACACATGCGGCGCGCGCGCATCGGCATCGGAATAGACCGCAACGGTCTTGATGCCCATCTTCTTCGCGGTCCGCATGACACGACACGCAATTTCGCCACGGTTCGCGATCAGGATCTTGGTGATTGCCATTTTAGTCTCGTTTCCCCGATTTGCGGATGGCCCAAAGTGCGATCAAAACTCCGGCTGAAGCCAAACCGCAGAACACCCAATAAAATTGCCCATATTCAGAACAGAAATCATCCATGCCAAATCTGCTGCATGGCGTAGCGTTTAATGCAGCCAAGCCAGATACAAGGCTAATTAACCCGCAAAACAGTGCGGCGAGGCCCAAGACGCACAACTTCAGCCGTTTCACTCAATCGTCACCCTGAACTTGTTTCAGGGTCCATCGTGCCCCACGAGCCATCGCTCTCGGAGGCGAAATGGATGCTGAAACACGTTCAGCATGACGGAGTGTGGAGACGCGGATCATGCAGCAGGAACTCCAAACATATGCGTCATGCCGGACTTGATCCGGCATGACGCTTTCTTCCCGCGTAACGGCAGCGAAGAAGCGGGACCCCGGATCAAGTCCGGGGTGACGAAGGTGGGAGTGAGACTCACTCCGCCGCCTCCATCGCAACCTTCACCTCGGCCTGCATCGGCACCACGCCCAGCTTGGCGAACAGCGCGGCATCCGCATTGTCGCCCGCATTCGCTGTGGTCAGCAGCTTGTCGCCGGTAAAGATGCTGTTCGCGCCCGCCATGAAGCACAAAGCCTGACACGCATCCGACATGCTCTCTCGCCCCGCCGACAGACGCACCATGCTCTGCGGCATCACGATCCGCGCGACCGCGACCGTCCGCACAAACTCGATCTCGTCGATCTTGGCGAGCGGGGTGTCGGCCAGCATATCGCCCAGCACCGTCCCCTTGACCGGCACCAGCGCGTTGATCGGCACGCTCTGCGGGTGCTGCGGCAGCACGGCCAGCGCGTGCAGGAAGCCAACGCGGTCCTCGCGCGTCTCGCCCATGCCCACGATCCCGCCGGAACAGACGTTGATCCCTGAATTACGAACATTTTCCAGCGTTTCCAGCCGGTCATCGAACGTCCGGGTGGTAATCACCTTCTCATAATGTTCGGGTGAGGTGTCGATATTATGGTTGTAATAATCGAGGCCCGCGTCAGCCAGCACCTTGGCCTGCCCTTCGCTCAGCATCCCCAGCGTCATGCAGGTTTCCATGCCCATCTGGCGCACGCCCTTCACCATCTGGACGATGGCGGGCATGTCCCGCTCCTTGGGATTGCGCCAGGCCGCGCCCATGCAGAAGCGTGAGCTGCCCGCATCCCGCGCCTGTGCCGCCGCCTGCATCACAGCCTGCACGCTCATCAGTTTCTCGGCCTTGAGGCCGCTCTCTGCCGACGCGGACTGGTTGCAATAGCCGCAATCTTCCGGGCAGCCGCCGGTCTTGATCGACAGCAGGGTGGAAAGCTGCACCTCGTTACGCGGGAAATTCGCGCGGTGGATGGTCTGCGCCTCGAACATCAGATCGTTGAACGGCAGGTCGAACAGCGCGGCGATTTCGGCGCGGGTCCAGTCCGTGCGGGCGGTGATGTCCGTCATCGTCACTTACCACCTCCGTTCGCTTCGAGCGAAGTCGAGAAGCGGCAAGCGCTGTGCCAACGTTTCTCGACTACGCTCGAAACGAACGGCTGTTGGGTGCGGATAAGGATGAAGAAGGTAGTCAAGCGGCGTCCTCCAGCCCCGCAGGGGGCATGTTGTGGCCGAGGAGGCGCAGCACGTCGGCGGCGCATTCCACGACATTGGACCCCGGTCCATAAATGCCCTGGACGCCCGCGTCACGGAGATAGTCATAATCCTGCGGCGGGATGACGCCGCCCGCAATCACCTTGATGTCGGTGCGGCCCGCTTCGCGCAGCTTGGCGATCAGGTCCGGGATCAGCGTCTTGTGGCCCGCCGCCAGCGACGATGCGCCCACGACATCGACGCCGCTGTCCAGCGCCAGCACGACCGTTTCATCGGGCGTCTGGAACAGCGGTCCCGACACGACGTCGAAGCCCATGTCACCGAACGCGGATGCGATCACGTTGGCGCCCCGGTCATGCCCATCCTGCCCCATCTTGGCTATGAGGAGTTTGGGTTTGCGACCGAGGCGCCGCTCGACGGCCTGCACGCCGTCGAGTACTTGTTGCCAGCGGCTGTCGCCCTCATAGGGCGCGCTATAGACGCCCTTCACCGGCGTCGGCTGGGTTCCGTAACGATCGAAGCTTTCTTCCATCGCCGAAGAAATTTCGCCCAAAGTCGCGCGGGCGCGGGCGGCCTCCACGGCGAGGGCGAGGAGGTTGTTGTCGAGGCTGGACGGCCTGGCCGCGCCGTCGCGCAGCGCCTGCAACGCCGCTTCGCATTTCGCGCTGTCGCGCTCCGCCTTCACCCGGTTGATCCGGGCGATCTGGCCTTCGCGCACCTTGGCATTGTCGATGTCCAGCGTGTCGAGGAAATCCTCGCTCGCCAGCCGATATTTGTTCACGCCCACGATGACGTCATCGCCGCGATCGACCCGCGCCTGCCGCGCCGCCGCCGCCGTCTCGATCATCGCCTTGGGCCATCCTGCCGCCACGGCCTTCGCCATGCCGCCATCGGCCTGCACCTTCTCGATGATCGCCCAGGCTTCATCGACCAGTTGCTGTGTCAGCGCCTCGACATAATAAGACCCACCCAGCGGATCGACCACCTTGGTCATGCCGGTTTCTTCCTGGATCACGATCTGCGTGTTGCGCGCGATACGGGCGGAAAAATCGGTGGGCAGCGCGATCGCTTCGTCCAGCGCATTGGTGTGCAGCGATTGGGTGCCGCCCAGCATCGCGGCCATCGCCTCGATCGTGGTGCGCATGACGTTGTTGTAGGGGTCCTGCTCGGTCAGCGACACGCCCGACGTCTGGCAATGGGTGCGCAGCATCTTGGACCGCTCGTCCTTCGCGCCCAGTTCCGTCATTGCGCGATGCCACAGCACGCGGGCCGCGCGCAGCTTGGCGATCTCCATAAAGAAGTTCATGCCGATGGCGAAGAAGAAGCTCAGGCGTCCGGCGAACTTGTCGATGTCGAGGCCGCTGGCCACGCCATATTTTACATATTCCATGCCGTCGGCGATGGTGAAGGCCAATTCCTGCACCTGCGTCGCGCCAGCTTCCTGCATATGATAGCCGGAAATGGAGATGCTGTTGAACTTGGGCATCTCACGCGACGTATAGCCGAAAATGTCGCTGATGATCCGCATGGATGGTTCGGGCGGGTAGATATAGGTGTTGCGGACCATGAACTCCTTGAGGATGTCGTTCTGGATGGTCCCGTCGAGCAATTTGCGGTCGACACCCTGCTCCTCGCCCGCGACGATGAAGAAGGCGAGGATGGGAATGACCGCGCCGTTCATCGTCATGCTGACCGACATCTGGTCGAGCGGAATCCCGTCGAACAGGATCTTCATATCCTCGATCGTGTCGATCGCCACGCCAGCCTTGCCAACGTCGCCGGTGACGCGCGGATGGTCGCTGTCATAACCGCGATGGGTCGCCAGATCGAACGCGACCGACAGCCCCTTCTGACCGGCGGCGAGGTTGCGGCGATAGAAGGCGTTGGATTCCTCGGCGGTCGAAAAGCCTGCATATTGGCGGATGGTCCATGGCCGCCCCGCATACATGGAGGCGCGCACGCCCCGCGTGAACGGCGCAAAGCCCGGCAAGCCCGGATCGACGGTCACGTCGTCGGCGGTGTAGAGCGGCTTGACCGCGATCCCTTCCGGGGTCGCCCAGGTCAAATCCTTGCCCTTCACTTCCTTGGCGGCAGCGGCAGCCCATTGATCCAGCGTCGGCTTGTCGGTCATATTCCACCCTCACTCCCTCTCCCCAGCGGGGAGAGGATATGCAGGCTTGGCAGCTTGTCTGCCTAGCCGAAGTTGGAGAGGGTGGCCGACCCATCGGGCGTCGCGCCCCCTCTCCGCTGCGACTAAGGGTCTGCTGCGCAGCCCCCAAGTCTCGCTGCCTCCCCCCGACGGGGGGAGGTTTTAATCGCTAGTGCGCCGCCTTCGGCGTCTCCATGATCTCGGTCAGCACCCCGTTCATATCCTTGGGATGCACGAAGAAGATCGGCGTGCCATGCGCCCCGATCCGCGGCTCGCCCAGCACCCGCGCGCCCTTCGCCTCGAACCATGCCTTCGCCTCAAGAATGTCGGGTACTTCATAGCACATATGATGCTGCCCCCCGGCCGGGTTCTTGGCGATGAAGGCGGTGATCGGCGAGCTTTCGTCGAAAGGCTCGATCAGCTCGATCTGCGTCCCCGCCGTGCCATTCTCACCCGGCGTATCGACGAAACAGACCTTCACCCCCTGCGCAGGCAGGTCGAACGGTTCATGGATCTTCGTCGCGCCCATCACATCGCGATAATAAGCGATGCTCTGTTCAAGGCTGGGCGTGGCGACGCCGATATGATTGAGACGGCCGAGTTTCATATCACTTTCCTGTTCCGTCACCCCAGCGAAGGCTGGGGCCTCAGGCCTCGAAAGGCCGGTCAAGCCGCATGAGATGCCAGCCTTCGCTGGCATGACGTCATATTAAAGCGGAATATTGTCATGCTTCTTCCACGGATTCTCCAGCGCCTTGTTGCGCAATTTCCGCAGGCCCAGCGCGATCCGCCGCCGCGTCGAGTGCGGCTGGATCACTTCGTCGATGAAGCCCTTTGAGGCGGCCACGAACGGGTTGGCGAAGCGTGCTTCATATTCCGCGGTGCGCTCGGCAATCTCGTCCGCCGTCTTGCCGCGGAAGATAATCTCCACCGCGCCCTTGGCTCCCATCACTGCGATTTCGGCGGTCGGCCAGGCATAGTTCAAATCGCCGCGCAGATGCTTGGACGCCATCACGTCATAAGCGCCGCCATAGGCCTTGCGTGTGATGATGGTGATTTTCGGCACCGTCGCTTCGGCATAGGCGAACAGCAGTTTGGCGCCATGTTTGATGATGCCATTATGTTCCTGCGCGGTCCCCGGCAGGAAGCCCGGCACGTCCACCAGCGTCACGATCGGTATCTCGAACGCATCGCAGAAGCGGACGAAACGCCCGGCCTTCTTGGACGAATTAATGTCCAGCACGCCCGCCAGCACGAAAGGCTGGTTGGCGACGATGCCGACAGTCCGCCCCTCGACCCGGCCAAAGCCGCAGATGATGTTACCCGCATGAGCAGGCTGCACTTCGAAGAAATCGCCTTCATCCACGATCTTCCTGATCAGTTCGTGCATGTCATAGGGCTGGTTCGCATTGGCGGGGATCAGCGTGTCGAGGCTCGGCTCGATCCGGTCCCACGGGTCGGCGCTCGGCCGCTCCGGCACCGGTTCCTTGTTCGACGCGGGCAGGAAGTCCACGAAATCGCGCACCGCCAGCAATGCCTCGATATCATTTTCGAACGCCACGTCCGCCACGCCCGACTTGGTCGTATGCGTCACCGCGCCGCCCAGTTCCTCCTGCGTCACCACCTCGTTCGTCACCGTCTTGACCACATCGGGGCCGGTCACGAACATGAAGCTTGAATCCTTCACCATGAAGATGAAGTCGGTCATCGCGGGCGAATAGACCGCGCCGCCCGCGCATGGCCCCATGATGACGCTGATCTGCGGCACCACGCCCGACGCCAGCACATTGCGCTGGAAAATCTCGGCATAGCCCGCAAGCGACGCCACGCCCTCCTGAATCCGCGCGCCGCCGCTGTCATTCAGGCCGATCACCGGCGCACCGACTTTCAGCGCCATGTCCATGATCTTGCAGATTTTCATCGCGTGCCGTTCGGACACTGCGCCGCCATAAACCGTGAAATCCTGGCTGAACAGGAATACCAGCCGACCGTTGATCGTGCCGGAGCCGGTGACGACGCCATCGCCGGGAATATGCGCCTCATCCATGCCGAAATCGGTGCAATTATGCTCGACATACATGTCCAGCTCTTCAAAGCTGCCCTCGTCCAGCAACACCTCGATCCGCTCACGCGCGGTCAGCTTGCCCTTGCCATGCTGCGCGTCGATGCGGCGCTGGCCGCCACCCATGCGAGCACCTTCGCGCTTGGCTTCCAGCTGTTCGATGATGGCGAGTTTCGACATAGGCATATCTCTCCGGTCAGGGCGCGGACTTGTTATGACGCCCTTTTCCCGTCTTTGCGATTTTTCGCAAATGTAAATTTGCTAATTTGCAAATCACCACTTCGCAAATTAGTGTCGCTTGTACTTCCCTCCGTTCGTTTCGAGCGAAGTCGAGAAACGTCGCGCCCCTGTTTCTCGACTTAGTTAGAAACGAACGGAGCTTGGGTTACACAAAGGACAGGCATACACCATGGCACGCGGCAATAGTATATTTGCAGGACCAAGGCTGCGCCAGTTGCGCCTCGACCATCGCATGGATCAGGCGACGATGGCGCAGGCGCTGGGCATATCCGTATCCTACCTGTCCCAGATGGAAAATGACGATCGCCCCCTGACCGCCAAGGTCAAGGCGGCGCTGGCCAACGCATTTCCGACCGATTGGGCGAGTTTCGACGCGCGCGAAGATGAGCAGATGCTCGGTGCCTTCACCTTTGCGCTCAGCCATCCCGAACTGCCCGGCGTCGCGCTGGAGCCGGAGCGGATCGAGAAATTGCACCTGCAATTCCCCGAATTCGCGGCCCGCTATCTCGACCTTTACAACGCCCATATCCGTGCCAATGAACGCATCAACATGATCGAGGAAGCGATCGCCAACGACAGCACGGTGCAGGCGCGCCTGCCGTGGGAGGCAGCGCGCGACTGGTTTCATGAGGCGGGCAATTATGTCCACGCGATCGACTGCCTGGCCGAGGATATGGCCGCCAGCTTCACCGCCGGGCAAGCTTTGGACGAGGGGATGCTGGTCGAGGCGCTGGCGCGGCGACATGGTATCGAAACGCTGATCGCCGACACGCCCGACAGCGCACTGCGATCCTATAGCAGCGTCACGCGCAAGCTGTTCGTCAACGCCGCCCTGCCCACCGAAAGCCGCAAGTTCATGCTGGCGCATCAATTGATGATGCTGGAGGGACAGGCAGTGATCGCCGACGTGGTCACCAAGGCCGCCCTGCCCGTCCCCGGCGCGGACCGGCTGCTGGCGATCGGCCTTGGCAATTATGCGGCGGGGGCGCTGCTGATGCCCTATGCACCGTTCCGGGAGGCCGCGCGGGTGATGCGCCACGATATCGACCGGCTGGCCCGCACCTTTGGCGTCAGTTTCGAGCAGGCCTGCCATCGTCTCTCCACGCTGCAACGGCCCGGCCTGCGCGGCATCCCCTTCTTCTTCTGCCGGGTCGATATGGCGGGCAACATCACCAAGCGGCACAGCGCCACGCGGCTGCAATTCGCCCGTTTTGGCGGCGCTTGTCCCTTGTGGAACGTCCATGAAGCCGTCGCCATCCCCGACCGCATTAACGTGCAACTAGGCGAGACGCCCGACGGGGTGCGCTATGTGTCGATGGCCAAGGGGCTGGTGAAACCATCGGGCAGCTACAGCCGCACCCCGCGCCGCTTTGCCGTGGTGCTGGGATGCGAAACCGCCCATGCGGCGAACTTCGTCTATGCCGACGGGCTGCGGCTGGAGGATGAGGGCGCAGCGACACCGATCGGCATCACCTGCCGCCTCTGTTCACGCCAAAGCTGCGACCAGCGCGCCTTCCCGCCAGCCGACCGGCCGATCCATGTCGACCCGGACAATCGCCAGATCGTCCCCTACTGGATCGGGTGAAGCCAGCCTGCGGAAAGCGGCCCTGTCGCTCGTTTGGGTTGGGCATTAGGGATGCATGATGACCGATAGTGCGCTGATCGACCCCGTAACTGATGCTCTCGCGACGACTGGCTATGCACGCCTGTCGGGCGAAGAAAGTTTCGCGCAACTGGGCGTCGATGCGGCTGACTGGCGCGCTTTCGCCGATAGCTGGAACGATCTGGGGCCGGACCTCTATATGGCCGACGGCGGACGCTATCGCCGCCGCCGCCACGCGACCTTTCGCTATGAGCATGGCGATTTTGCCCGCCAGCCGCACCAGCCCCATTATCAGAGCCCCGACTATAATGCGCTCAATGGTGATGTGCAGCGCTGGTTCGATCCGGTCGATCAGGCCACGATCGACAATCCGGTCTGTCGCGCGATCTTCGCCTTTTGCGCCGGTCATTTCCCGACGACCGGCCCCGCCCATGTCGAAATGCACCAGTTCCGTATCGAAGCCAAACCCGGCGAAGTCGGTCGCCCGACGCCCGAAGGGCTGCACCGCGACGGGGTGGACCATGTGTTCGTGATGCTGATCGAAAGGCGCAATGTGCGCGAGGGCGTGACCCGCATCGGCGCGCCCGACGGCACGGCGCTGGGCGAGTTCATGCTGGCGGAACCGGGCGACGCGATGCTGATCGATGACCGGCGGATATTGCATGGGGTGACGGAAATTCACGCGGTGGATGTCGCGCAACCAGCCTGGCGCGATGCGCTGGTGGTGACGTTTGTGCATCAATAATCCTGCCCCGGCGGGGGAGGTGGCAGGCGGAGCCTGACAGAGGGGTGTAACCCTCTCGATAGGGTGACACCCCTCCACCATCGGCTACGCCGACGGTCCCCCTCCCCTTAAAGGGGAGGATTTTTTCGGATTATTTCAACAGCACCAATTCCTCCGCCATGCTCGGATGTAGCGCCACAGTGTCATCGAAATCCTGCTTGGTCAGCCCTGCCTTCACCGCGATGGCGGCGGCCTGCAATATCTCCGGCGCGTCGGGACCGATCATGTGCAGCCCCACCACCCGGTCGGTCGTCGCGTCCACGATCATCTTGTAGAGCGCCCGCTCCTCGCGCCCCGCCAGCACATATTTCATCGGGCGGAAGTCGGACGTATAGACCTTGACCGTCCCCAGCTTGTTCTTCGCCTGCGCTTCGGTCATGCCGACCCCGGCCAGCGGCGGATGGCTGAACACGGCGGACGGCACGCAGTCATAATCGACCGTGCGCGGGTTCCCCCCAAACACCGTGTCGGCAAAGGCATGACCCTCGCGGATCGCCACCGGGGTCAGTTGCAACCGATCGGTGACGTCGCCCACGGCATAGATGCTCTCGCAACTGGTCTTGTTATACTCATCGACCTTGATCGCGCCCTTGTCGTCCAGTGCGACGCCCGCACTCTCCAGCCCCAGCCCATCGACATTGGGCTTGCGCCCGGTCGCAAACAGGATGATGTCGGCGGCAACCGGATCGCCCGACGCGAAGTGGACGCACAACGTGCCGTCCTCCTTCTTTTCGATCCGCTCCATCTGCGCGTTGAAACGGAAATTGATGCCCTTGGTCATCGAAATCTGGAGCAGCCGGTCACGTATCTGCTCGTCATAGCCGCGCAGCAGCGTGGCGGACCGGTTCACGATCGTCACATGGCTGCCGAACTGGTGGAAGATGCCGGCAAATTCATTGGCGATATAACCGCCGCCAACGATGACGATGCGCTTGGGGCATGCGTCCAGATGGAACACTTCGTTGGAGGTGATGCCATGTTCCGCGCCCTCAATCTCCGGCATGATCGGCCAGGCACCGGTCGCGACGAGGATATATTTCGCGGTCACTTCGCGACCGCTGGCCAGCTTCACGCTGTGCGGCCCGGTCACGACCGCCCGTTCGGGGATCATCTCGACCTTATGGCTGTTCAGCGTATTCTTGTAGAGACCTTCCAGCCGGTCAACCTCACCCAGCACATTGTCGCGCAGCGTGGTCCATTCAAAGCCGCACTCTGGGACATTCCAGCCAAAACGGCGCGCGTCCTTCAGATCCTCGGCGAAATGCGCGCCGTAGATCAGCAGCTTCTTGGGCACGCAGCCGCGAATGACACAGGTGCCGCCGACGCGAAATTCCTCGGCCACCGCAACCTTCGCCCCATGCGCCGCCGCCACGCGCGACGCCCGCACGCCGCCCGATCCTGCACCGATGACGAAAAGGTCGAAATCAAACTCGCTCATGCCTGGCCTCCGATTGGGTGCGGGGGATATGGCGGTTGGGCGCGGGAGTTACAAACGGGATTTTTATACTCGGTCCGTTCGGGCTGAGCGAAGTCGAAGCCCTCCACTGAGCGAAGTCGAAGTGGCTTCGCTGCGCTCAGCCTAGCCCTTCGACTTCGCTCAGGGCGAACGGATTGATGGACTATTCCGCTCCCAGCGCAATCTCGATCAGCGCCATGGTCGATGGGTCAAACCCGGTCGGTCCATCGGTCTCGATAGACTTGGCAATCTCCTTGCCCAGCTCCACGCCGAACTGGTCGAACGGGTTGATCCCCATCAGCACCGCATTGGCAAAGGTGCGATGCTCGTAAAAGGCGATCAGCGCGCCCAGCGCGTGCGGGGTCACATCGTCCATCAGGATGGTGGTGGACGGCCGGTTGCCGGGATAGGCGCGCGCCGGGTCGGCGGCATTATCCTTGCCTCGCAGCAACGCCGCCCCCTGCGCAAAGCAGTTGACCAGCAGCGCGCGATGATGCGCCGGGTCCAGCGCATGGCCAGGCTCGATCGACGCGATAAACTCTACCGGCGTGATGATCGTCCCCTGATGCAGCAACTGGAACACGGCATGTTGCGCGTCCGTCCCCACCCCGCCCCAGGTGATCGGCGCGGTCGGGCCATCGACCGGCGATCCGTCCAGCTTCACCGCCTTGCCATTGCTCTCCATCTCCAACTGCTGGAGATAGGAGGGCAGCAGCGCCAGCCGCTCGTCATAGGCGAACACGGCGCGGGTCTGGCAGCCCATTACACGCGCATAATATTGGTCGGCAAAGGCCGCGATCAGCGGGATATTCTGCGCCGGATCGGACAGGCGGAAATGGCGGTCCATTTCGGCCGCGCCCTCCAGCAGGCTTTCAAACGCATCCCAGCCCAGCGCCAGCGCGGCGGGGAAACCGATCGAGGACCAGAGCGAATAACGCCCGCCCACGGACTCGGCAAAGGGCAGGATGCGGGTTTCATCGACACCCCATTCCATCGCCCGTTCGGGCGCGGCGGTCAGCGCGACGACGCGGCCATAGGGATCATCCACCCCGCCCTCGACCATCCAGTTGATCGCGCTTGCGGCGTTCAGCATGGTTTCGCTGGTGGTGAAAGTCTTGGAGGCGATCGCGATCAGCGTCGCATGGGGATCGAACCCCTCGATCGCCCGCTCCAGCGCCGTGCCATCGACATTGGACACGATCGCCACGTCATAACGCACCCCGTCACCGTCCAGCGCATCGACGATCAGGTCGGGACCAAGCGCCGACCCGCCAATGCCGATATGCAGGATATGGCGAATCTCGCCCAGCGCCCCGGCCTCGATCGCGTCGATCAGGCCGCGCATCCGGTTATGCAGCATCTTGGCATGGGCAACGCTGTCGGGGTTCCCCTCGCCACGCTCGGCAGGATGCTCGGCGGCGCGGCCTTCGGTGTTGTTCACCGCCTCGCCCGCAAACAGCGCGTCGCGCCGCCGGGCAAAGCCCTGCTCGTCGGCCAGCGCCAGAAATCCGGTCATCAGATCATCGGTCAAATGCGTCTTGGACCAGTCGAACCGGATTGGTCCCTGGGTCAGCACCAGCTTGGACAGGCGGTCGGGATTGGTCGTAAAAATCGACTTGAGGTCGGCTTGCGGCAGGGCGGCGATGGCCGCCAGTGCAGGACTCGGCATGGAATATCCTCTTCGATGAAATCGAAACCGGCGCTGCACCTGCCGATTCTTGGCCTCTTTAGCCAATGTTTCGACCAATTGCATCGGTCAGGACGCGCTTGACGTGTCAGGCGCCAAGCCCCAAAAGCCGCGACGGCCCAATTACCGGCCATTTCACAGGGATTGAACGGCCACCCATGACTGCAAAATCGGAAACGCGGGACTTTATCTGGTTCCTCGCCAGGCTGGGCCTGTTCGTCTTTGTGCTGCGCAGTTTCATCATTTCGCCGTTCAATATTCCGTCGGAATCGATGCAGCCACGCCTGCTGATCGGCGATTATCTGCTGGTCGCCAAATGGCCCTATGGCTATTCGCGCTATTCGCTGCCCTTCAGCTTGCCCCTGATCCCCGGCCGCATTTTCGCGTCCACGCCCGCGCGCGGCGACGTCGTGGTGTTCAAGGCACCACCAAGCCAGAAAAACGACTATATCAAGCGGGTGATCGGCCTGCCCGGTGACATGATCGCCGTGCGCGGCGGCACGGTCTATCTCAACGGCGCGGCCATCCCCAAGCAGAAGGTCGCCGACCTCGTTATTCCGGTGACCCCGAACATGACCGATGCGGCGGCGAAGGAAGGCGCGGAGTCCCCCTGCTATCGCCCCGATTTCGAGGAAGCTGCACCCGGCGGTGGCAAGCAGTGCCGCTACCCGCAATATCGCGAAACACTGCCCGCGACCAAGGATGCGCCCGCGAAAAGCTATAATGTCCTCGATCTGGTGCCGGACGGCGCAGCGGATGATCGCGATACGGTGCTGGTGCCGCAGGGCCATTTGTTCATGATGGGCGACAATCGTGATCGCAGCGCCGACAGCCGCTTCCCGGCGGTCGAAGGCGGCGGTATCGGCCTGGTGCCGGAAGAAAATCTGGTGGGCAAGGCAATGATCTCGGTGTTCTCGACCGATGGCAGCGCCAACTGGCTGCTGCCCTGGACCTGGTTCTCGGCTGCGCGCTGGAACCGTATCGGGGAAGGCTTTTGAGTAAACCCGACACGGCGGGCTGGCTGGCGGCGCTGATCGGGCGTTCGCCACGCGACCCTGCGCCGTTCCAACAGGCGCTGACCCATGGCAGCGCGAACCCGGTCAATTATGAGCGGCTGGAGTTTCTGGGCGACCGGGTGCTGGGGCTGCTGGTGTCCGAATGGGTGTTCGAGCGCTTTTCGGGCGAGCCCGAAGGCAAATTGTCGCGCCGCTTCAATGCGCTGGTGTCGGGCGAAACCTGCGCAGACGTGGCGCGCGCAGCGGGCGTCCCCACCCATCTGGTGCTGGGCAAGCAGGCGCGCGACGATGGCGCGGCCAATAGCGACAATGTGCTGGGCGACGTGATGGAGGCGCTGATCGGCGCGCTCTATCTGGAGGCGGGGCTGGAGGAAGCGCGCACCCTCGTCCGTCGCCTCTGGGCCGACCGGGTGGACACCCAGACCGCCGCCCCGCGCCACCCCAAATCCGCGCTCCAGGAATGGGCCGCCGCCAACAAGCGCAAGCCCCCTGAATATGAAGTCAAGGACCGCTCCGGCCCCCATCACGCGCTGCGCTTCATCGTATCAGTGACGATCAAGGGCGCGGGCGAGGCCAGCGCGACCGGCGGATCGAAACAGGAAGCCGAAACAGCGGCAGCGGCGGCGTTGCTGGAGAAGCTGACGGGGTGACGCCGATATGCTACACCATACTCCCAAGCAGACCGATCTCAACTGGAAGGCGCCTAATTTTACTACGTCATGCTGAACTCGTTTCAGCATCCATTTCTCGTCACAAGCGGCGGCTCGTGCGGCGCGATGGATCCTGAAACAAGTTCAGGATGACGCGGAAGAGACAACCAAGAGTCATACGCAATTCTCCTCCGCCTGCGCGGGAGTATTTGGAACAGAATGGAATAAAATTGACGGTTGAATTAGAAGCCCAGCGCTGCGGCGTCATTGCCATTGTCGGCGCGCCCAATGCGGGCAAGTCCACGCTGGTCAACGCGCTGGTGGGGCAGAAGGTGGCGATCACCAGTGCCAAGGCGCAGACCACGCGCACCCGTGTGATGGGCGTCGCGATAGAAGGCGACGCGCAGATCGTGCTGGTCGATACGCCGGGCATCTTCGCGCCCAAGCGGCGGCTGGACCGCGCCATGGTGCAGGCGGCCTGGGGCGGCGCGCAGGGCGCGGACCTGATCGCGATGGTGGTGGATGGCAAGGCGGGCCGTGGCCCCAAGCTGGAACCCATCATCGAAGCGCTCAAGCATCGCACCGAACGCAAATGGCTGATCCTCAACAAGGTGGACATCGCCATCAAGGAAAAGCTGCTGACCCATACCCAGGTGCTGAACGACACGCTGGGCTTCGACGAAATCTTCTTCGTGTCCGCCGCGACCGGCGATGGCCTGCCTGAACTGAAAGCAGCCTTCGCCGCCGCGATGCCGGAAGGGCCATGGCATTTCCCCGAAGATCAGGTGTCGGACGCGACCGACCGGATGCTGGCGGCGGAAATCACCCGCGAACAGCTTTATCACCAGCTCCACGCCGAACTGCCCTATGCCGCCGCTGTCGATACCGAACAATATAAGGAACGGCAGGACGGATCGGTCGAAATCCACCAGCAAATCCTGGTCGGCCGCCCGACCCAGCGCGCCATCGTGCTGGGCAAGGGCGGGCAGCGCCTCAAGGAAATCGGCTCAAAAGCGCGTGAGGAACTGGCGAACCTGCTGGGGGTGAAGGTCCATCTCTATCTGCATGTGAAGGTCAAGGAAGATTGGGAAAATGATCGCGGGATTTACCGCGACATCGGGCTGGACTGGGTGGAATAGCAGCCCTTCACAAACCGCCGTCATCCTGACGGAAGTCAGGATCCATTCGGCGCTACGCTGCTTACTCTCGTAGCGCTGCGCCGAATGGATCCCGCATCAAGCCTGTCCTGAGCCTGTCGAAGGGTGCGGGATTACGGAGTGAATGGACGCGACGCTTACTCCGCCGCCGCCACCTTCTTCTTCGCAGGTGCTTTCTTCGCAGCTGGCTTCTTCGCCGCGCCATCTTTCTTAGCCGCCGCCTTCTTGGGCGCGGCTTTCTTCTTCGCGCCCTTCTTGGCCGGGGCCGCCGCCGCGCGGGCGTCGATCAATTGCGCCGCTTCCTCCAGCGTCAGCTGGTCCTTGTCCACCGTCTTGGGCAGGGTCGCATTGGTCGTGCCGTCGGTGACATAAGCGCCATAGCGGCCCTCCATCAGCTTGATCTCCAGCTCCGTGCGCGGATGCGCGCCCAGCACCTTCAACGGCTCGCGGCCAGCGCTACGCGGCCCCCGGTTGGCGGCTTCGGCCAGCTTCACCACTGCGCTGTTCATGCCGACTTCGAAAATCTCCGACGTCGATGACAGCCGCCCATATTTGCCGTCATGCAGCAGATAGGGACCAAAGCGCCCGATATTCGCCACGATCGGCTTGCCCGTTTCGGGGTGCAGGCCGATTTCGCGCGGCAGGCTCAGCAGCTTGATGCCCCAGTCGAGCGTCAGTTCGCCATCGGGCAGATCCTTGGGAATCGATCCGCGCTTGGCCTCCTTGCCTTCGCCCATTTCGATATAGGGACCAAAGCGGCCGGATTTCTTGACGATATCTTGGCCCGTTTCGGGATGCTTGCCCAGCACTTCGGGACCAGTATCCTCGCCATCCTTGCCGCCCGGCTGGCCGAATTTGCGGGTATATTTGCATTCCGGGTAATTGGAGCAGGCAATGAACGCGCCGAACCGCCCGCCGCGCAGCGACAATTGCCCCTCCGCGCAGAGCGGGCAGGCGCGCGGATTGCTGCCGTCGGCCTTAGGCGGGAACAGCATCGGCTCCAGAAACTTGTCGAGCGCCGCGGTAATGTCGCTCGGCTTCTGTTCCATGACCTCGGCGGTCTTGGGCTTGAAGTCCTTCCAGAAGGCTTCCAGCACCGCCTGCCATTGGGCGCGGCCACCGGAAATATCGTCCAGCTCGTCCTCAAGGCCTGCGGTGAAGTCATAGGAGACATAACGCTCGAAAAAGCGTTCCAGAAACGCCGTCACCAGCCGCCCGCTCTCCTCGGCGAAAAAGCGGTTCTTCTCGATCCGCACATAGTCGCGGTCTTTCAGCACCTGCAACGTCGAGGCATAGGTGGACGGACGCCCGATCCCCAGTTCCTCCAGCCGCTTGACCAGCGATGCTTCCGAGTAACGCGGTGGTGGCTGGGTGAAATGCTGCTCGGCGCTCACCTTCTTCTTGGCGGGCGCGTCACCTTCGCTCATGCGCGGCAGCAGTTTGCCGTCATCATCGTCGCTGTCGTCACGCCCTTCCTCGTACAGCGCAAGGAAGCCGGGGAAGATCACCACCTGCCCGGTCGCGCGCAGCGTATGCGTGCCGGTGGCGTCGTTCATGTCGATCGTGGTGCGTTCCAGCCGTGCCGACGCCATCTGGCTGGCCAGTGCCCGCTTGAACACCAGGTCATAGAGCCGCGCATGATCGCCGCTGCCCACCTTGTCCCGCGAAAAATCGGTCGGGCGGATGGCTTCATGCGCTTCCTGCGCATTCTTAGCCTTGGTCTGGTAGATGCGCGGTTTGTCCGGCACATAGCCGCCGTCATAGCGTTGCGCGATCGCAGCGCGCGCGGCGGAAATGGCGCTGCTGTCCATCTGCACGCCGTCGGTCCGCATATAGGTGATCGCGCCATCCTCATAGAGTTGCTGCGCGATCCGCATCGTATGGCTGGCGGAAAAGCCGAGCTTGCGCGCCGCTTCCTGCTGGATGGTCGATGTCGTGAAGGGCGGCGGCGGGTTGCGGGTGAGCGGCTTGGTCTCGACCTTCTCCACCGTGAAGCGCCCGGCTTCGACATCGGCCTTGGCCGCCATCGCGTCGCCCTCACGGCCGATCGTCAGCCGCTCGATCTTCTCGCCCTTCCAACGGACCAGCCGCGCGGTGAAGGCGGTGCCGTCCTGCTCCATGTCGGCGGCGACCGACCAATATTCCTGCGGGCTGAAGGATTCGATCTCCCGCTCCCGCTCCACCACCAGCCGCAGCGCGACCGACTGGACCCGGCCTGCCGACTTGGCACCCGGCAGCTTGCGCCACAGCACCGGCGACAGGGTAAAGCCCACCAGATAGTCGAGCGCCCGGCGCGCCCGATAGGCGTCGATCAGATCCTCGTCCAGCGCGCGCGGCTTCGCCATCGCGTCCAGCACGGCGGCCTTGGTGATCGCGTTGAACGTCACCCGGTCCACAACGGCTGGCAGCGCCTTCTTGGCGCGCAGCACCTCCTGCACATGCCAGCTGATCGCTTCCCCTTCGCGATCAGGGTCAGTCGCCAGGATCAATCGTGACGCGCCCTTGGCGGCATCACTGATGGCCTTGAGCTGCTTGCCCTTGTCGCCATAATTTTCCCACTGCATCGCAAAGCCGTCGTCCGGGTCCACCGACCCGTCCTTGGCGGGCAGATCGCGGATATGGCCGTAACTGGCCAGAACATGAAAATCCCCGCCCAGATATTTCTCGATGGTCTTGGCCTTGGCAGGCGATTCGACGATGACAAGCTGCATTTACGGCCCCGAACTTTGATGCCTCACACGTACGCGCGAGTCTGGAAGGCGATGACGGCGGGCGTCAAGCGGTGCGTGTGATTAGGGGAGATGCGAAGGGAGCGCCAGCCCCTAGCGCTGCCGTCATGCCAGCCCCTACCCCGTCATGCCAGCGAAGGCTGGCATCTCAGGCGACTACACGATGAAGTCGAAGAGATCGCTCCACTCCGGGTTCATTTCCTCGATCAACCGGATTTTCCATTCGCGCTTCCACGCCTTGATCGCTTTCTCCCGCGCTATGGCATCCGCGATATGATCATGGCGCTCCGCCAGAACGAGACGATGGAGATTATACTGGCGACAGAAATCCGATCCAACGCCGCGCCGATGCTGGTCCACGCGAACATGGAGCGAATTGGTCACGCCGACATACAGCACGCCACGCGGCTTGTTGGTCATGATGTAGGTCCAGCCGCCGCGCATGGGGCGAATGTTACGCGCCACCGCCTGAGATGCCAGCCTTCGCTGGCATGACGGTGGAAAATTAATCGTCGCCGAAATTACCTTCGGACATATAGGCTACGACCGCTTGAAAGCCGAACAGAAGTAGCACCGCAGCCACCCCGCATATCCAACTGGCCATTGGGTCAGTCCTTGAAAGATAAAGGAAGCCAAAGCCGAGTGGCAACACTGTGACAACCATCGCTATCGCAACGAAATGTCCTTCGCGACTGACCGGCTTGTAGATGAAACCCGATTTACGGAACCATGGATATTCCCTCACCGCAAACTCACCCTACCCCCCGCCAGCCGGTCCAGCCGCTCGGCCAGTTCCAGTTCCAGCAGCACCGTCTGCACCACCGCCGGGCTAAGCCCGCTCAGGCGGATCAGTTCGTCCACCGGCACCGGCGCATGGCCGAGCAGCGCGACGACGGCGTTGCGTTCGCGCGCCGCGACGTCGCTGGACACCGGTTCACCTGCGAAATCGAAACTGCCCTGCCGCACCATGCGGATGTCGATGCTGCCCACCGCCTCCAGCACATCGTCGGCATTCTGGATCAAGGTCGCGCCTTCGCGGATCAATTGGTTGCAGCCCTGCGCGCGCGGGTCGAGTGGCGATCCCGGCACCGCCATCACCTCCCGCCCCGCCTCGCCAGCCAGCCGCGCGGTGATCAGAGAACCCGATTTGGGCGCCGCCTCCACCACCACCGTGCCCACCGCCAGTCCGGCGATGATCCGGTTGCGCGCGGGGAAATGCCGCGCCAGCGGCTGCACGCCGGGCGGATGCTCGGTCACCAGCAGGCCGCTCTCTGCAATCTGCGCCTGCAAATCCCGGTTTTCCGGCGGAAAGACGACGTCCACCCCACAGGCGATGACGCCAATCGTTCCGCTGCCCACCGATCCCTGATGCGCCGCCGTATCAATCCCCCGCGCCAGCCCTGACACGACCACCGCGCCGCGCTGACCCAGATCCTGCGCCAGCGTCCGCGCAAACCGCACCGCCGCCGCCGACGCATTGCGCGCGCCGACCATGGCGATGCACTGGCCCGCCGCCAGCCCCGCATCCCCCCGCACGATCAGAGCAGGGGGCGCGCCTTCAAACTGGTCCAGTAAAGCGGGATAGTCCGCGTCCCCCATCAACAAATAGCGTGCGCCCAACGCCCGCGACGCTGCGATCTCCCGCTCCACCGCGCCCGCATCGGCCACGCTCGCCTTGCCGCCACCGCGCGCCGCCAGATCGGGAATGGCGCGCAACGCCGCGCCTGCCGTGCCGAAGCGCGCCAGCAATTGCCGGTAGCTGACCGGGCCGATCCGCGGCGATCGAATGAGCCGCAGCCGGTCGAACCGCTCCTGCTCGCTCACTCTTTGCTGGACCCGATCTTCGGTTCAGTCCCCTGCATCAGCCGCGCGATATTGGCGCGGTGCCGCCACAGCAGGATCAGCGCCATGGCCAGCGCCACCGGCACCAACTCGATCCGCCCCATAAACCACAAGGCGACCGGCGCACTCACTGCCGCCGCCATGCCGCCCACCGACGACCATTTGGTGCCAAACAGCGCGCCCAGCCAGACA
Organism: Sphingobium sp. FG125; assembly: GCF_057809795.1. Taxonomy (NCBI): domain Bacteria; kingdom Pseudomonadati; phylum Pseudomonadota; class Alphaproteobacteria; order Sphingomonadales; family Sphingobiaceae; genus Sphingobium; species Sphingobium sp. FG125. The sequence continues at coordinate 87,517 of NZ_JBMDKQ010000012.1, forward strand.
GCGGCAAAAATGCAGCCAGCAGGCCAATGGAGCGCCGTCACCACGCCCATCATCGTCGCCACGCCCTTGCCACCGGCAAAGCGCAGCCAGACCGGATAGCAATGGCCGATAAAGGCCGCCGCCCCCGCCATCGGCCCGCCCCCGTCGATCAGTGCCGCGCCAATCAGCACCGCCGCCGCGCCCTTGAGCAGATCGAGCAGCAGCGTCGCCGCAGCCAGCCCCTTGCGCCCCGTCCGCAACACATTGGTCGCGCCGATATTGCCGGAGCCAATCTGCCGCAAATCGCCCGCGCCGGTGAAGCGGGTCAGCAACAGACCAAAGGGAATGGACCCCAGCAGATAGCCAAGGACCAGAACGAACAGGGGAAGCAGCCAGGGAAGTGTCATGTTCTCGCCGATAATAGGATCAGGCGACCATAGCGTGACAGCCGGGGCGGGCAATGCCTCTGTTGACACCCCTGCCCGATGCCGCGACATATCCCTCCATAATGACGGTCGCGCCACAAGCTCCCATTCTCTTTTTCGATTCCGGCGTCGGGGGTCTGTCCATCCTCGCCCCCGCCCGCGCGCTGATCCCGACCGCGCCGGTCGTCTATGCCGCCGACAGCGCGGGATTTCCCTATGGCACGAAGAGCGAGGCGGAGATTGCCGCGCGGGTGCCGGCGCTGCTGGGGCGGTTGGTGGAGCGATACCGCCCGCGCCTCGCCGTCATCGCCTGCAACACTGCCTCGACCATCGCCCTCAGCCATGTGCGCGCGGCGCTCGACATTCCGGTTGTCGGCACCGTCCCGGCGATAAAGCCGGCCGCGCTGGCGTCCAGAACCCGCGTGTTCGGCGTGCTGGGGACCGACGCCACGGTGCGCCAGCCCTATGTCGACAGGCTGGCGGCGGAACATGGCGCGGACTGCATCATGCTGCGCCATGGCTGCGCGGCGCTGGTGCAATTGGCCGAAGCCAAGCTGCGCGGCGAACCGCTCGATCCTGCCATTACCCGCGCCGCGCTGGCGGGCCTGACCGACCAGCCGGGCGGCGACCGGATGGACATAGTGGCGCTGGCCTGTACCCATTTTCCGCTGGTGGAGGCGGAACTGGCCGCAGCCGCGTCCCGTCCGCTCACCTTCGTTCATGGCGGCGAAGGCATCGCCCGGCGCATAGCTTTTCTGACGCAGGGCCAGCCCTGGCCGGACGCGCCAGCCCCCGGCATCGCCGTGTTCACGCGGGTCGATGATCATGTCCGCGCGCTGGCCCCGGCGCTCGCCCGCTATGGTCTGAACCGGATCGAACAGCTCTGATTCCGCCCCTTGGACAAAAGGTCCGATTTCATTGATCGGTATTTCTCCCTATGTCTGCGAACGGTTAGCGCTGGTAAAGCGCGCCATCTGCCGGTAAATGGCCGACCAGAGGATGCGGGTTGTCAAGGGATTGGGCGAGCGTGAACTACAAGCATATCTTTGCGCAGGCGATCGACCGTCTCCATGAAGAAGGCCGGTATCGGGTTTTTATCGACATCCTCCGCAACCGGGGTGCCTACCCCAATGCGCGCTGTTTTCACGGCCATAATGGTCCAAAGCCCATCACCGTCTGGTGTTCCAACGACTATCTCGCCATGGGCCAGCATCCCAAGGTCGTAGCGGCCATGGAAGAGGCGCTGCACGACGTCGGCGCAGGCTCTGGCGGCACCCGCAATATCGGCGGCAACACCCATTATCATGTCGATCTGGAAGGCGAACTGGCCGACCTGCATGGCAAGGACGCAGCTTTGCTGTTCACGTCGGGCTATGTCTCGAACGAGGCGACGCTCTCCACGCTGGCCAAGCTGCTGCCCGGCTGCATCGTCTTTTCCGACGAGTTGAACCATGCCAGCATGATCGCGGGCATCCGCAATTCGGGCTGCGAAAAGCGTGTTTTCCGTCACAATGACGTCGATCATCTGCGCGAATTGCTGGAGGCCGAAGATCCCGAAGCCCCCAAGCTGATCGCGTTTGAGAGCGTCTATTCGATGGACGGCGATGTCGCGCCGATCGCCGCGATCTGCGACTTGGCCGACGAGTTTAACGCGCTCACCTATCTGGATGAAGTCCATGCGGTGGGCATGTATGGCGCACGCGGCGGCGGCATTTCGGAACGGGATGCTGTCGCGGACCGGCTGACCATCATCGAAGGGACGCTGGGCAAGGCGTTCGGCGTCATGGGCGGCTATATCGCGGCTGACCAGATGATCGTCGACGTGATCCGCAGCTATGCGCCCGGCTTTATCTTCACCACCTCGCTCTCCCCCGTGCTGGTCGCGGGCGTGCTGGCTAGCGTGCGGCATCTCAAAGGCTCCAGCGAAGAGCGCGAGGGTCAGCAGGCGTCGGCTGCGCTGCTCAAGCAACTCATGGCCGAATCCGGCCTCCCCGTCATGGATACGGTCACCCATATCGTCCCGCTGATGGTGGGCGATCCGGTCAAGGCCAAGCGGATCAGCGACATTTTGCTCGCCGAATATGGCGCCTATGTGCAGCCGATCAATTACCCGACTGTCCCCCGCGGCACCGAACGCCTCCGCTTCACCCCCGGCCCCGCCCACACCGAAGCGATGATGCGCGATCTGGTGAAGGCGCTGGTGGAAATCTGGTCGCGCCTCGACCTGGAACTGGCGGAACGCAAGGCGGCGTGAGGAAAAATCCTTCTCCCATTGGGAGGAGGATACGCAGCCTTACTGGCGCAGCCAGTTAGGCGAAGTTGGATGAGGGCATCCGCCCTATCGGTAGGTCACATCCCCTCACCACTGCGACTAGGCAGCGAGCTGCCAAGTCTCGTTGCCTCTCCCGGCGGGAGAGGCAAGGTCAAAGCCGCACTACCCCACCCCGCACCGCATAACCGCGATACAGCGCCCGCACGCTTGGCTCACCGCCCACATCGCGCGCAACCGCCTCGATCGCATCGCCCAGCACCGCGCGCGGCGTCACATGGAACCGCGCAAGCCAGCCGAACAAAGCTGCGCGCCACGCGCCCGGCAACCGTTCCTGCTGCCCGAAATCCACCACCTCCAGTCGCCCGCCCGGCGCGACACAGAGCGCGGCCTGGCGTAATGCTGCCTCCCATTGCGGGATCATCGACAGTGCATAGCTTATGAACACCCGGTCGAACGTCGCCCGCCCGAACAGCGCTTGCGGATCGAAATCGACCGCATCGCCCCGCGCCAGCCTGACGCGGCAGGCCATGCCGACCCGCTCCACCGCAATCTGCGCTGTGCCCAGCATCGCCTGCGAAATATCGACGCCATAGAGCCGCGCATGGGGCCAGACCTTACCCACCGCGATCAGGTTGCGCCCGGTGCCGCAGCCAATTTCCAGCACGCTGCCACCCGATGGCGGGGCAAGATCGGCGATCAGGCCATCACGCCCCAACAGATAATATTTGCGCGTGATGTCATAAATGTGCCGCTGCCACCGATAGGTGCCGTCCATCAACCGCCCATGGTCGCTCATCACGCGTCCTTCAGCACATAGAGATGCACGCCGCCATAAATGGCCGACCGGTCGCGCGCGGTGTAATCGCGTGACGCCTCGGCCTGATACGCCCACTGGTCCATCACCACGTCCACGACCCGTCCGGGCAGGATGCTGGGTTCTCCTGCCGTGCGGAACAGTACTCGCGCGCCCGGTTTCGCCGTCCGCGTGATCTGCGCCCACAGCGCATTCAACTGATCGTCATCCATCCAGTCTTGCGCATCGAGCAATATGTAGCGATCCGCCGACGCGGCGGGCTGATCGCGCAGGAAATCGGTGAAATTGACATGCCGCACATCGACCCGGTCCGCCCGCGCCCGCACCGCGTCATGATTGGCCGCTTGCAAATAGGGCGGCAACGGCCCCTCACTTGCAGGGTCATTGGCAGCATAGCCCCGCCCGAACGCCTGCACCGCGAAATAATTATCCTTCAGATCAAAGTCACAGGCCAGTTTCTTGAGACGCGCTTTCAGCACCGCGTCCATCCGCTCATCGCCCGCCAGCGCCTCGAACTGCGCGGGCGGGATGCCCAGGCCAAAGAGCGAGGCGGGCTGGCTGGTCAGCCAGCGCACAAATGCCTTATCGAAAATCGGCGCCAGCTCCGCCTCGAAAATCACCCGCTGCTCGGCCAGCGTCGTGGCGTCCAGCATCCGCCGGGGATTGACGCCATGCAGCCGCGCCAGCAGATGCGCCGCGCCAATAAAGCGCCCCAGCAGGCCATGCTTGTAAATGCCGCGCGCAAAGCCGCCGATCCGCCGCCGCCCAATGAGGTCACGCCCTTCCCAGTAACGCCGCGTCGCCTCATCCAGATGCGGGGCCACCACATCCCGATAGGCCGCAACATTCTCGCGGCTGTCCGCCTGTGCGAAAAAACGGTGGAAGGCGGCATGATCGGGCAAAGTCCGCGCCGCCATCAGCTTCAATCGGTTGAGCGCGATGTGCGCGGTATTCAGGTCCACGGCGGTGATCTTCGCCGGATCGGCGGTCAGATAGGACAGCACATTGCAGCCCCCCGACGCGATCGTCACGACATGGCAATCGGGCGTGATCGCCAGCGCCTCCATATCCACCGCCGGGTCCTCCCAAATCTGGGCATAGACCAGACCCCGGAACGCAAAGGTAAAGGCCCGCTCCAGCAGCCCCTGCTTCGACAGATGGCGGTGGCGATGCACCGCGCGCGTGATCTTCTTATGGGCCGGTGCCGCCATGCTGTTCAAGCCTCCTCGCTATCGGGTCGTGGCGTGGCCCATAGGGCAACTGCGCGTCGTCACCGTGACGATAGCGTTACGTACCTGTGACCAGCTTGCGGAACCGGCGGCCCGCTCACATCTTCTAACCTGCTCATGGCCCATTGGATCGAACCCCACCCCACCGGCATCTATGTCCGCCCCGCCGATGCCTGGATCGACCCGTCGGTCCCGCGCGACCGGGCGCTGGTGACCCATGGCCATGCCGATCATGCGCGCGGCGGCCATGGCCATGTCTGGGCAACGCGCGAGACGCTGGCGATCATGGCGCTGCGCTATGGCACCGCGTCCGGCACGCCGGTCGGCTATGGCGAGGACATCCGGCTGGGTGGCGTGACCATCCGCTACGTTCCTGCCGGGCATGTGCTGGGATCGGCGCAGATCGTCCTGACCCATGCGGGCGAGCGCGTCGTTGTAACCGGCGACTATAAACGCCGACCCGACCCCACCTGCTTGGCCTTCGAGCCGGTCCCCTGCGACATCTTCGTCACCGAAGCGACCTTTGGCCTACCCGTATTCCGCCACCCTGATACGGGCAGCGAGATAGACCGGCTGCTCGCCGCGCTCCACGCCAACCCGGACCGCTCCGTGCTGGTCGGCGCCTATGCGCTGGGCAAGGCGCAACGGGTCATCTGCGAACTGCGCGCGCGCGGCCACCACGACCCGATCTACCTCCACGGTGCGATGGAACGCATGTGCAATCTCTATGTCGAACTCGGCGTCGAGATGGGCGACCTGCGCCCCGCCACAGGCGTTGCGGCAAAGGATATGCGCGGCGCCATCGTCATCGCACCGCCCTCCGCCCTCAACGACCGCTGGAGCCGCCGCCTGCCCGATCCGATCACCGCGATGGCGTCCGGCTGGATGCGCGTGCGCCAGCGCGCCCGGCAGAAGAATGTCGAACTGCCGCTGATCCTGTCCGACCATGCCGACTGGGACGAGCTGACCGATACGATCCGTGAGGTCGCCCCCACCGAAACCTGGATCACCCATGGGTGCGAGGAAGCTTTGCTCCACTGGTGCATGACCCACCAGATCAGGGCGCGGGCGCTAGCGCTGGTCGGGCGGGACGATGAGGAGGAGGAAGGGTGACCAACATATCCGTTCGTCCTGAGCGAAGTCGAAGGACTCGGCTGAGCCGCAGGCGAAGCCACTTCGCTCCGCTCAGTAGAAGGCTTCGACTTCGCTCAGCCCGAACGGATATGGGAGTCTTTCGATGAGACCTTTCTCCCAACTGCTCGACGCGCTCGTCTATACCCGCTCGCGCAACGGCAAACTCGCGCTGATCGCCGCTTATCTGCGCGCCGCGCCGGACCCGGATCGCGGCTGGGCGCTGGCTGCGCTCACCGGCAATCTGAACCTCAAGGCGGTCAAATCCTCCGCCATCGGTGAGATGATTCGCGCCCGCGTCGATCCTGTTCTCTATGAAATGAGCCGCGATTATGTCGGCGACCTGGCTGAAACCGTCGCCCTGCTCTGGCCCCCGCCACCCAGTGAACCACCCGACATGGACGATGGCACGCTGACGCTCGCCACCGTGGTCGATCGCCTGCACGCCACCAGCCGCGCCGCCGCGCCTGATGCGCTGGCGCAGATGATGGACCATCTCGACGCCTCAGGCCGCTTTGCCCTGCTCAAACTCGCGACCGGCGGCCTGCGCGTCGGCATCTCCGCCCGCCTGGCCAAGACCGGTTTCGCGCAGGCATTTGGCCTCGACGTCGATGATGTCGAACAGGTCTGGCACGCCCTCTCGTCGCCCTACGCCGCCCTGTTCGACTGGGCCGAAGGCCGCGCCGCCCGCCCCGATCCGGCAGGCACACCCTTCTTCCGCCCGTTCATGCTTGCCCACCCGCTCGAAGCCGACAGCGTGGACCTGACCGACTATGCCGCCGAATGGAAATGGGACGGCATCCGCATCCAGATCGTCGGGACGGGAAGCGAAACCCGCCTCTACAGCCGCGCGGGCGACGACATTTCCGCCAGCTTCCCCGAAATCGCCGCCGCCTTCACCGGCCATGCCGTGCTGGATGGCGAGTTACTGGTGCGGGGCGAGTTTCAGGGTGGAGAGGCGGCCTCCTTCAATGCCTTGCAACAGCGCCTTGGCCGTAAGGTCGTCAGCGCCAGGATGCAGGCCGACTATCCCGCCTTCGTCCGCCTCTACGACCTGCTGCTGGAAGGCGACGAAGATTTGCGCGCCCTGCCATGGGCGCAACGCCGCGCCCGGCTCGAAGCCTATATGCCCAGTCTCGACGCCACCCGCTTCGACCTGTCCGCCATCATCGACGCTGCCAATTTCGACGTCCTCACCGACATCCGCGCCGGCGCCCGCGATGCCGCGATCGAGGGCGTGATGCTCAAACGCCGCGACAGCCCCTATGTGGCCGGGCGCAAGGCTGCGCTCTGGTATAAATGGAAACGCGATCCGCTGACCGCCGACTGCGTCATGATGTACGCCCAGCGCGGTCACGGCAAACGCTCCTCCTTCTATTCGGACTATACGTTCGGCTGCTGGACGTCGGACGGAGATCTGCACCCGGTGGGCAAGGCCTATAGCGGCTTCACCGATGAGGAATTGAAATGGCTAGACCGCTTCGTCCGCCAGAACACGGTCGCCCGCTTCGGCCCGGTGCGGGAGGTGGAAAAGACGCTGGTGCTGGAGGTCGCATTTGACAGCATCCACGACAGCAAACGCCATAAATCCGGCCTCGCCATGCGCTTCCCCCGGATTGCCCGCATCAGGCGGGATAAGCCAGCGGCGGAGGCGGACACGGTGGAGGGATTGCGGAAACTGGTCAATTGATGCAAGTCTTGAACCACGTCGATGGAGTCCGTTTCCGATGACCGCACCTGCCCATCTCGCCCTGACGAACTGGCACGCGGCGCTGCGACGTCAAGCGGACGAACGCGGCATCGGCTGGGCAATTTCCAGCGTGCCCGACGATTATCGCGATGCGTTCGACGGTGGGGTCGCCCCCGATGACTATCTCGCCGACATCGAACCGCTCACCGAATGGCGCGGATGCGGATGCGGCGGCGGATAGTTGAGGCGTGACTTTGCGCTGTAACGTCGAGCGCCTATATGGGCGCTTTCGCGCAGGGCGCGGGTTACGCATGGAGCAATTGAATTGAGCAAGGTTCTGGTCATCGGCGCTGGTGGCGTCGGGTCTGTCGCTGTACACAAGATGGCGATGAATCCTGATATTTTCAGCCACATCACCCTGGCCAGCCGCCGTATCGTCAGTTGTGAGAAAGTGGCCGAATCGGTTCTGGCCCGCACCGGCGTAACCATCGACGTGGTGCAGGTGGATGCCGATGATGTCGCCGCCACCATCGCCCTGATCGAGAAGGTGCAGCCCAAGCTGGTCGTCAATCTGGCCCTGCCCTACCAGGACCTCAACATCATGGACGCGTGCCTCGCGACCAGGACCGATTATCTCGACACCGCCAATTATGAACCGCGCGACACGCCCAAGTTCGAATATGGCTGGCAGTGGGCCTATCAGGAACGGTTCAAGGAAGCGGGCATCATGGCGCTGCTGGGTTCGGGTTTCGACCCCGGCGTCACCAGCGTGTTCGCCAGCTATATCAAGAAGCATCTGCTCGACACCATCGACACGCTCGACATTCTCGATTGCAATGGCGGCGACCATGGCCAGCATTTCGCGACCAACTTCAACCCGGAAATCAACATCCGCGAAGTGACCGCCCCGTCGCGTCACTGGGAAGGCGGGGAATGGGTCGAAGGTCCGGCTCTGAGCCACAAGCAGACATTCGATTTCGATCAGGTCGGCCCCAAGAATATGTACCTCATGTATCATGAGGAGCTGGAAAGCCTCGCCAAATTCTATCCCGAAATCAAACGTATCCGTTTCTGGATGACGTTCGGTGACGCCTATTTGAAGCATTTGGAAGTCCTCCAGAATGTCGGCATGACCCGCATCGACCCCGTGATGTACGAAGGCAAGGAAATCATCCCGCTCCAGTTCCTCAAGGCCGTGCTGCCCGAACCGTCCAGCCTGGGTTCCACGACCAAGGGCAAGACCAATATCGGCGACATTGCGACGGGCACCAAGGATGGCGTGCAGAAAACCGTCTATGTCCTCAACATCTGCGATCATGAGGATGCCTATGCCGAAACCGGCAATCAGGCGGTCAGCTACACCACCGGCGTCCCCGCCATGATCGGCGCGGCGATGATGCTGACGGGCGCATGGAAGGGAGAAGGCGTGTTCAACATCGAACAGTTCGATCCCGATCCCTTCATGGACATGCTCAACAAGCATGGCCTGCCCTGGCAGGTAAAGGAACTGGACGCGCCGCTGGCGTTTTAATTCGTTCGCCCTGAGCGAAGTCGAAGGGCCAGCCAGAGCGTAAGCGAAGGCATCTCACTAGCGTTCGATGTAGGGCTTCGACTTCGCTCAGCCCGAACGGAGAGTTTATGGAAACCAAAGCCGGCGATCCCGCCGCCTTCGCGCATTTCGATCTGTATCGCGTCCCATCCCCCGCCTTCGTGGTGGATGAGGCCGCGATCCGGCGCAACCTTGCCATCCTCGCCGACGTCCGCGATCGTGCGGGCATCAGGATATTGGGCGCGCTCAAGGCCTTTTCCATGTGGTCGCTGGGCAGCGTTATGGGCGAATATCTGGACGGCGTCTGCGCATCGGGCCTCTACGAAGCGCGCCTTGGCCGCGAAGAATATCAGGGCGAAGTTGCCACCTATTGCGCCGCCTACAAGCCTGCAGACCTGGCCGAAATCCTGACTATCTCCGACCATGTCATCTTCAACAGCCCAGGCCAGATCGCCCGTTTCAGGCCGCAGATCGATGCCGCCCGCGCCGCTGGACACAGCTTCGACATCGGCCTGCGCATCAACCCCCAAAACCCCGAAGGCGAGGTCGCCAAATATGACCCGTCGCAGCCGCACAGCCGCCTCGGCTTCCCGGTCAGCCAGCTGACGCCCGATCATCTGACCGGCGTGGACGGCATCCATTTCCACAACCTGTGCGAACAGGACCTCGCCCCGCTGGAACGCACTTGGGCCGCGGTCGAACCGCATATCCTGCCGCACCTAGCGACTCTCAAATGGCTCAATTTCGGCGGCGGCCATCACATCACCCGTGCCGATTACCAACGTGACGACCTCGTCGCCTTCCTCCAGGGCGTCAAGGCACAGACTGGCCTCACCCTCTATCTGGAACCAGGCGAAGCGATGGCGCTCGACGCGGGCATCCTCGTCGGCGAGATACTCGACGTCATCGACAATGGCATGGAAGTCGCCATCACCGACATCTCCGCCACCTGTCACATGCCCGACGTGATCGAGGCGCCCTATCGCCCGGCCATGCTCCACGAGCCATCCGACGGCCCCGAAACGCGCCTGGGCGGGCCATCCTGCCTGGCTGGCGACATCATCGGCGACTATCGAATCCCCGGCGGCGCGGAACCGGGCGCGCGCATCGCCTTCCTTGATCAGGCGCATTATTCGATGGTCAAGACCAACACCTTCAACGGCGTCCCCCTGCCTGCCATCTGGCTCTGGGACTCAACCACCGACAAACTCAGGGAAATTCGCGCCTTTTCCTATCAGGATTTCAAGGCCCGCCTCTCCTGAGCCACGCTTCATGGCCCCCTGCGCAACAAAATTTACTCATGCGCTTTACAGGGGGGACCCCTACGCATATAGCGACCGTCCGCTGCCCCATGGGACTTCCACCGCAAGGCAGCTTCTTATGCCCATGAACGACACTGGAGGTCCCTTGAATTGCACAAGCATCCTAGCGCGCTGGGGGTAGCGACCACCCTCACACCGGCAGCACCGGTAACGCTGATTCGCCCGCAGGCTGCGGCCCGCGCTGCCCGATTCTTCGTGGAGAAGTTTCCGGGGCGCTCGCTTTATGCTGTAAAGGCCAATCCCTCGCCCGATTTGCTTCGGACGTTGTGGGACAGCGGTATCTCGCACTTTGACGTCGCTTCCATCGCGGAAGTGCGCCTTGTCGCGGAAACACTGCCGGACGCGAAGCTTTGCTTCATGCATCCGGTCAAGGCTGAAGAAGCCATTGCCGAAGCCTATGCCATCCATGGCGTGCGCACCTTCTCGCTCGACACGATCGACGAGCTGGAAAAGATCATGCGCGCCACGGGCGATGCTACCGATCTGGAACTGTGCGTCCGCCTGCGCGTGTCGTCGGAACATAGCGAACTGTCCCTCGCGTCGAAATTCGGCGCGGAACTGGGCGAAACCCGCGAATTGCTGATGGCCACCCGCCAGGCCGCCGATGCTCTTGGCATCTGCTTCCATGTCGGCAGCCAGGCAATGTCGCCACAGGCCTATAGCGACGCGATCGAGCGGGTCCGCGCGGCGATCGTCGATGCGGCGGTCACTGTCGACATCATCGATGTCGGCGGCGGCTTCCCGTCTGTCTATCCGGGCATGGAGCCGGTCGCGCTCGAAAATTATTTCGACGCGATCCACCGCGGGTTTGAAAGCCTGCCGGTCAGCTATTCGTCCGAACTATGGTGCGAACCCGGCCGGGCGCTGTCCGCCGAATATAGCTCCATCATCGTCCGGGTAGAGCGCCGTCGCGGCACCGAACTCTACATCAATGACGGTGCCTATGGCGCCTTGTTCGATGCGGCGCATATCGGCTGGCGTTTTCCCGTCGTGCTGCTGCGCGACGAGGAAAGCGACGCGGCGATGACCGGCTTCTCTTTCTACGGTCCGACCTGCGACGATATGGACCATATGGTCGGTCCGTTCATGCTGCCCGACGATGTGGCGACCGGCGACTATATCGAAATCGGGATGCTGGGCGCCTATGGCTGCGCCATGCGCACCGGCTTCAACGGTTTCACCGCGGAAACCGTGGTCGAGGTAGCGGACGAGCCGATGGCCAGCCTCTACGCCGAACCGGTCCCTGCCCGCCGTCGCGCGACTGTCATCAAGCTGGGCTAAAAGGCTCAAGCTCCCCTTTGGAGAGGGTGCCTGTCCCTCGCTGCGTCCCCCCGCAGCGGGGGACAGTTTTTATCGGCGGAATATCCCCACCATCTCGACATGGGTGGACCAGCGGAACTGGCCGACCGGACGCACCTGATCCAGCCGGTATCCGCCCGCCTGCAAGTGCGCAGCGTCCCGCGCAAAACTCGCCGGATTGCAAGACACATAGGCGATCACCGGCACGCTCGACTGCGCCAGTTGCATCACCTGTTCCCGCGCCCCCGCGCGCGGCGGATCGATCACCACGGCGGCAAAGCGGTTCAACTCTTCAGGCGTCAACGGACGGCGGAACAGGTCGCGATGATCCGCCACCATCCGCCGCTGCGCCCGCTGCCCCGCCAGCTTCAGCGCCAGCACCACGTCGCGCGCACCCTCCGCCGCATAGACCGGTCGCTCCGCCCCCAGTGCCAGCGCGAATGTGCCAAGCCCGCAAAACAGGTCCGCCACCGCGCCCGTCTCCGGCATCGCATCGCGCACCGTTTCTACCAGCGCCGCTTCGCCATCGGGCGTGGCTTGCAGGAAGGAGAAGGGCGGGAACGCCACCGGCACGCCGCCAAATGTCACCGTCGCGGCCTCCGGCTCCCAGCGTGTCTGCGGCCCGTCGCCCTCGTCGATCGTCAGCCGCGCCAGCCCATGCGTCCGCGCAAAATCGCCTAGCCCTTCGTCCGCCGCCAGCCCCTCGACCTTCACGCCCTCCAGCAGCAGGTCGACGCCCTGGTCGATCAGCGACAGGCGCACATGCGCCGCCCGCTTGTCCGGCAGGATCAGCCGCAGCAACCCCCGCAACGGCGCCAGCAGCGCGAACAGGCGCGGGTCCAGCACAGCACACATTTGCAAGTCGATCAGCGTATGGCTGCCCGCCTCGGCAAAGCCGATCGTGATGGTCTTGCCCGCCCGCGCCGCGCGCAGCGATGCCCGCCGCCGCGTCATCGGTGGCGAGAGATGCGGCGGCAACACCGTCTGCGCCACGACGCCCTGCCCCGCCAGCGCACCAACCACACGCCCAGTGACGAAATCAGCCAGGCTGGCCTCATCGACATGCTGCAATTCGCACCCGCCACAGGTCGGGAAATGCACGCAGGGCGGCTCGACGCGATGCGGCCCGGCGATGGTCGTGCCATCGGCCAGCAGCCGGTCGCCCGGCGCGGTCAGCGCGGCATGGCGGCCATCGGTGGTAATGCCATCGCCCCTGGCGGCGATGCGGATGATGATGTCTGGGTCAGTGTCGGTCACAATCGCGCGGCGATAGCCGCTGGCAACGCGGCAAGCAAATCATCGGCGATAAAAGCCGCGCTCGCCCGCCGCGCCGCATTGCCATGCAGCCACACGGCCTCACCCGCCGCGCGGAATGCGTCGCCCGTCACCGCCAACCGCCCGGCAACCAGCCCCGCCAGCACATCGCCAGTCCCGGCGGTCGACAGCCAGTGCGACGCGCCCGACGCCACCGCCACCCGACCGTCCGGCGCTGCAATCACGCTGTCCGCGCCCTTGTAGATCACCACCGCGCCGCTGCGCGCTGCCGCCGCCCGCACCCGGTCGATCTTGCTGCCCGGCAGGTCGCCGAACAGCCCCACAAATTCGCCCTCATGCGGGGTCAGGATCGCGCCGTCTGGTATCTGATCGACCCCGATCAGGGTCAGCGCATCTGCATCCAGCACCAGCCGATGCCCACAACCCAGCACCGCATCGAGCCGCGCCCGCGCCACAGCGTCGCGCCCCATGCCCGGCCCGACCAACACCGCCGCCAGCCGCGCATCGTTCAGCCCATCACGCAGCGCCTCGATCGTCCCGGCCTCCTGCGTCACGATAGCGTCAGCCCCATGGCGCAGATCATCCGCCGCCAGCCGCCGCACCATCCCCGCGCCCGATCGCGCCGCCGCCTGCGCCGCCAGCAGGCTGGCCCCGGCCATCGCGCCCCCGACCACGGCAACCAGTCCGCGCCTATATTTATGATCCTCCGCGCCCGGTGCGGCGAGTCGGGGCGGCATCAGCCGGTGAACCCTGTCCGACGCTGGAACGCCAATGTCAGCGCAGATCAGCCGCGCGACATACCCCGCCGCCGGGTAGAGCAGATGCGCCGGCTTGAGCGCACCCAGCGCGATACAGACGCCAAAATGCGGCACGGCCGACAGTAGCGCACCGCTGTCCGTCTCCACCCCGCTCGGCAGGTCGATCGCATAGCTGTGGCTTGCCGCCCCGGTCAGGTCGCACAGCCGTGCCGCCACCGCCGGATCAAGCCCCCGCGACAGGCCCGTGCCGAACAGCGCATCAACGAGTTGCATCGCAGGCCCAGCCGCCGCCACATCTTCGACCGGCCCGTCCCACGCCGCCCGCGCCCGGCGACTGGACTCCGTGCCACTCTCCCGCAGCGCCGCCACCCGCACCGGCACGCCCCGCGCCCGCAGCAGCCGGGCGATCACATAACCATCGCCGCCATTATTGCCCGGCCCGCACAGGACCAACGTGTCGCGCACCCCGCCCGCGCGCCAGATGATCTCGGCCGCCGCCGCGCCCGCTTTTTCCATCAATCCATAATCATCGACACCCGCATCGAACAACGCCTGTTCCGCTGCGCGCATCTGCGCGGCGGTCAGGATGGGCGTCCCGGCATTCATGGCGCCGATCCGGCGACCTTTACGGGCAGGCGATAGCGGTCGCCGCCAATGCGGATTTCGACCAGCCCGGCCTCGACGATCTGCAACCGCGCCATCTCCGCACCATCCGCCGCCTCCAGCCCGCGTCCATCAGCCAGCACCCGGAAACGGCGAAACCCGCCATCGGGATGACGGATCGTCAATATCTCGCCCGCCCGCTCGATCAGGCAATCCCGCGCCCAGGCCGCATCCGCCCCGATCGCGCAGTCCGCCTTGCCATCATCGACCGGACCCGCAGCCTGCTCCGGCTGCACCGCATTGCCCAGCTTGCCGGTTTCCCCGCCACAGGCCGCGAGCAACAGGACAGCCGCCAGCAAGAGCCTCACGTCAACGCCTTCCGGCACGCCAGCACCACCGGCCCCAAAATATCGGCAAAGCGCCGCTGGCCCGTTGCGTCCCCCACCAAGTCCTGCCGCATCTCGATGCCCAGATAGGGGATGCCATTGGCTTCGGCGTGGCGGTTCATCGTCGCGTTCAATTGCTTGCCTGAATAGGGCAACTGGTCCCCGACGATCAGCCCCTCTGCCTCCAGCAAGGGGATTGCGATCCGCGCGGCGCGATCATCCTGATTATACAGCACGCCAATCTCCCAGGGCCGTTTTTGCCCCGGATCGCTGGCCAGATGCGGCGTGAAGCTATGCACCGACAGGATGAACGGCGCGGTCATCGCCGCCAACAGCCGCTCGACCTGATGATGATAGGGATGGTGGAAACGCACCATCCGCTGCGCCAGATCGGCGTCGCGATTGCCGGATATGGCATGGCCGTCGCTCATCACCGGCAACAGGCCCGGCGCATCGGCCTCGCGATTAAGGTCGATCACCAGCCGCGATACGCCGCCCAATATCGCGGTGCAGCCCAGTTGCGCCGCCAGCAGCGCGCTGACCTCAGCCACGCCGATGTCGATGGCGATATGATTGGTCAGCAACGCGGGGTCGATGCCCAGGTCAATATCGTCCGGCACCCGCGCCGATGCATGATCGGCGATGATCAGCACGTCCAGACCGCCGCCGTCAATCTGGGTAAAGGCCTCGCTCATGCCGTCCTGATCCGCGTTTCCATCATCCACCAGTCGCGATGCGCCGCCTGCACCGCCATCGCCGCGTCGGCCATCGCCGCATCGCTATCGAACAGCGCAAAGCATGTCGCACCAGACCCGGACATGCGCGCCAGCCGCAACCCCTGATGCCCTGCCAGCGCAGCCAGCACCTGCGCAATCACCGGTGCCTCTGCCATCGCGGGCGCTTCCAGATCATTGCGCCCCTGCGCCACCAGCGCCTCCAGACTCGCCGCATCGAGCGGTCCGCGATCCACCCGGTCCCAACCGCTGAACACCTGCGCCGTGGACAGGCCGACCCCCGGATTGACCAGCAGCATCGCCATCCCCTCCAGCCCCTCGACCCGGTGCCGTCGCAGCCCTTCGCCGCGCCCCGTCACCATCTGCGTCACGCTGGCGACGCAAGCCGGAACATCGGACCCCAGATCGAGCGCCAGCCCCGCCAGCTCCTCCGCCTCGATCCGCACATCCCACAAGCGCGCCAGCAACCGCAGCGTCGCGGCCGCATCCGCCGACCCGCCGCCAATCCCCGACGCCACCGGCAATATCTTGGTCAGGCGGATCGCCGCGCCGCGCTGATCGCCCAGATAGGCCTGCAACGCCCGCGCCGCCTTTATGACAAGATTGCCCGGCCCCGCCTCCAGTGAGCGGCCAAACGGCCCGTCGATGATCAGGTCGATCGCCCCGTCGTCGGTCGCCACCGCACTCAGCTGGTCGCCATGTTCGGCAAAGGCGAACAGGCTTTCCAGCGCATGATAGCCATCGTCCCGCCGCGCCCGCACATGCAGCGCGACATTCACCTTGGCATAGGCGGTTTCGATCATCAGGCCCGCGTCCAGATCAGGGTGCGGCATATTCAGGCTTCAATCCCTGCTCGACCTTCGCTGCGATCCGCGCCGCGCCATCCCCCTGCGCAAACAGCGACGCCGCCGCCCAGGCATAGCGCGCCTCATAGCGCCGCCCTGCGCTCCACAGCGCGTCGCCCAGATGCTCATTGATCGTCGCGTCGCCCGGCGCACCCGCCGCCGCCCGCTCCAGCACCGGCACCGCGCCCGCCACATCGCCGGTCACATAATGCGCCCAGCCCAACGAATCGGCGATCGAGGCATCCTGGGGTTTCAGCGCACTCGCCTTCTTGATCAGGTCCAGCGCCGCCGCGACATTCTGCCGCCGCTCAATTTGCGCATAGCCCAGATAGTTCAGCACCATCGGTTCGTTCGGGGCCAGGGCCGCCGCCCGCTCCAGCACGACCCGCGCCTCGTCCCAGCGCTTGCCCTGTTCCAGCGCACTGCCTTCGAACAGCAGCAGCGCCCAGGGCAGTTCGCCCTCGCCATAGCCCGCCTGCGCGGCCCGGAACGCCGCCGCCGCACCGTCAAAATCATCCATATCCGCCAGCAACCGCCCCAGCCGCACCTGCCGTTCGCTTCCTGCGCCCGGTTCCGCCGCCAGCGATCGTGCCAGCGCCAGCGCCGCCTGCGTCTCGCCCGCCGCCGCCAGCGCATCGACCAGTTCCGCCTGACCCAGCGCCCCATACCAGCCGTCGACCGGCACCTTGCGCGCTTCGGCAACGCCGCCCAGCGCCAGCCCGCCCGCACTCAGCAGCTGCGCCGCCACCAGCTGCGCCTCCGCCCCGCCCGGATCGGCAAAGGTCGCGATCCGCGCCAGCCGAATGCCCATCGCCGCGCCGCTGGGGTCCGACGCCACATCAACCGCCAGCCGCGACAGCAGCCGGGCATAGCCCTGCACCGGCGTGATCGCCGCCGCCTTCACCTTGCCCCGCGCCAGATCGGCCCGCGCCCGCGCAAAGGCCGCTTCGCCCGGCGGCAACAGCATCAGCGCCTCCGCCTTCGCGCCCCGCCCTGCCAACTGCGCCGCCAGCGTCAGCCGCAACAGCGCGCTATCGCCGCCACGCAGCGCAATCGCCCGCCGAATCGCGGGCACCGCCGCCGTCAGATCGCCGCGACCCAGCGCCTGCAACGCCACATGCTCATCGACATAACGCTGCGCCAGCGCGGCAAAACGGTCCTGCCCCGCCACCACCGGCGCGGCATAATGCCCCTCACCCAATGTGATCCAACTGGTGATGATGGGCGCGAGGAAGGAGAAATTCCCTTCCTCCACCATCCGCGCCGTCAGCGTCCGCGCGCCCGTCCAATCCTTGCGCCCCAGCGCCTCACCGATCAGCAGCAGCGTGCCGTCGCGCGGCAAAGCCCCCTGCCCCTCCAGCAAGGCCGCCGACCGCAAGGCCAACGCCCGGTCGCCGCTTTCCAGCGCCTGACCATAGGATCGCCGCGCCACTTCGACACTCGCCGGATCAAGCGTCAGCGCCGCGCGATAGCTGTCCACCGCCAGCCCCATCGCCCCATCCCCGTCCGCCAGCCGCGCCCGCGCATAGGCGTGCAGCGCGCCCTGCGGATCGACCGACGCCCCGGCTGGAAAAACCGCCGGGGTCGTCAACAGCATGAAAAGGATCAGGCGCTTACATATTGGGATAGTTCGGTCCTCCACCGCCTTCTGGGACGACCCAGTTGATATTCTGGGTCGGGTCCTTGATGTCGCACGTCTTGCAATGGACGCAATTCTGCGCGTTGATCTGGAAACGGGGATTGCCCTCTTCCTGACCGACCACTTCATAGACGCCTGCGGGACAATAACGCTGCGCCGGCTCGTCATAAAGGGGCAGGTTGTAGCTGATCGGGATCGCGGGATCCTTCAGCTGCAAATGAACCGGCTGGTCCTCTTCATGATTGGTGTTGCTCAGGAACACCGACGAGAGGCGATCGAAACTCACCACGCCATCGGGCTTGGGATAGGCGATCTTTTCGCACGCCTCCTTGGGCCAGATTTTCTCATTGTCCGGCTTGTGCTTCATCGTGAACGGCAGGCCGATTTTGAGCGTCCGCATCCACATATCGATGCCCGCCAGCGCGGTGCCGATCGTGCCGCCGAACTTGCTCAGCAGAGGCTCAGCATTTTTTACCAGCTTCAGCTCATCGGCGATCCAGCTGGAGCGCAGCACATCCTCATAATCGGTCAGAACGTCGCTGCCGCGCTGGCTCTGCACCGCGGCAAAGGCCGCTTCGGCCGCCAGCATCCCGGACTTCATCGCCGTATGCGTGCCCTTGATCCGTGGCACGTTCACAAAGCCCGCCGAACAGCCGATCAGCGCGCCGCCGGGGAACACCAGCTTGGGAATGGACTGCCAGCCGCCCTCGTTGATCGCCCGCGCACCGTAAGAGACGCGCCGGCCGCCTTCGAGATATTTGCGGATTTCCGGGTGCTGCTTCCAGCGCTGAAATTCCTCGAACGGGTAGAGATGCGGGTTGCGATACCCCAGCCCGACGACAAAGCCCAATGCCACCTGGCCATTGGCCTGATGGTAGAGGAACCCACCACCATAAGCATCGGTCAGCGGCCAGCCCTGCGAATGGATGACGAGGCCCGGCTTGTGCATGGCAGGATCAATGTCCCACAATTCCTTCATGCCCAGTCCATAGACCTGCTGTTCGCAGTCCGCGTCGAGTGCGAACTGACGCTTCAATATCTTGGTCAGGTGGCCGCGCGCGCCCTCGGCAAAGAAAGTATATTTCGCGTGCAGCTCCAGGCCGGGCTGATAATCGCCCTTCTTCACGCCCTCCCGGTCGACACCCATGTCGCCGGTGGCCACGCCCTTCACGCTGCCATCTTCGTTATAGAGAATTTCGGCAGCGGCAAAGCCGGGGAAAATCTCGACGCCCAGACCCTCGGCCTGCTCGGCCAGCCAACGGCACAGATTACCCAGCGATCCGGTATAGGTGCCCTTATTATGCATCCAGCCCGGCGTCATGATGTGCGGCATCGCCATCTTGCCGCTCTTGGTCAGGAACCAGTGCTGATTGTCGGTCACCGGCGTCTCGGCCAGAGAACAGCCCATGTCGCGCCATTCCGGCAGCAATTCGTCCAGCGCCTTTGGGTCAATCACCGCGCCCGACAGGATATGGGCGCCGATTTCCGACCCCTTTTCCAGCACGCACACGGCCAGTTCCTGCCCGGCGTCATTGGCCAGCTGTTTCAGCCGGATTGCCGATGACAATCCCGCCGGTCCCCCACCGACGATGACGACGTCATAGGGCATCGATTCCCGTTCGCTCATAAACCCTCCAATGGGCCACCGGCGGGCTGCACCCCGTCCATCCAGTCGCCTTATTACTCCAACGCTTTGCCAATCATGGCGATGAAGAATCTTGACCCCTTCGTCAACCTCTGGCCCTAGATGATTATATGCGGGGTGAATTGCAGGATCATGCGGCGGCTGCCGACGCCTATATGGCGTGGTGGACGCTCGCGGGCGTGGATGGCGCCGTCGGCGATTCGCCGGTCAACTGGCTGCGTCCTGTGGCTGCCGCCGATCCTAAAGCGACGATTCGCGCCGGCACGGCGTCCGCCACCACTGAAAAAGAGCCCCAAAGCCTCGATTCGTTCCTTGGCTGGCTTGCCACCGATCCTGCCCAGCCCGAACGGCGCTGGCCCGGCGCACCCATATTGCCAACCGGTGGCGAAGGCGCATCGCTGATGGTCGTCACCGACCTGCCCGATCCGGCGGACATGGCGGCGGGGCAATTGCTCGCCGATCGCGCTGGCGCCCTGTTCGACGCGATGCTGCGCGCGATCCGGCTGGACCGCTCCACCATTCATCTGGCTTCGCTCTTCACCGCCCGTCCGCCCGGCGGCATGGTGGAGGCCGCTGATCTTTCCACCGTGGCCGACCGGATGCGCGCCCATGTCGCCCTCGCCCGGCCGCGCCGCCTGCTGCTGCTGGGCGATCGGACGATCCGTGCGCTGCTTCCGACGGATGCCGCCACGCCCCCCGATGGTTTACGCGACTTTAACCATGAAGGCGGCATTGTGCCTGCCGTCGCCACATTTCATCCCCGCCTGCTGCTGACCCAGCCAGCGGCGAAAGCGGAATGTTGGCGCGCCCTGCAAAGTCTGATCGAGGAAGTCCGCCCGTGATTCGTGCCGCGACCCAAATGTCCAGCCTGGCCCTGATGGCCATGGGACTGACTGCAACGCTGCCCGCCCGTGCCGAAACCGCCCCGATTTCTCCTGCAATCACCGCCGCGCCCGCTTCGCCGCTTCAGATTGGCGACGGGGCAAAGGCCAGCTATCGCGCCATCTTCACCGCCCTTCAGGGCCAGCAATGGGCCGAAGCCAGAACGATGATCAACGCGCTGGATGCGCAGGATGCCGTCCGCCCGTTCGCTTTGTCCGAACTTTATCTCGCAAAAGGATCGCCCAGGGTCGAACTGTTCGACCTGCTCGACCTCATCAACAAGGCCGCTTGGCTACCCAGGGCGGACCAGCTATCCCGCCTCGCCGAAAAGCGCGGCGCGACCATGTTGCCCACCCTGCCGCAGGTGCAGAAAATGGTGTGGCTGGGGTCTGCGCCCCGCCGCGAATATGTCGGATCGACCAAGACCGACACGCTGGCGATCGCGCTGGCGGGCCAGATCCAGAATTTCGTCAAGATCGACGATCCCGTCGGCGCCGAAGCGCTGCTGGCCACCGGCGAAACCGGCCTGACGCCAGAAGGGCTGACCGAAGTGCGCCAGCGGGTCGCCTGGGCCTATTATATCGAAAATGACGACGCCAATGCCCGCCGCATGGCCGCCCGCGCGCTCGAAACCCGCACCGGCGGCGACTGGACCGTGCAGGCGCATTGGACCGCAGGCCTTGCTGCATGGCGTCAGAATGACTGCCGCGCCGCGGCCCCCGCCTTCGCCAATGTCGCAGCCTTTGCCACCAACGCAGACATGCGCGCCGCTGGCGCCTATTGGGCCTCGCGCGCCTATATGGTCTGCGGCGAAGCAGGCAAGGTCGCCAACTATCTCAAACTCGCCGCTCGTTCGGAAGAAACCTTCTACGGCCTGCTGGCGCGCGAATCGCTGGGGATGCCGCTTGGCGCCCCACCGGTCGCCACCCGGTTCGGTCAGGCTGAATGGCTGGCGCTCAAGGACAGCCCCAATGCCCGTGCCGCCATCGCCCTCGCCGCGATCGGCGATACCGGCCGCGCCGACGAAATGCTGCGCTATCAGGCCAGGATTGGCGGCACCGCCCAATATGACGCGCTGCTCCGCCTGGCGAGCGCGCTCAATCTCCCCGCGACCCAGCTCTGGCTTGCCCATAATGGCCCGGCGGGCAAGCAACCGGCCAGCTTCGCCCGATTCCCCGCGCCCGACTGGCGCCCCGACGGCGGCTGGCGGGTCGATCCTTCGCTGATCTACGCCCACACTTTGCAGGAATCGGGCTTCCGTTCCGATGTCGTCAGCAGCGCGGGCGCGCGCGGCCTGATGCAGGTGCGCCCCGGCACCGGCAGCGACATGGGGCTGGCGTCTGCGGCGCAACTCTTCGTGCCCTCCACCAACATGGAATTTGGCCAGCGCTATCTCGAAGCGCTGCGCGACATGAGCGCCACCGGCGGGCTACTCCCCAAGGTGATGGCGGCATACAATGCCGGTCCTCTGCCGGTCGAACGGTGGAACAGCCAGGTCAAGGACAAGGGCGATCCATTGTTGTTCATGGAATCGCTGCCCTATTATGAAACCCGCGCCTATGTGAACATCGTCATGCGCAATTACTGGATGTACCAGATCCAGGCGAAGGGGACCGCTGACTGCCTGACCGGCATGGCGCAGGGCATGTGGCCGACCTTCCCCAATGCCAAGGGGGTGAAACTTGTTCGCATCAGCCAGGCCGATGGCCGCGCCAGCATGGGTGGCGGGTCCGACTGATGCCGATCGACGAAAGCCGGACATTCATTCCCGTCCGCATCGCCGTCCTCACCGTGTCCGACACGCGCAGCGCCGCTGACGATCGTTCCGGCGACACGTTGGTCGAGCGGCTGGAAAGCGCGGGCCATATATTGGCTGCCCGCTATATCGAGCGCGACGACAAATCGGCGATCGTCGCCCGGCTCCACGCCTGGATAGACGATCCAGACATAGACGTGATCCTGACCACCGGCGGCACCGGCGTCACTGGCCGCGACATCACCCCCGAAGCGCTGGCCCAGGTGCAGGACAAGGAAATTCCGGGCTTTGGCGAACTGTTCCGCTGGCTCAGCTACCAGACGATCGGCACATCCACCATCCAGTCCCGCGCCACCGCCTGCGTCGCGCGCGGCACCTATATCTTCGCGCTCCCCGGATCGACCGGCGCAGTCAAAGATGCGTGGGACGGCATCTTGTCCAGCCAACTCGACAGCCGCTTCCGCCCCTGCAATTTCGTCGAACTGATGCCCCGCCTGACGGAGCGCTGACCCGGACTTGCCATATGCGATATGGGCTAGCTTTACGAACTTCCGATTGACATTTTGTTCCTTTTATGTTCTTATCCCGTCATGGGAATAGAGAAAGGGAGAGGCGCAACACTCAACGCACAAAGTGTGCGTTTTTCCCTGCCCAAACGCGAAACCGACGGTGACTGGCTCGACGCCGTGGCCGATATTGACGGACCGGTCCCCCGCCGCCGGACGCAGGTGACGGTCGAACATCCCCGCACGATCATCACCCGCAACACGTCGCCCGACATTGGTTTCGACCAGTCGATCAACGCCTATCGCGGCTGCGAACATGGCTGCATCTATTGCTACGCGCGGCCGTCCCACGCCTATCATGACCTGTCGCCGGGGCTGGATTTTGAAACGAAGCTGTTTGCCAAGCCCGACGCCGCCAAATTGCTGCGCGCCGAACTGTCGAAGAAAAATTACGCCGTCATGCCCATCGCCCTGGGCACCAATACCGATCCTTACCAGCCGATCGAGAAGGACTGGGGGATCACGCGATCTATCTTGGAACTGCTGGCGGAATGTCGCCATCCCGTGTTCATCACCACCAAGTCCGACCGCATCCTGCACGACTTGGATCTACTCGCCGCCATGGCGCGCGACAGGCTGGTGTCGGTCGCGATTTCGGTGACGACGCTCGACCCGGCGGTCGCCCGCACGCTGGAACCGCGCGCACCGCATCCGCTGCGCCGGGTGGAGGCGATCCGGCGACTGGCGGACGCTGGCGTGCCGGTCTATGCCAGCCTCTCGCCAATCATCCCGGCCATCACCGATCATGAGATTGAGAATATCGTCGCCCGCGTCGCCGCCGCTGGCGCGCGCGAAGTCACCTATATCCCCGTCCGCCTGCCCCATGAAGTCGCGCCTTTGTTCCGCGCCTGGCTCGATGCCCATTATCCCGATCGCGCGGCGCGGGTGATGGCGATCATCCGCGAGTTGCGCGGCGGACGCGACAATGACCCCAATTTCGGCAGCCGGATGCGGGGCCATGGCGTATGGGCGGACCTCATCCGCTCCCGTTTCGTCAAGGCCCGCAAGCGCGCCGGGCTGGGGGCGGAACGCCTAACCCTGCGCACCGACCTGTTCCGCCCACCCGAAGGCGCGCAGATGCGGCTGCTATGATCGTCAGCCGACCAGTCGCATCCCCGCCCGGCGGTTGCGGGTGCGATAGCCGTCCTGCGTCGCCTCCATCCGCTCGAACCGGTGGATCGTCAGGTTGGGAATCACCGATATGGCATCGACCTGATCCGCGCCCAGCAGGAAATCATCGCCCAGGAACAGCCGCACCGCCTGCCCGTTCGCAGCCGGCGTGCGCAGGAACAATTCGCTCCGCCCGCCCCGGCTCTGCGCCATCAGCGCCGCCAAAGCCTCGACCGCCGCCGGATCAGTCGCATCGACCACCAGTTCCATCCGCGACGCGCCGGCGATCAGCTTGAACGGCTCGATCTTGCGCACCGTCACACGCGGCGTTTCCTCGCCCGGCAGTCGGTCCAACTCGACATAGAGCAGCGCACAATCGCCATCCCGCACCAGTTCCTCGATCGCCTTGCAGGCATCCTCCTCGAAGCAGCTGGCCTGAAACTGCCCGCTACTGTCGGAAAATGTCGCATTGGCATAACGCGCCCCGCGCTTGGTCTCGCGCCAGCGCACATCCTCGACCATCGCCGCCATGACGCCAGTGGCGCGCGCCTCGCCGGTCAATGGCTCCACGCAGATCGCGCCATAGCTTTTTGCCCCCCGCGCATCGGCCAGATGGCGGTAGCGATCGACCGGGTGGGCGGAGAAATAGAAGCCGAATGCCTCCTTCTCTTGCGCCATCCGGTCCGCCACCGACCAAGCCTGATGCGGCGGAATACGGACGTCGGCATGGGGCGTCTCAACATCGCCAAACAGCCCGCCCTGCCCGCTTTCCCGCGCCTGCGCCGCGCTCGACGCAACGCTCAATATCGTCTCGGCCGCTGCGTGAACCCCCGCCCGGTCGGCATGGATCGCATCGAATGCACCAGAGGCCGCCAGACTCTCCAGCTGCCGCCGGTTGAGCAGGCGCGGCTCGATCCGGTCGGCAATATCATCCAGGCTCTTGAACAGCCCACCGGCGTCACGTTCCGCGACCAGCTGGTCCATCGCCTTCTCACCCACGCCTTTCAGGCCGCCCAGCGCATAGCGCACCGCATAGCCCAGACGCGGATCATCGCCCTCATGCGCGATCGGCTCGACCGAAAAGTCCGCCTGGCTGCGGTTAATGTCGGGCGGCAGACAGGTCAGCCCCATGCGCCGCATATCGTCCACGAACACGGTCAGCTTGTCGGTCAGGTGAATATCGAACGCCATCGACCCGGCATAGAATTCCGCCGGATAATGCGCCTTGAGCCACGCCGTCTGATAGGCAAGCAAGGCATAAGCCGCCGCGTGCGATTTGTTGAAGCCATAGCCTGCGAACTTGTCGATCAAGTCGAACAATTCATTCGCCTTGGTCGGCTTGATGTCGCTAGCGGCACAGCCGTCGACAAAGCGGGACCGCTGCGCGTCCATCTCCGCCTTCACCTTCTTGCCCATCGCGCGGCGCAACAGGTCGGCGTCGCCCAGGCTATAGCCAGCCAATATCTGCGCGGCCTGCATCACCTGTTCCTGATAGACGAAGATGCCATATGTCTCTTCCAGGATCGGCTTCAGCAATATGTGGGGATATTCAATCTCCTCCTGCCCATTCTTGCGCCGCCCGAACATCGGGATGTTGTCCATCGGGCCGGGCCGATACAGCGAGACCAGCGCGATGATGTCGCCGAAATTGGTCGGGCGGACGGCGGCCAGCGTCTTGCGCATCCCTTCCGATTCCAGCTGGAACACGCCGACCGTATCGCCGCGCTGGAGCAGGTCATAGACGGCGCTATCGTCCCAGCTGAGCGTATCCAGATCGACCGTGACACCCCGCGCCGCCAGCAGTTGCACCGCCTTTTGCAGCACCGACAGGGTTTTCAGCCCCAGAAAGTCGAACTTCACAAGGCCCGCACCCTCGACATATTTCATGTCGAACTGGGTGACAGGCATGTCGGACCGCGGATCGCGGTAAAGCGGGACCAGTTGCTGCAAGGGTCGGTCGCCAATCACCACGCCTGCGGCATGGGTGGAACTGTGGCGCGGAAAGCCCTCCAGCTTCATCGCATAGTCGATCAGCCGTTTGACCTGCGCGTCATTGTCATATTCCGCGCGGAACTCCGCCACGCCGTTCAGCGATCGTTCCAGTGTCCAGGGATCGGTCGGGTGGTTGGGCACCAGCTTCGCGAGGCGATCGACCTGGCCATAGCTCATCTGGAGGACGCGCCCGGTATCTTTCAGAACCGCGCGCGCCTTGAGTTTTCCGAATGTGATGATCTGCGCAACATGATCGGTGCCATATTTCTGCTGGACGTAGCGGATGACTTCACCCCGCCGTGTTTCGCAAAAATCGATGTCGAAGTCGGGCATCGACACACGTTCCGGGTTCAGGAAGCGCTCGAACAGCAGGCCCAGTTGCAGCGGATCAAGATCAGTGATCAGCAGCGCCCAGGCGACGACCGAGCCTGCGCCGGAACCACGGCCCGGACCCACCGGAATATCATGGTCCTTCGCCCATTTGATGAAGTCGGCAACGATCAGGAAATAGCCGGGAAAGCCCATCTGGATGATGATGTCGGTCTCAAATTTGAGCCGGTCGAGATAGGGCTGGCGCGCTGCGTCGTCGATGATGCCGAGCTTGGCCAACCGCGCGTCGAGACCGGCACTCGCCAGATCGCGCAGCATCCGCGCCTCGCCCTCGATATCGCCAGCCAGGCTCGGCAGGATCGGCTTGCGCTTGGGGGCTGCAACCGCGCAGCGCTGGGCGACGACCAGCGTGTTGGCCAATGCTTCGGGCAGATCGTCGAACAGGCGCCGCATTTCGGCTGCCGGTTTCATCCAGGCGTCGGGCGAACTGGTGCGCCGGTCGGGCATGTCAACGTAAGCGCTGTCGGCAATGCAGAGCATGACGTCATGCGCGGCGTGGAAATGCGGCTCGGTAAAGCAGGTCGGGTTAGTCGCGACCAAGGGCAGGTTGCGGGCATAGGCCAGCTCCAGCAACTCCGGCTCGGCCTTCCCCTCGACCGGATCGAGCCGACGGCAGATTTCGATATAGAGCCGGTCGGGGAACAGCGCTTCCAGCCGCTGCGCATAGGCCAGCGCCGCGTCGGGCTGATCCTCCGCGAACAGCCGTGCCAGTGCGCCCTCACCCCCTGCCGTCAGCGCGATCAGCCCGTCGGTGCGGCCTTCCAGCACGTCCAGCCCGACATGCGGCACTTCTTCCAATGGCCGGTCGAGATGTGCCATCGACACCAAAGCGCACAGATTGTCATAGCCCGTCTCATCCTGCGCATAGAGCGCCAGCCAATCATGCACCGGGGCCGCATTAGCCGGACGACCGGGCCGCAATATGCCCAGCATCGCACCGATCAGCGGTTGCACCCCCTCGCTCTTGCAGGCGTCGGAGAAGGCCATCGATCCGTAGAGACCATTGCGGTCGGTGATCGCGGCGGCGGGGAAACCCAGCGCCTTGGCCTGCTTGGCGATCTTCTTGGGATCGATCGCCCCCTCCAGCATGGTGTAGGAGGAGAAAATGCGGAGCGGAACGAAAGCGGCGTGAGGCATGGAGCATACTATCCAGAAGGCTTGATTCGTGACCAGCCCTGCTGGAGAAAAGTCTGTGGGTAAGATTGGATCGTTACTCCAAAACGCCCTCATGCAACCGGACCACCCGGTCCATCTTGGCCGCCAGCCGTTCATTATGGGTCGCGACCAATGCCGCCGATCCTTCTTCGCGCACGAGCCGCAGAAATTCGGCCAGCACGATGTCGGCGGTGCGCTCGTCCAGATTGCCCGTGGGTTCGTCCGCCAGCACCAAGGCGGGCCGGTTGGCAAGGGCGCGGGCGACGGCGACACGTTGTTGTTCGCCACCCGACAATTGGCTAGGGCGATGGTCGAGGCGATGGCCTAGGCCCAAAGATGTCAGCAGCGATTCCGCGCGGGTTCGCGCAATCGCCATGTCGGTATCGCGGATCACCTGCGGCAGGATGACATTTTCGGTCGCGTTGAAATCGGGCAGCAGATGGTGGAACTGATAGACGAAGCCCATGGCATCGCGGCGCAAGCGGGTGCGACCGTCATTATCGAGCTTGGCCGCTTCCTCGCCATCAATGCGGATCGACCCGTCAAAGCCGCCCTCCAGCAGACCAACCGCCTGCAACAGGGTGGATTTGCCGGAGCCTGACGGTCCCAGCAGCGCGACGATCTCGCCCTGCCCCACGGTCAGGTCGACGCCGCGCAGGACATGGATCGTCTCACCGCCCTGAGTGAAACTGCGGGTGAGGCCTGTGACCTTGAGAATGTCATTCATAGCGGAGAACCTGCACCGGATCGGTATTGGCGGCCTTGAAGGCCGGATAGAGGGTAGCGAGGAAACTGAATACCAGCGCCATGATGCAGATGGTGGCGATCTCCACCGGATCGGCCTGAGAGGGCAGTTCGGTCAGGAAACGGATCGAAGGATCCCAGAGGTTCTGGCCGGTCAGGAACTGGATCGCGTTGACCACGCTCTGGCGGAAGAAGAGGAAGGTGAAGCCCAGGATCAGCCCCGCCACCATGCCAAGCGTGCCGATCGTGACGCCCACGGTCATGAAAATCCGCACCAGCCCTGAGCGGCTGGCCCCCATCGTCCGCA
Organism: Sphingobium sp. FG125; assembly: GCF_057809795.1. Lineage (NCBI taxonomy): Bacteria > Pseudomonadati > Pseudomonadota > Alphaproteobacteria > Sphingomonadales > Sphingobiaceae > Sphingobium > Sphingobium sp. FG125. Next base: position 116,014 of record NZ_JBMDKQ010000012.1, read on the forward strand.
AAATCGCAATGTCGCGCGTCTTGGCGCGCACCAGCATGATCAGCGAGGAAAGGATGTTGAACACCGCGACCAGCACGATGATCGACAGCACCACGAACATCGCCACCCGCTCGACCGCCAGCGCCTCGAACAAAGAAGCGTTCATCTGCCGCCAGTCGGTGATGACCGCGCGGCCAGCGACCTTACCTGCCAGCGGCTCCAATATCTGGCCGACCTTGTCGGCGTTCACCGTCTCGACCTCGATCATGCCGACGACATCGCCGAGCAGGAGCAGGGTCTGGGCGTCCTCCATCGGCATGACGACGAAGGCTTTATCATAATCATAGATGCCGACCTCAAAAATGGCAGCGACCTGATAGGCGACCTGACGCGGCACTGTGCCAAAGGGCGTGGAGCGGCCTGCGGGATTGATGACGGTCAGGCTGTCGCCCAACTGAATACCCATATTTTCCGCCAGGCGCGATCCGATGCCGATCTTGCCGCTGTTGGCGGTCAGATTGTCGAGGCTGCCAGCGACCACCTTGCCCTTGAGCGTCTTGTTGGTGCGGATATCGGGCACGGTCATGCCGCGCACCAGCACGGCTTCGGCCCGGCCGTTGAAGGTGGCGAGCAAGGGTTGTTCGATCATCGGCGTCGCGCTGGTGACGCCCGGCGTCGCTTTGGCCTCTGCCAGAACCGATTTCCAGTCGGGCAGGCGACCGCCATAGCCCTGCACCACGGCATGGCCATTGAGGCCGACAATCTTGTCGAACAGTTCGGCGCGAAAGCCGTTCATGACGCTCATGACGATGATGAGCGCAGCGACACCCAACATGACGGCGGCCAGGCTGATCCCGGCGACGAGGAAGATGAAACCCTCCCCCTTGCCAGGCAACAGGTAGCGTTTGGCGATCATGCGTTCGTAGCGGGATAGAATCATGTGGCGCGGGCGGCCTTTGTGGAGGGACAGGCTGATCGTCTAGGCATAGCGTCCGATAACGGCAAGCATTGCCAGATTGTTGCATCGTGGCCACAGGCATCGGCGCAAAATCACACGCACCTGATTTTGCCCGTGACTCCGCCCTGCAGCGGTCATAGCAAGATACTCGAAGCACAGGTAAAAGGCCGTGGTTCAGGGATACTGCATCCCGCTTTGATGCTTAGGGGGCTAAGAAGCGGTTGAGGCAGACCAAGGGGGAGACGAGCAATCGTCCATTAAGCGCCCGGATCGTGAAACCACGGTCCGGGCGCTTTTTTGTCTGCACTTTTTATCGCACCCTGGCGATGGGACAAACTGTCCACCCCTTGTCCATCCGTACCGAGCTGGACGCGCATAAAATCCTCTTGAAACCCGAAAAGCCCGAACCATATCAAGCGCGTCCGGCCGCCATTGGGGCTGGACGCAGTATTGCCGGACGCCGGTTTCGGGTTCGGCAGGTTCATTTTGCTCTTTGGGAGATTATGACGATGCGTAACTTTGACCTGACCCCCTATCGCCGCTCGACCGTCGGGTTCGATCGCCTGTTCGACCTGATCGAAAACAACGCACGCTTGAGCCAGGGCGACAATTATCCGCCCTTTAACATCGAGCGCCTGTCGGAAGATCGCTATCGCGTGACGCTGGCCGTTGCAGGCTTTCGGCCTGACGAGATCGACATCACCGCGCAGCAGAATCTGCTCCAGGTGATCGGTCGCAAGGATGAAGGGTCGCCAGCCGACCGGTCCAAATATCTGCATGTCGGCATCGCCAACCGCAGCTTCGAGCGGCGGTTCGAGTTGGCCGATTTCGTGCGGGTTGAAAAGGCGGACCTGGCAGATGGGCTGCTGGTGATCGACCTGCTGCGCGAAGTGCCTGAAGCGATGAAGCCCAAGAAGATCGCCATCAATGGCGGTCAGCTTGTGGAAATCACCGCCAAGGATCGCGACGCGGCCTGATAGGCAAGTCGGGGCGCAGCCTGCCAAAGGCTGCGCCCTTTTTTATATCTCGACCTGGCTGCCCAGTTCGACCACGCGGTTTGTCGGCAGGCGGAAAAATTCCATCGCGCTTTCCGCGTTGCGCAGCATCCAGGCGAAGATTTTTTCCCGCCACAGCGGCATCCCCGGCTTGGCCGATGGCAGCAGCGTCTGGCGCGCCAGGAAGAAGCTGGTGTCCATCATCTTGAACGCCTGACCACAGCCAGCGACATTTTTGAGCGCAGCGGGGACGTCCGGCTCCTGCATGAAGCCGAACTGCAGCACCATGCGGAAGAAGCCCCGGCCCAGATCCTCCAGCTTGCAGCGCCCGTCATCCTCGACCACCGGCACATCCCTGATCTTGACCGTCAGCAGGATCACCCGTTCGTGCAGCACCTTGTTGTGCTTGAGATTGTGTAGCAGCGCATGGGGGACGCCGTCGGGCGTTGACGTCATGAACACCGCCGTGCCGGGAACGCGCACCGCGCTGTTGGCGGCAGAGGCGACGAATACGGGGATCGGCATGGCCGCTTCGCGCAGACGATCCTGCACCAGGCGGCGACCGCGCGACCATGTGGTCAGCAGGGTGAAAATGATGAAGCCGATCAGCAGCGGGAACCAGCCGCCATCGGGAACCTTGGTCAGGTTCGCGGCCAGATACGCCCCATCGACGATGTAGAATATCGCAAGCACCGGCGCGGCATAATACCATTTCCAGTGCCACAGACGATACAGCACCACCGTCAGCAGCACATTGTCGATGAACATGGCGCCGGTCACCGCGATGCCATAGGCGGCGGTCAGGTTGGACGATGTCCTGAAGGTCAGCACCAGCAGGATGACCATGACCATCAGACCCCAGTTGATCAGGGGAATATAGATCTGGCCTGCCGTTGCGGCGCTGGTGTGGGCGATGCGCAGGCGGGGCATGAAGCCCAATTGGATCGCTTGCTGCGTTACCGAGAAAGCGCCGGAGATGACCGCCTGCGACGCGATGATGGCGGCCATGGTGGCCAGCATGATCAGCGGCAATTGGCCCCATTGCGGCGCGAGATTGTAGAAGGGGCTGTGGAGCGCGGCTGCGCCTTCGCGGAACAAGAGCGCGCCCTGCCCCATATAGTTGAGCATCAGCGCCGGCAGGACGAAGGCCAGCCAGGAGACTCGGATCGGGTTGCGACCGAAATGGCCCATATCGGCATAGAGCGCCTCCGCCCCGGTCACTGCCAGCACGACGGAACCCAGCGCCAGAAAGGCAGGCAAGGGATCGGTGACGAAGAACATCACCGCCCAATAGGGGTTGAAGGCATAAAGGATGCCGGGGGTCTTGACGATGGAAAGGACGCCAAGGCCCGCAATCGTGACGAAATAGAGCAGCATGATCGGGCCAAACATGGCTGCGACCTTGTTCGTCCCCAGCCCCTGTATCCAGAACAGGCCGAGCAGGATGATGATCACGACCGGCAGGATGGCCGGTGCCAGCGCGGGATTATAGACCGCAAGCCCCTCCACCGCCGACAGCACCGACACCGCCGGGGTAATCATCGAGTCGCCGTAGAAAAGCGCAGTCGCGAACACGCCCAGCAGCACGATGCCGCGCGACCAGCGCTGCGTCTTGGTCTGGCCATTGATCAGCGCCAGCAGAGCCAAGCTGCCGCCTTCGCCCTTATTATCGGCGCGCATGATGATGCTGACATATTTGAGCGTCACCACCAGCATCATCGACCAGAACATCAGGCTGATCACGCCCAATATATGGTCCGGGTCCAGCGTGAGCGGGTGATGCCCGGCGAAGGTTTCGCGGAAGGCATAGAGCGGGCTGGTGCCGATGTCACCGAACACGATGCCGATCGCGCCGACGACCAGCTTGATCGTCGCCTTTTGCCGGGAATGGCCATGGCCGCCATCATGATCGTCCGTAGGGGACGATGGCGCGGTGTTGGGAAGAAGGTCAGCCACGAAGGACAAGCCGAATTGTCATGCTCTGTTCGACACCCGTTCAAAGGCGATCACGGAAAATACCGCCACCCCCGCAAGCCGCCGCGCCCTATCACGGCTCCCATGGCCACGCAATGCGGGCTGACCGCCGATCATGGGCGGGCAGGACCGTCTGCCGCCAGCAGCGAATCGATACGCGCGATATTGACTTCCAGTTCCGTCCTGATCGCACTGCCCGGCGGCGTAGCGGCGGCAAGGGGTGCCCAAAGGTCACGCGCGGCCTGCAACTGGCCATTACGGGCAAGGGCAAGGCCGTAAAAATAGCGGGGCGCCGGTCCATCGGGATCGAGGGTGAGTGCGCGGCGATAGGCGAAGTCTGCGCCGGGCGACACGACACCATCGGCATGGGAGACCAGCGCATTGCCAAGGCCGAGCCAGAGATTGGCGTCATTGGGCGTCTGGCGAAGGCCGGCCAGCAGGATATTGGCCGATTCCTTCGTCTTGCCCTGCCGCCCCAGGCCATCGGACATGACCAGCCACTGCCCGGCGGGACCATAGCGTTCGGCAAGGCCGCGCCGTTGTTCGGCCAGCTTCTCATCGAAAGGTTCTTCGACCTGCTTGATGGAACGCGGCGCGCCGGCGAGGCCCGGATTGCCCTGCCAGGCATAGCCTGCAAGGCCGAGGAGGAGCGCGGCGGCGCTGATTTCGCGGGCGGATCGCGGGATACGGCCCACCAGCAGCATGGCGAGGAAGGCCAAGGCAGCAAGGCCAAAGGCGAGGAACCAGCCGGTCATGATCGCGCCTTTCGCTTGATTCGGCCACGCAGGAGCAGGACGCCCAGCCCCAGCAGCACCAGCGGCGCGGCCCAGAGCGGCCAGAGAATCGGCGCTGCAGTGGGTTCATAACTGACCCAGTCGCCATAGCGGGCGATCAGCCAGGCGCGGATCGCTTCGGGCTGTTCGCCCGCCATGATCCGTTCGCGGATTTGCGAGCGCATGTCGCCTGCCATGCTGGCGTTACTGTCGGCGATCGACTGGCTCTGGCAGGTGAGGCAGCGGATGGTTTCCATCAGCGCCTTCGCCTTGCGCTCCAGTGCCGGGTCGGCAAGCTGGCGATCGGCATAGGGCGCGGGCGGGAGCGCGGTCTGGGCGGCCAGCGGGGTCGCGATCAATGCGAAGAGGAGAAGGATCAGCTTCATTGCGCGGCCCTCAGCCGGTCAAGGATCATCGGGACATCATCGGCGCGGATTTCGCCGATATGCTGATAGGCGATGCGGCCCTTGCCATCGATGACGAAGGTTTCGGGGACACCAGACGAGCCGAGCGCGATCTGGACTTCGCTGCGGGCGTCGAGGCCGATGCGGGCATAGGGGTTGCCGTTGCGTTTCAGGAAGGCATCGACATCGGGGCGGGCGTCGCGGATGGCGATGGCGTCGATCTGGGCACCGGCAGCTTTGAGCGCGTCCAGTTGCGGCGCTTCGGCGGCGCAGGGAACACACCAGCTGGCGAAAATGTTGAGCAGGCGCGGCTGACCAGTGGCGAGTTGCGCGCTGTCGAGAGACGGGCGGTCGCTGGCGGCTGCGGGGAGCGTGAAGGCCGGGAGCGGCTGGCCGACGAGGCGCGAGTGGATGATGCGGTCGTCAGGCTGGAAGAGGCCGCTGGCGAACAGGGCGATGAAACCCAGGAACAGGGCAAGCGGCAGCCAGATGAGCAATTTCCTCATGCCGCTGCCCTCGCCCGCCATTTCATCAGCCAGCCGCGCCGTTCGCGGCCAAGCAGCGCCAGTGCGCCGCCCAGCGCGATCATGATGCCGCCGAGCCAGATGAGCGTGACAAAGGGCTTCCACCAGATGCGCAGCTGCCAGCGGCCACCCTCCACTTCCTCACCCAGCACGACGTAGATCTGGCCGTCCCAGCGGGTCAGTAGCGCAGCTTCGCTGGTCGAAGTGGGCGGTGAGGCGAAGAAGCGGGACTGGGGGTGGATGGTGACGGGCGCGCCGTTACGGCGGACTTCCATGTCTGCCTGGAGCGCGGTCCAGTTGTCACCGGCGATGGGCTGGATCTGGAGGAAGCGGAGCTGCCAGCCTGCGGTCTCGATCATGTCGCCGGGGCGGGCGGCGACCAACTTCTCGACGGTGAAGGCGGAGTCGCTGGCCATGCCGCCGAGGCTGACGGCGCAGCCCAGATGGGCGATGACCATACCGTAGGTGAAGAGCGGAGTGCGGCGCAGGTTGCGTTTCCACAAGGGCGCGAGGCTGGCGACGGCGACTGATCCGGCGATGACGAGGCCGAGGAAAGGCAGGATGCCGATGCGGCCCCAGGCTAAAGCCGACACTAAGCCGAACAATAGTAGCGCGATTCCAAATGGGATCAGCAAACGTTTGCTAACGACCCGCGCCTGATCGCGCCGCCAGCGCACCAGCGGGCCGACCGCCATGGCGATCATCAGCGCCAGTGCGATCGGCCCGGCGATGCGATCGAAATAGGGCGCGCCGACCGAGACTTTGTGGCCGAAAGCCTCGGTCATCAGCGGATAGAGGGTGCCGATCAGGACGAGGCCAAGGATCACGGTGAGCAGCAGATTGTTGATGACCAGCATGGTTTCACGGCTAACCAGTTCGAACGGCGCGCCTTCGCGCACCGCGCCGATGCGCCAGCCGAACAGGGCGAGCGCGCCGCCGATATAGAGGGCCAACAGGCCTAGAATGAAGCTGCCCCTTGTCGGATCGACAGCGAAGGCGTGAACGCTGGTCAGGATGCCGGAGCGGACGAGGAAGGTGCCGACCATCGACATGGAGAAGGCGACCACGGCCAGCATCACCGTCCAGGCGCGCAGCGCGTCGCGGGTGGCCAGCACGGTGACGCTGTGCAGCAGGGCGGTTGCGGCCAGCCAGGGCATCAGCGAGGCATTCTCGACCGGGTCCCAGAACCACCAGCCGCCCCAACCCAACTCATAATAAGCCCAGTAGCTGCCCGCCGTAATGCCGAGCGTCAGCAATACCCACGCCCCCAGCACCCATGGCCGCATGGCGCGGGCGAAGGATGCGTCCACCTGCCGCGTCAGCAGCGCACCGATGGCGAAGGAGAAGGCGACGGATAAGCCGACATAGCCCAAATAGAGGGTGGGCGGATGGAAGGCGAGGCCGGGGTCTTGCAGCAGGGGATTAAGCCCCTGCCCGTCCGCTGGCGCGGGGGAGATGCGGGCGAAGGGGTTTGAGGAGAAGAGCAGGAAGGCGTAGAAGCCCAGGCTGATCGCGGCCTGCCCGCCCAAAGTCGCCATATGCGTGTCGCGGCGCAGGGCGCGCTCGAACAGGGCAACCGCGGCCCCGGCGACGCCCATGACTGTGACCCAGAGCAGCATCGATCCTTCATGATTGCCCCATGTCCCGGCAAATTTGTAGAGCCAGGGCTTGGCCGAATGGCTGTTGGTCGCGACCAGCAGCACCGACACGTCGGATCGCATGAAGAGGGTGATGAGCAGGGCAAAGGCGATCGCGGTCAGGACGCCCTGCGCCACGGCGGCGGGGCGGACGGCGGCGAGCAGGTCGGGCTTGTTGCCCTTGAGGCCGATGAAGGCGAGGACCAACTGGAGCAGCGCGAGCGACGCGGCGAGCCAGAGCGCGGCGAGGCCGGTTTCAGCGATCATGAAAAGGATGCCACGATGAAAATTCCGTTCGGGCTGAGCGAAGTCGAAGCCTTACACTGAGCATAGCGAAGTGACCTCCCTGCGGTCGGTCGAACCCTTCGACTTCGCTCAGGGCGAACGGAGGTTTGAGAATGGTTCACTTATCCACCTGCAATTCGCGGGTGGTTTCATTGTAGCTCATGCCTTCCAGTTCGCGGGGCATGTAGCGTTCGTCATGTTTGGCCAGCAGGTTGGTGGCGATGAAGGTGCCTTTGGCGTCGAACGATCCTTCGGCGACGACGCCGCTGCCTTCCTTGAACAGGTCGGGCGCGATGCCGCTGAAACGGGCCGGGACGGTGGCTTTGCCGTCGGTGACGTCGAAGGCCATGGTGACGCCGTCGGCCGCGCGCTTGAGGCTGCCCTTGACCACCATGCCGCCGAGGCGGATCGCCTTGCCAGGTTCCACGCCCTTGGCCTTCACGTCGCCGGGCGCGTAGAAATAGGCGGCTTCGTCTTTGAGCGCGGAGGCGGCGAGCAGGCCTGCGCCGATCAGCGCAGCAAGCGCAACGAGCGCCAGGATCAGCCTTTGATGCTTGGCTTTCATGGCCGCCCCGTCAGCGTTTCGGCCTGTGCCTCGGCGCGGTGCATGGCGCGCCAGCTGAACAGGCTGACCGCCGCTGTGCCCAGCAAGGTCACCGCATAGGCGGCGATCACGAAGGTCCATTGGTGCATGGCGCTATCCTCTTGCAAGGCGCTGCATCCGCGCCTCGACCTTATTCTGTGCCAGTATCGCGCGCATCCGCATCAGCACGATCGCGCCGAACCAGAGGGAAAAGCCCAGCAGCGTCAGACCCAGCGGCCAGAGCAGCGCCATGTCGATGCTGGAGCCGCGCATGGTGATGCTTGGTCCCTGATGCAGGCTGTTCCACCAGACGACCGATCGGTTGATGATCGGAATGTTGATCGCGCCGACGAGACCAAAGATGGCGGTGACGTTGCTGACCCCGCCCTGCCCGACGCTCTGACGCGCGCTGGCATTCGCCAGGGCAATATAGCCCAGATAGAGGAACAGCAGCACGAGCATGGAGGTCATGCGCCCGTCCCACTCCCACCATGTCCCCCAGGTCGGACGGCCCCAGATGGAGCCGGTGGCAAGGCAGATGGCCGTAAACAGCGCGCCCGGCGCGGCGATGGCGCGGCCCGCGACCGCAGCGAGCGGGTGCCGCCAGACAAGCTGCATCAGCGCCGAGACAGCGATGCCGGTCCAGCCCGCCATCCCCAACCAGGCGGCGGGGACATGGATGTAGAGGATTCTCACCGTCTGCCCCTGAAGATAGTCGGCAGGCGTCACAAAAAGACCGCAGGCGCAGCCCGCCAGCAGCAGGACGAGACCAGACCAAAACAGCCAGCCGGTGAGCGGTCGGGCGATCTTGAGGAAGCGGGCGGGATTGGCGAAACGATGCATCAGGGCTGCGTCTTTAGCCGCGCGGGCGCGGCATGGCCAGTAGGGCATTTTGCCGATGGACGGGCCGATCAATGGAGATGTGAGGTTGGATGTGGCCGGTGCCGGGACGATATTGACATCGCCGGTTGCCTTGGCCGATAGCTTGGCTCATCGGGCCAACACGGACGCCCGGTCAGACGGGGTCCGTCCAAGTCCGTTCCCTTCGCCGCTCCTGCGGCGTCAGGAGCGCTTTGATGACCGACCCGATGGATACTACCCGACCGCCACCGATCAGCCTGATCGCCTTATTCCTGAAATTCCTGCGCTTCGGCACTCTCGCCTTTGGCGGGCCGGTGGCGCAGATTGCGATGGTGCGTCAGGCGCTGGTCGAGGAAGAGCGCTGGATCGCGCCCGCGCGTTTCAACCGGTTGCTGGCGGTGTTGCAGGTGTTGCCCGGCCCCGAAGCGCACGAACTATGCGTTCATTTGGGGATGATGGCGCGCGGACGCATCGGCGGATTGCTGGCAGGGCTGGGTTTCATGCTGCCGGGCCTGACGCTGATGATGTGTGCGGGCTGGCTCTATGTCGGCTGGATTGCGGGGCATGTCGGGCTGACCGGTGTGCTGCTTGGCGTGCAGATCGTCGTGCTGGCGGTGATTGCGCGCGCGGTGGTGCGGATCGGCCAGCATATTATCGAGGATCGTTTGCTGGCCGGCATAGCCGTGGTGGCGCTGATCGCGACGCTGATGGCGGTGCCATTCTGGATCATCCTGCTGGCCGGCGGACTGGCCTATGCGGCGGCGGAGCGGCCCTTCATGGCGGTCCTGGTGCTGCTGGTGCCGATATTGGGCGCGATGATTGTGCAGCATTTCGTCGGGGCGACGAGCGCGACGGGACCGATCGTCACCCACGCGCCCGCGACGCTGGCGATGCTGTTCATTGCCGGGCTGAAGGGCGGACTGCTGACCTTTGGCGGGGCTTATACGGCGATCCCTTATGTGCGTGCCGACACGGTCGGGCGCGGGTGGATCAGCGATTCGGCGTTTCTGGACGGGATAGCGCTGGCAGGGGTGCTGCCTGCGCCGCTGGTGATCTTCGCGACCTTCGTGGGCTATGTGGCGGGCGGGCCGCTGGGCGCGCTGGCTGTGACGGCGGGCATGTTTCTGCCCGCCTTTGCCTTTTCGATGCTCTTCTTCGAGCGACTGGAGGCGGTGGTCGCCAATCCAACATTGCATCGGCTGCTGACCGGCGTGGCGGCGGCGGTGGTGGGAATCATCGCGGCGACCTTTGCCCAACTGGCGCTGGCGACAGCCGCGCGCGTGGACAATATGCTGATCGCGGCAGTGCTGTTCGCCCTTGCCCTGGCGGTCGCCTGGCGGGTCAAGGGCGCGTGGGTGACGCCCGCCATATTGGCTGGCGGGGCCGCGGTTGGCTGGCTGATTTCGCCCTGACACCAAGGCCCGCCAGGCCGTTTCGCCCCACCCGGATCGGTCAAGGAACGGCCTGGCACGCTTTTTTGTTACAGGAGGGCGACAAACGGGACGAGAGTGACTATATGCGCGCCAAAGCCCGGCCCCTGCGGTCGGACAGGATCGGCTATGGACCCGCTCACACCCATGATCACGACCAACCCTTTCGACGACGACAAGTTGCGCGAAGAATGCGGCATTTTTGGCGTTTCCGGCGCTGACACAGCCTCTGCCATCGTTGCGCTAGGCCTTCATGCCCTCCAGCATCGGGGGCAGGAAGCCGCCGGTATCACCAGCTGGGACGGGCATGATTTCCATACCCATCGGGCGATGGGCCATGTCGCGGGCAATTTCGACCGGGACGAGGTGATTCGCGGCCTGCCGGGCGGTTCGGCCTGCGGCCATGTGCGCTATTCGACCACGGGCGAGACATCGCTGCGCAATGTGCAGCCACTTTATGCGGAACTGAATTCCGGCGGATTCGCCGTTGCCCATAATGGCAATATCTCCAACGCGATGAAGGTACGGCGCGAGCTGATTCGGCGCGGGTCGATCTTCCAGTCGACCTCCGACACCGAAGTGATCATCCATCTGGTCGCGACGTCCAGTTATCGCACCCTGCTCGACAAGTTCATCGATGCGTTGAAGCAGGTAGAGGGTGCCTATTCGCTGATCGTCATGACGCCCGAAGGCATGATCGCCTGCCGCGATCCGCTGGGCATCCGACCGCTGGTCATGGGCAAGCTGGGCGATACCATCATGTTCGCGTCGGAAACCGTCGCGTTCGACGTGGTAGGCGCGGACTATATCCGCTCGATCGATCCGGGCGAACTGGTGATCGTGACCAATGCGGGTGAAATCCGGTCACATCGCCCCTTTGGCGACGTGCATCCGCGCCCCTGCATTTTCGAGCATGTCTATTTCAGCCGTCCCGATTCGATCGTTGACGGGTCCAGCGTCTATTCGGTCCGCAAGGCTATCGGCGCGCAACTGGCGATCGAAAATCCGGTCGAGGCGGATTATGTCATTCCCGTGCCGGACAGCGGCGTCCCCGCTGCGATCGGCTATGCCCAGCAATCGGGCATTCCTTTCGAGCTGGGCATCATCCGGTCCCACTATATCGGCCGCACCTTCATCCAGCCGGGCGACAAGGTCCGCCATCTGGGCGTGAAGCTGAAGCATAATGCCAATCGCGCGCTGATCCAGGGCAAGAAGATCGTGCTGATCGACGATTCGATCGTGCGCGGGACAACGTCGTTGAAGATTGTGCAGATGATGCGCGAGGCGGGCGCGGCAGAGGTGCATATGCGGATCGCTTCGCCGCCGACCAAGCATAGCTGCTTCTATGGCGTCGATACGCCGGAACGCACCAAATTGCTGGCGCACAAGCTGGACGTGGGCGGGATGCAGGATTTCATCCATGCCGACAGCCTGTCCTTCATCTCGATCGATGGCCTGTACAAGGCGCTGGGGGAAGCGAAGCGCGCGGATGGGCGGCCGCAATATTGCGATGCCTGCTTTACCGGCGACTATCCCACCACGCTGACCGACCAGGATGATGTGGTGGTCACCGACCAGCTGGAATTGCTGGCGGAACGGGTCGCCTGACGGACTTTTCCGTCGCTCATCTGATATGTTAACCCCCGTTCGGGCTGAGCCTGTCGAAGCCCTGTCCTTCTGTTCAAGAAGTGCGGCCCTTCGACAAGCTCAGGGCGAACGGAAGATAGGAGTGGCGCATTATAGTGCGTCGCTGAACTGGCGAGAATTATGACCGACACACTTCCTCTTTCCGGTAAACTGGCGCTCGTGACCGGGGCCAGCCGTGGCATTGGCGCGGCGACGGCGCAGGCGCTGGCGGCGGCGGGTGCGCATGTGGTGCTGACCGGGCGGACGACCGGCGGGCTGGAAGAGGTGGAGGAGGCGATCCACAAAGCTGGCGGTCATGCGACGATCGCCCCGCTGGACCTAATCGACGGGGAAAGCATCGGGCGGCTGGCGCAGGCGATTGCCGGGCGCTGGGACGCGCTGGACATATTGGTGCTGAACGCGGCGACGCTGGGCGCGCTGGCGGCAGTGCCCGCGATCGACGCCAAGGAATTTGCGCGGTTGCTGACGCTGAATATCGCCGCACCGCAAGCCTTGATCGCGGCGTTCGACGGGATGCTGCGCAAGAGCAAGGATGCGCGGGTGGTGGCGGTGACGTCATCGGTCGTCAAGCCACGCGCCTATTGGGGTGCCTATGGCGCGTCCAAGGCGGCGCTGGAGACGCTGGTCGGAGCCTATGGTGAGGAGATGAAGAATATCTCCGCCATCCGCACCCATATCGTCGATCCGGGCGCGACCCGCACGGCGATGCGCGCACGCGCCTTTCCGGGGGAAGATCCCGCGACACTCAAGGGGCCGGAAGTGGTGGCGAACGCGATCGTGGATCTGGTCGTGACGGATACGCCGACCGGGCATCGGATGCGGGTCGACTGATCACCCCTTCATGGGCGTGACGCGTGATTGGGGTGATGATATTCTCTCCTGAGCGGAGGGATATTGGCTATGATAAGGATCATCCTTGCCACGGTTTTGGGCATCATCGTCGCGATTCTGATTGTCGTTTGTTTTGAGATGGTTGGTCACGCGCTGTGGCCAGCGCCCCTTGACGCCGGTAGTCCCGCAACATTGCCAATCCCATTGCTCTTATCTGTCGTCGTGGGCTGGTTCTTGGGTGTGCTTGGTGGTGGTTTCGTCGCAGGCAAAATTGCGCGCCGCAGGATGGCGATCTCCATAGTGGGCGCAGTGATCCTGGCCGCGACTCTCTATAATTTCTGGGCGATCCCGCATCCTTTGTGGATGATGATCGGTGGCGTGGTGGTGCCTATTCTGGCTGCTGTTCTGGCAATGCGGTTGGTGAAGGCCAGTGACGCTATCCGGCAGGCTTGATCAGCGTCACCTGCGCCACGTCGATCCCGCCACCGCGAAAACCGCCTTCGCAATACATCAGATAGAAGCGCCATAAGGCCACGAAATGCTGGTCGAAGCTGGCGGGCAGACGGCCTTCGTCGATGGCACGGTCAAAGCGTTCGCGCCAGCGGCGCAGGGTTTCGGCATAGTCGATGCCGAAGCGGCGGACGTCCTGCCAGACCAGTCCCCGCTGCTCCGCCAATGCGCGGAATCGGCTTTCCGAAATCAGCATTCCGCCGGGGAAGATATAGGTCTGGATGAAGTCTGCGCCGCGCGCATAATCGTCAAAGATCGCATCATCGATCAATATATACTGGATCGCAGCGCGGCCGCCGGGTTTGAGCAGGCGGTGGATGGCGGCAAGATAGGCGGGCCAGTAGCGCTGGCCGACCGCTTCGACCATTTCGACGCTGGCGATGGCGTCATATTGGCCCCGCGCGTCGCGATAGTCGGTCAGGCAGATTTGCGCGCCTGATCCCAGCCGGTCGCGGGCATAGTCGGCCTGCTCGGTTGACAAAGTGAGGCCGGTGTAGCTGATCGCGTGGCGTTCCATGGCCTGTTCGGCGAGACCACCCCAGCCGCAGCCGATTTCCAGCAGCGACGCACCGTCGGTCAGGTCCAGCCGATCGAGGATCGCATCGACCTTGCGCCGTTGCGCCTGCTCCAGGCTTTCGATCCGGCTGTCAGGATTAAGGAACAAGGCGCTGGAATAATGCATATTCCGGTCGAGCCAGAGGCGGTAGAAATCATTGCCCAGATCATAATGGAAGGCGATGTTGTGGCGCGATCCGCGCCGACTGTTGCGTCGCGCCCAATGGGTCAGGCGCCCAGCCCAGCGGGCGGGGCCGCGCGGGCGGGCGGCTTTGCCCAAGGCGACGGCGTTCGCCATGAACAGGGCGAAGAGCGGCACCGGATCGGGGCTGGTCCATTCGCCCGCCGCCCAGGCGCGATACCAGCCGGATGAGCCGCCGGTCGCCAGCCGCAGCAGCGCACGCCAGTGGAGCAGATGCACCTCGCATTCCGGCCCCGGCGCGCGACCGCCCAGCAGCCTGCGAGTGCCGTCCGGCAGGGTTGCGTCGATAGCCCCCTGCTCCAAGCCCCGGTCGATGCGATCAAGCAGGCGGTGGAATTGCGGGCCGATCATGCAGGCGAACGCGCTGACGGCCCCCGATCGCGGCGGACGCCGCACGGACAGGGGGCGCTTGCCGCGCCGGGGATCGACTGCATTCATGACGTCAATCTTGCATCAAGCTGCGCCGCGCTGCAATCACCCCTTGGCGTGGCGATAGGCGGAAAGTGCGCGCTCGCGGCCTTCGCGATGGCCGATAATCTTTGCCGGATAGGCACACGGGCGGACGCCGTGGGCGTCGGGATCATGGATATCGGCGTCGGACAGGTCGGCGAGTTCCGGCACCCACTCGCGAATATAGGCGGCAGCGTCGAATTTTTCCGACTGGACCAGCGGGGCCATGATGCGGACGAACATATTGGCGTCCACGCCGCTGCCCGCGACCCATTGCCAGTTGACGCTATTATTGGCGTAGCTGGCATCGACCAAAGTGTCCCAGAACCAGCCCGCGCCATGCCGCCAGTCGATCAGCAGATGTTTAATCAGGAAGCTGGCGGCGATCATGCGAACGCGGTTGTGCATCCAGCCTGTCGTCCAGAGCTGGCGCATCCCCGCGTCGACGATCGGATAGCCGGTGCGACCCTGTTGCCAGGCGGTGAAGTCAGCCTTGGCCTCCCGCAGGTCGCGCCATGGCAGCGCATCAAAATCACCGCGGGCGTTGGCGGAGCCGTAGGTCGGAAATTCGACGATCTGGTTATGGGCATAATCGCGCCAGATCAGCTCTTTAAGGAAGGTAGTGGTGCCTTCGTCCGAACCCGTGACCTGATGCCAGACGGCAGCGGGGGAGATTTCGCCGAAGTGGAGGTGGGGCGAGAGGCGGGATGTCCCCTCGATCGAGGGGAGGTTGCGGGCGGTGGCATAATCGGGCGCTTCGTCCCGGAAGTCGGCAAGATTGGCCTGCGCCCCCGCCTCCCCCGGTGTCCAGTCCTGCGCGAAGCCGGTCGCCCAATCGGGGCTGGTCGGCAGCAATCCCCAATCGTCCAGCGAATCACTGTCGGGCCATGACGCGGGTGCCGGAATATTGTCGGGAGCGCGGCGGGGCGCAGGCGGCGGCATGTGGGCCATCACCGCGCGGGAAAAGGGCGTGTAGATGCGATACATGCCCCCTCCCCCGGTTCGCACCGCGCCCGGCGGCAGGAGCAGGCCGCCGTCGTGGAGGTGCAGGTCGAGCGTCTTGGCCACCGCCTTTTCTGCGTTGCGCCACCAGGGTTCATAATGGTGGAGGGCATGGACGCTGCCGGCACTGACCTGGGCCGCGATCTGCGCCAATATCTCAGCCGAGTTGCCGCGCCGCAGGATGAGGCGTGATCCTTTCGCGCGCAGGCTTTCGTCGAGCCGCGACAGGCTATGGTACAACCACCAGCACGACGCCCCGCCCATTGCCCATTGGCGCGGCGTGTCATCGTCAAGGATATAAATGGGGATCACCGGCCCTGCTTCGATGGCTGCGAGCAGGGCAGCCTGATCGGTCAGGCGGAGATCCTGGCGGAGCCAGAGCAGGACGGGTGTGGTCATTGTGCTGCAATGCCGCCAGACGGGGCCGGTTCCAAGCGGCCGATAAAGCATCTTGCCATGGCATGTGCCCATATTTGTCGCGGTCAAATCGGTCCAATTGTGATTCGATCAATGGACGGATGCTGCCACCCACCCTATCCTTGGCGCGAGAAACAGGAACGATGTCGGCGGCTCCGGGGGGTATGTCGCTGTCTGGATAGCGTGATCAGGGGACAAAATGGCTTCGACGCCCGAAGAACAGGAACGCGGATACCGGCCTTGCGTCGGCATCATGCTGGTCAACATGGATGGCAAGGTTTTCGTAGGCCAGCGGCTGGATAATGTCGTGGAGGCCTGGCAGATGCCGCAGGGTGGGATCGACGAGGGCGAAGAGGCAAAGGACGCCGCGCTGCGCGAATTGCACGAGGAAACCGGCATCGTCAGCGATCATGTGAAGATCATCGCGACGGCCAAGGGCGAGCATTTCTATGACCTACCGCCCGAACTGGTCGGCAAATTGTGGGGCGGCAAATATCGCGGACAGCGCCAGTTCTGGTTCCTCGCCCGCTTTCTGGGGCAGGATGAGCATATCAACATCCAGACCAAGCATCCCGAATTTCGCGAATGGCGCTGGACCGACCCGGAGACGCTGCCGGAGCTGATCGTGCCGTTCAAGCGCAAGCTGTATCGCGACATTTTGCAGGAGTTCAGGGCGCTTATCTGAGCGATCCGTCGCTTAGGGGCTTAACCTTCGCGGTCTTGCGGCTATGACATAGATCATGCGCGCTTGCCTGATCCCCCTCGCCCTGTTCTTTACCGCTCCGGCCTATGCCGCTGATCCGGCGTTGCTGCCGCCTTCGGTGCGCGAGATGCTGGAGGCGGCGATCGCCAATGGCAATGAAACGGATATTGCGACCGTGGCGAAAATCGCCCGCCAGACCAATCCGGGTTCGGCGGACGAGATACAGCGGCTGGTCAATAGCTGGAAAGAGCGGACCAAGGCCACCCAGGACACGGTGATTCGCGAGGCGCGCTTTACCGAATTATGGACTGGGCGGGTTGAGGCTGGCGGGTTCCGATCGACCGGGTCCACCAGCGAAATCGGGATCAGCGCGTCGGCCACCGCCACCCGCAACGGCATCCAATGGTCGCACAAGCTGAGCGCCGCTGCTGACTATCGCCGGGCCAATGGCGTGACGTCACGCGAACGCTATTTTGCGGGCTATGAGCCGAAGTTCCAGTTCGACCCGCGTGGCTTTGCCTATGGGCTGGCGCAGTTCGAGCGGGATACGTCGATCGGCTATGACGAGCGCTACACCGCGTCGGTCGGGGTGGGTTACAAGCTGATCGTGAGCAAGCCGGTCGATCTGCTGGTTGATATCGGCCCGTCGGTGCGACATGCCAAATATCTGATCGGGGTGCGGGAAACCAAGCTGGGCGCGCGTGGGTCGATGGCGCTGGCCTGGCGCGCCAGTCCGACTTTGACCTTCAAACAGACGGCGGCGGGCTATGCCGAAAGCGACGTCTATTCGCTCAATGCGCTAACGTCGATGGAGACGAAGGTGGCGACGCGCTGGTCGGCAGCCTTGTCCTACAACGTGCAATATGAGTCGGAGACTCTGCTGTCGTCGCGCAATTTCAACACGCTCAGCCGGGTGACGTTGAGTTATGATTTTTAGCGGCCAATAGAGTTGGAATGATGCCTACCTCCGTTCGTTTCGAGCGAAGTCGAGAAACGCCGCGCGCAGGT
>NZ_JBMDKQ010000013.1:0-115555 GCF_057809795.1 Sphingobium sp. FG125
ACCTATCGGCCATCAAAATTGACGCCGACCGGACACCGTAATCGTCGCGCTACAGACCGGTCAGCACGGCGTAATCGAAGACCTTCCGTGGCTCGCGCCCGGCGGGTCGTATTGTTAATTTTGATGTTTTCGCTGGCGTGACCCGTTCTTTGATCTGAAAAAGGGCTGCAATAGCGGTAGCCTGATCCGCACGCGATGCCCGCACAAGCCCTACCCATCGTTCATCGGCTAGCTCGCCGTCATACATTGCGAGATGCGACAGGTAATTGTTCACGTCTGCGAAGATCAGGGCATCACCTCTGCCCCTGGGCCGCCGCCCAAGATCACACCCAACAACCAATAAGGGTCCTTCATCCAGTCCTGCCGCCAGGTGACTTTCGATTGTGCCAAGACCGTCACCAGGATGATGCGACGGCGTCCATTCTACTAATATCTGGATCATAAAAACCTATCTGCCGGAACTTGGCCAATTCAGAGCGGGCTACGTTAATCGGATGCCAGCAGCATTTCAGCCTGGATGCGCGGTATTATATTATTGTCCCGCGCCTAGCTTCAAATAAGTCACCTCGAACGACTTGACGGGCCTGTAGGCTTGAAGCCTGTTTGCGATATTAAAGGCATCCCCCATCTCAAATTTCTGGAAGATATCAAGGCCGCGATCGAGACTGATTTTCCAGCCGGAATCGCTGACTATATGGCGCGCATGGATGGTGCCGGTGCCATCAAATTCCCAATCAAAGCGAATGCCCGCAATCGCCGCAGCTTGCTCGACCGCAACGAGATTTGCCTGTTGTTTGTCGGGATAGAGTGTGTCCGGGCAGGTGATCAGATGTAGCTGGACTTCATCTTCAGCGGGCTTCCGCTGAGCGATTGCTTCGACGAGTTCCATCAGATTCCGAATCTGATGGAACATCCGGATATACGGATCGGTGAGCACAATCCGGGTCGCACCGTTCAACCATGGCCAGAAAAGATCGCCGAACGTAACACCCTTCTGATTCTCCGCCAGGATACGGTGGCCTTCGCGGGGACCAACAATGGTTGGGGCAGGAGCGGCGGGCGCTGAAGATGGTATTGCCTCCGCCGTAGAGACGACGGTGGCATCGGCTTCTTCGCCTAGGTCATCGCCGACGGCACGTTTGTGATAATGTGCCGGGTACTCGGTCTCTTCCAGCGTTGTCACCTCAATCAAGCGGCCATCACGTGCGGTGAAGGAGAACGCTGTCTCCGGATAGGTGCTGTCGATCCGGTAGAGCTGGTCCTTGACGCGCTTGCGACCCTCCATCGCCAGGCGCAGCATCTCCTCGGTCTCGACCTCGGTCGCGCCGCCGGCCGGGAACAGTAGCTTCATCAGCCCCGAAAAACTCTTGTTCACGCCATCTCGGTCTCGGGTCGAGATGTCGGACGAGAGCGTGAACAACTCTTGATAGCGATTGGCGAAATCGTCGTTGCGCATGTGGCGCAGGATTTCCGCGAGGTAATCGACCACGAAGCCATAGCCGGACGAGAACATTTCGCCGCGGATCACGTCGATCTCCCAGCCTGGCACATACGCGTGGAGGCGATCAATGAACGCGGAGTCGTAATATTTTTCGGGTAGCTCCTCAAAGAGATCGCTGTGCTTGAGCATGTAGGGCACGGTGTGGCGGGTGTTACCGACGAACACCATCGACGCCTCGGCGCCCAGCGTCTCCACGCCGCGTGAAAAGGTTTTGTTCGCCATGTAATTTTTCATGATATCGACGAGCGCCTTATCGACCTTCTTCTGGCGACCTGCGAATTCGTCGAACGCGACTGTATCCCAATAACCGACGAGCCCGATCTTGCCCGAGCTGTTGTTCACGAACAGCTTAGGTACCGTTACCTCGCCACCTGATATCAGGATGCCGTGCGGCGAGAATTCGGAGAAGATATGTGACTTCCCCGTTCCCTTGGGGCCGAGCTCGATCAGATTATAGTTGCGCTCTACGAACGGGATTAGCCGCATAAGCTGGAGAAGCTTGCTGCGCCTGCCGAACATCGCCGGATCGAAGCCGACCGTTTGGAACAGGAGGTCGATCCACTCCTCGGTGGTGAAGCCCCCGCGTGCGGCGAGATAGGCGTCGTGATCGAAGCGCGAGAGTTGGATTGGTTTGATGGTGCCCAGGATCCAGGGCTCTACGTTCTTGTCGTCGCTATGCTCATATTCAACGTCGGCAATGCACCAGACGCCGCTCACCAGCAGCTTGGGGTGCGCTTTAACTGTAGTGGAATCGATGATGACGTGCTTGATGCCAAGATTGGCGAAGCTCGCCTCATAGGCGTCCTTGTCGGTGTTTAGATCGACGCTGACCCGGTCGATTACCTTCCAACGACCCTTTTCGCGGATGTTGGAGCGAATTAGGCCCGCCTCGTTGCGGTGGACATAATGTTTGCGCAGGATCTCCTTCACCGTCTCGATGCCCGACTGGATCGACGCTTCGTCGCTCGTGGCACAATATTGCCCAAGCAGATATTCCAGCACGTAGGAAGGAACGATGGCGTTGCCCTTGACGGTCTTCACCAGATCCTTGCGGACCACCAAGCCGGGAAACCGTTCGTTGATCTTGTTGTCGAGTGCGGTCATCGCTCGCCCCTTAGAAGTCGAAATCGTTCGAGAAGCTGCGCTTCAGTCGGTATCGAGCCGTGCGATAATCTCGAAAATGAGATGTCTCGCCATGCCGCTCTTCGAGCTTCAGGATCACCTCTTGATCATTGAACGCGTCGGCTTGGCGCGACAGAAGGAAGCGGACCGGAATTTCGCGCTCGCGGGGATTGTCGGAGCGGAAGTCGAAGACCAAGTCATGGCGATCGGAAATCAGCTCGCCCGATTGGGCGTAGATCCCGGCCCGCAGCTGGCGCGACTGGGTTTTCTCAGTAACCGCAGTCGCCTGATAGAAGCGCACCGATATCTGGCTCGAGGTGATCATCTGGTTCGAGCTGCCAATGATTTCTACCTCGACCGCCGAAATGTCGCTCTGACGCTTCTTGTTGATTTTGACCACGGGAACGACGATCTCCTGCAGCGTCGCACCGCCATGGACGAACCGGCTCCCCGAGCCCTGCCTGCGCAACCGGTTGATCGATTTCGGGATCAGCACTTCCACGGAACCCTGAAGATTGGCCTGCTCTGGCGTAAAGCGCCGCAGGCCATGGTTGGCCTTCAATCCATGCCCGAGGATGAACCGGCGATCCCGGTACAGGATCGTGTCGCCCTCCACCTGAGCGGAGGAGAAGTCGCTCTCCTCGATCGGCCGGTGCTGATAAATGAAGCCGTGGTCGGCGGTGACGATCATGTTGGCGGCGTTGGCGCCGTTGAGCTTTTTTACCAGCCGCACTATCTCCTCGATCGTGTCCTCCACTGCCTCGAAGACTCGCTCCTCCGAAACCTGCTTGTCGCCGATCGCGTCGATCAGGTTGTGATAGATGTAGATGACATCGTGGTCTCGGACGAGCGCCCGCGCCTGATCCTTGTCCAGCCCCATAAGCTCCTCGGCTTTCAAGGCAGTGGCCCTGTCGCCTGTGCGACCTTCCGCCAGGATCTTCTTGCGGTTTTCCAGGCCCTGTGAGCTCTGGCCGTCTACCAGGACGGTGGCGGTGTCGTTATCGGCGATCTGCAAGTCGCCGTTGGGCAGGAGCGAAGCCATGCCGAGTTGGGTGTAGCTCGGCAGGCTGCCAAACACTGGCTCGATAACCGCCTCGTAGCGGTCAAGGCTCCGAATACGCCCGAGGAGCTCCTCGGCAACTTCGTAGCGGAGTGCGTCAGAGATGATGACGCAAATCTTCTGATCACGACGCCGAAACTCACCAACATGCTCGCGATAGAAGCCCCGCTGTGCCGGGATAGGCTCGGCCGACCAGGTTTCCGCCACGTCCACATGGGTCTGCCACGCCTCGTTGAGGCGCAGTAGATAGCTGTTCACGTAATGGTTCTCGACCTGCTCCGAGAGCTCGCGCATCAGGGTCGCTTGTCCAGACTTTTGCATGTGCCAGATGAATTTCCGGTAGAGCTGGTCGATCCTGAACCAGCTCTTCGCGTATCGTTGCACGCCCTCAGCCAGGCTGGTCATGCCAAGCGCTACCTGCGCCATCGCCTGCTGGAATTCAGCAGCAAAACCGATCGCCTCATAGAGATCGCGATAGGCCCCGTACCAATGGCTTTGCCGCCGCTGACGAACCCAGCTTAGAACGTCAGCCTGGGCGACCGTCTGGGCGCTGACCTCATGAACTAGCGCACGGATAATCGCTCGATCGACCTCCTCGAAATAGTCGATCTCGATCAACGTGCGGAAATCCCGCTTGGCCAGATCCTCGGCGATACCCAAGGCATCGGCATAGTCGGCCGCCAGCTTGGCGAAGACCTCGCCAGCATTGCGGTTGTTTTTCCACCGTCGGAAAAACACCAGGGCGTCGGGGGTCAGGATCGGCTCCCCGCCAACGGCGCTCTGGTAACAGGATTTGAATAGGGCGATCGCGAAGTCGCCGATGCTGGGCCGCTCGGCGCGATAACCGAAGATCCGCGCCATCTGTTCCCAGAGGAAGGCGTCCAATCCGATGCGGCCAATCACCCGGAGGCTATCCTCGCGACCCTCCGCAAGCTCCGCCAGAAGTCCTTCAACAACGGTGTCAAAGCCCCCTTCAGCGCCCGTGCAGATGGCCAGCATCTTCAAGCGCAGGGCGGGTTTTGTGTCATCCCCGCGGATCACAGTCTTCAATTTTTCCATTCGGCGGCTAGAACGGAAAAACTCCTGATGCTCGCGCACTAGATCCTCGAAGCCAATCGGCAAGCCGAGATCGCTTAACCAGATGGCCACCTGATCGGTCTTGAACACAACATTCGCCAGCTCGACGTCGAGCAGCCAATTGTCGATGTCGCCTGGCCGCGGCCCCTCCCAGTAGAGCAGAAACTGGTCCTTCGGGAATTGCCGTAGTATTCGGTGCTTCACAGCGAACTCGGTGTTGACGAGCTCGATTTTCGTCACACGGCTAAGTGCCAAGCCATCGAATGCAGCGCGGAACTCGCGCGCGGGGTCGTACCAAAACACGATCCGGTGCTTGTCGAAATGGCCTTCAAGGCTCTTGGTGATACGATCCAACATGGTCAGTCGTCGGCGTCATTCAGGCCCTTAATGGGCTTCAATGCTGCACCGAACTTCGGATAGTTGGACTTCACACCATCATCGAGATCGATCTCGATCTTTTGTGTGGCCAAGGGGAACAGAACATCGCGCTCCCACGCATCGAGTTCCTCGATTTGCTTGCCGGTCGCTTCGATCTCTTTCAGCGCCTTTGTTCGCTGCGCCGGGGACGCGTCGCCGCTGATACTCAGCGACTCCTGCCCTCTCCGGTGCGCCTCTAGCTTGGACCGGAACTCCCGCAGGTAATCGTTCAGCAAAACGCTTACCGTGTCTGGACGGTAGCGATGCATATAAATCAGCGCATTGAACGTGCCTTTAGGGCTGGAGAACAACCAGTATATGGGCCGCTTCTTGTACCGCTTTACATGATCATTGAAAAAGTCGCGCGTGAAATACCTACGGATATCCTTGCCCAGCGCCTCCTCGACGAAGGCAAGGTTTTCCTGGAAACGCTCTTCGCCGAAAGTAGCACGAAGAAACCGGCGGAAGCGGTTGGTGACGTCATCCGCGAACCATTCACCGTCGAGCACTGGGATGACGTTGTCCTCATCCGGCATGAAGGATGGATCCGGCACGCGGACCAGATAGTCAGCCAGCGTCTCCCCTTGACTAGCGAGCACCAGGCCGGGCGCGTCGACGCTGTAACGGCCGAACATGCAGCCCACAGCATACGAGACGAACTCGGCCATTGTGTCGGCGCGCAGGCGGGTTTCGCGGTCGTCCTCGGAGCCCTTCACGCCATAACGATAGGCGGGGTTACAGGTGAGAGTGATTTCCTCGATTGGCACCTCGGGGGTTAACTCATCTAGCAGGCCATAGGCGTCGATGAAGACGCGGTTATTCTCTTCCTCCAGCCGCTTCATCTCATCTGTCATACCTTGCCAGTGAGCGCGGAGAGAGGCGTAGGTGGATTTCAGCGATACGGAGCGGTAAACCTGAAAAAGGAGCGGGTGCGTGGTGAAGTCCCAAGAGTACTCAAAAGCGTTCCAGTCGGCTTTCGCTAATTCAATGGCCTGTTCTGACGTGCTGGTGGCATCTGCTCGAAAGTCTTCAAAAACTGCAGGTACTTTACCAAGTGGCCCCTCATGAAAATCGAGTGTCGGACTGAATACCCTCAAGGCTTCCTCAACGATCTTCGAATTCATTAGAGCAAGTAGGGGTAAGCCATCATCGCTGTGATGTGGAAAACACATCGATCCCTTAGTTTCAAATATGAATCCTTCAGGGCAAAACCTCATCGAGAAGACAGGAGCTATGCTAGACCAAGTGAGACCACTCTCGAAGTATCGGCTAGCATTCTTGATTATACGAGTCGGGGATCCGTAAAGGCCTGCCGCAAACTCAAACAATTCCTGACCATCGTTTTCCCAGTTTACGAGATACTCATTAAATCCATACCATTTTCTGAATCCGCCACCCTTAGTGCAAGGAAACCACTTTGCACCAGTCGCAGCCGCAGCCTCACGTGACGAGCAGCCGTACGCGATCTTTCGCACCGCCACTTCCTGCCAGAACCTAAGAAAGCGATTGTTGTCGCTAGTTTGCAGACCAGCACGCGGATCGGCATAATCGGATACGCTCTTTGCTTCAGCGAATACCTTCTGAAAGCGCTCGCTTAACCAGTAAGCCACAGGCTCACCTGGAATGGCCTTAAAGTTGGCTGTTCCAGACTGATATCGATAGCTGCTACTCGGATCTTTGATCGCTTCGAGGACCATTTCCGATTTCTCGGCTTCAGATCTTCCATCGACGAGCCTGATAAATGTCCCCACCATGTTGCTTTTTGCCGCGCGCTTCAGCACGAATGCAGTAGTGGAAACAACAGACCCGCCAATTGTATCGAACCCGCGCTCTCCTATGTGAAGCATACTCAAGATAGCTGCTTGATCCCACATACCAACTCGAAGCTTCTGGTAAGTTCCAAGAAACATCCATGATTGCATATTAATCATCGCCAACATTCCATGGCTTGCACAAAGGTACAACCCACGCTCCATGAACATCGCATAGAGGTCGGATTTACTTGATGGGAAGCTATGTTTAGCAAAGTCCTGCAGGATTGGATTCAATCCAGATGTGCCTGCATATGGCGGATTGGCAACTACCACGTGGTATTTAGCTGTCAGCGTCTCGGCCATGCGCAGTGCGGCTGCAACACGAGTGCGGACCTCATTCAGGAGCAAATCCTCGGCGAAGTCTCGCGCCTCGACCACACGCAGCGTCTCGGCCGGATCGGGCAGCTTCGGCACGATCAGCGAGCCGAAGTTTTTGGCCTCCTCGAATTGCAGCAACGTGTCTCGCAGCTCGCCTGAAAACAGGTCGTGCCCCACCACGGCAGCCACTTCCCGCATCTCAGTCAGCGTAAAGCTCACGTTCTGCAACACGACGATCTCGGGTTTCACCTCCATCCGCAGGAACCGCCGCCGCCCGAGTTTTGCTGCCGCCTTCATCGCCAGCGCGAAGGCTGCCAAAGCACCCGCGCGATCATCGATCTCCAGCCCGGTTAGGTTGTGCTTCAGGATCAGCGCCGGAATCTCGGGCGGGTTATATCCCTCTTCCTCATAAATCGCGTGGAGGAGGTCGAAAGCGTAAGTCAGCATATGTCCGGACCCGCACGCTGGGTCGCAGACTTTGATATCCTCCGGACGCGACATGCGCAGGAAGTCTGTCTCCGGTTGCTCCGGCGCTATGTAATAGTCCATTCGCTCCTTCAGCCTGGAGGCAGGCCGATTCAGCATCCAAAGCCGACCGAGCGAATTCTCGACGAGGTAGCGGACAATCCAGTGCGGGGTGAATAGCTGGGTGGCCGCCGGGATGTTCTCGGCCGTGATCTTCACGTTCTTCTTCAGCCCCGCGAAGACCTCGTCCTTCTTCTCGGAGATGTAAAATTGATAGAGCCATCCGATGACCTCGACATCCTCGCAGACGTCCGGTGTCATCGCCTCGCGCAAATAGGCGAGGATGGAAGCGTTAGACAGGAGATCTTCGGGGAGCAGCAGTTCGGTGTAGTCGTCGATCCGCTCAAAGAGGAACGGCATGACTCGATGCCAATCATTGCAGATCGCAACGAGCAGCAGCCGATAGGCTTCGGCTTGTGCATCAGAGCTGGGCGCTCGTCCATCCAACAGGGCACGGGCCTGAGCGCGAACCTTCTCGGGGATGCGGTCTTCGTCGATGTTCCCGGCCTTGGCCTCAGCCAGAATTTCCGGCTGAAATTGGGCCGACAAGGGCGAGATGACGCGAACGGGATTAAGGTCGTTGACGTCCATGTAGCGCAAGGCCGTAAAGCGGTTGAACCAAATATAGGCCACCCGCTCGATCACCTGCACCTTGCCATCCCGCGCTATGGCCGCGTCGAGCTTGTTCATCGCCTCCGGATGCTCACGGCGCGCCGCGGCGCCAGGAGCGAGCACGGAGTCCAGCTTGGCGCTCACCTGACCGATTAAGGTACGGCGCGCGAACTGTGCGAACTTCTTGAGCTTAGAGGTATCCATCAGGCGGCTGCCTCTTCATTTGCGGCCGCAGCAGGAACCCGAGTCACGGGCCAGTCGGCGAAGGTCTTGTTCCAGATGTCTACGGAAAGCACGACGCAATCCGCGATGTGGTGGCGTCGCCAGGGCCTATCTGTCTCGCACCGAATGTCGGCAAGCAGCCGATCCTTGAAACCAGTAAGAAGCGCCTTTTGTTGCGCACCATCGAAGGCGTCGAGGCCTAGCAGCACGATATACTTCAACGGTTTTGTATCGCGCTCCATCAGATGAAGAAACGTGTATGAACCGCGCGCCTTGGGCGTCAGCTCCTGCGTCAAGATCGAATTGTCCGATAGCCGCTTGAAATAAGCCTGCCGCTCCTCAGCAGGTGCCCTTTTGTTGGATGGATCCTTGATCTCAACCAAAAGAACGTCCTCGTCTCTCTCGATAACGAGATCGACGAATTTCATTTGTATCGGTAACTTAACGCCCTGACGGTCCAACTCCTCCCAAACGAGCTCATCTGGGAACAAGAACTCCAAGTCGGCATTCGCCTCAGCCTTGTAAGCCTTCATGGTTTGGCACCGCCGAGAGCCCGCGCCATATCTTCATCGAACAGCTCCGCAAAGGTGTCCGAGATCGCCGATTTTGAGATCAGCGAGTAGCTGTCGGCACTCTCCACCGCTAACTTCTGAGAGACTGGATCGCGATAGAGGGCGTGAAACCGGACATGGTCGTCCTTTCCCTTGTCGATCAGCAGGTCCAGCCATTTTAGAAGTACGTAGTCGTGCGTAGCGAGGACGATCTGCTGACCGTTGCGGGACAACTCCAGCAGAACCTGCACGAGCTTCTTCATCAGCTTCGGATTGAGGTTTGCCTCCGGTTCATCCCAAAGAAGAACGCCAGTAGCGCCGGGGCTGATCGACCCGTTGCAGAGCAGTCGATGCAGCACGCCGATTTTCCTGTATCCCTCTGCGGTCATGCCGCTTGATAGCGATTGCTCGCCTCTCGGCACGAAGCGGGTGACAGTCGAGTCCTGGTAAGCCTGCGCTGACTTCGACTTCGACCGTGCCGGATCGGCCTTCTCTTCGTATCGGCCAGGCTCGAAACGGAAAGCGCCTTCGCTGGTCCAGCGATACCGCCCGCCGACGAGGTCGACCAATTCGCGGACAACACTCGATAGCCTCGGGTCCTCGTCGAGGCTTGAGGCTTCGTCTTCGAAACCTGGACGGACGAGAAGTTCCGCGATGTCGATATAGCCGTCGTCGAAGATCATCTCGACAGTCGCACGATCATGATCCGGGTGGCGCATCCCACGAATGAGAGACAGCACCTCCTTCGTCGGAATGAACACGGGCTGCAGTTCATGGCCCGTGCCGCCGGTGTCCAACCTGATCCGCACGGCCTGGGAGCGGCTGCCGAACGAGATTTCTACTCGGGTTCCATTACTACCCACCAAGCTGAGCCGACTAGGCTCATTTGCGCCGCTAGCTCGCAGGACCCCTATCCTGTTTTCCTCGGGAGAGAAGAGCCGCAGCAGCTTCCTTGATATGTCGGCCGCTACCTCCTTGGCGGAACTATCGGCGGATGCCGGCAGGCCCGTCAGCGCCAGGCCATAGATCGCCTTCAACAGGTGCGTTTTGCCCGTCCCGTTGGAACCTATGATGACGTTCACTCGCGGAGAAAGCGTGATCTCTAGATCCCCGAACGCCGTAAAGTTCTCGATCTTGACGCCGGTAATCATCAGACGGTCACCCGCTTGCCTGCGCGGATTTCTGCAACAAGCGTATCTCGCAACGTGTGGAGATACGCATCCACGTCCTGCTCATCAGCAAGGAAGGGCTTGGGGTACGCGACCCGCAGCCCGGTGGCTGCCACGTATTGAGTAGGCGGCGGCGCGGGTGGGCTTTGATTGTCGGGCGCGCGCCCCTGCTTATCCTCGCTGCTGGCGGGACCAGTGGGCCGTGGCGGCGGCGTGGTGACGCGGCCCAGGAGCGCCGGGAAGACCGTCGACTTAAAGCCCGTCACACGCTCGCGGATCACAGCGATAAGGCTGCTGCTCTGGATTGTCTCAAGAATGCCCGCAAAAACGGCCTCGATTTCTCGGCGCACAGGTTCAGCCAAGGTCGAATATTCCGGAAGCGGCCGGAGCTTTTCCCTCAACGCTTCAATTTCAGAGAGCGCCGCCCTGCGCTCAGCGATGATTCGGGCATCAACCTCAACCTTTAGGGCGTCAAGGGAGCCCTTCATCTGCTGAATGGCACTACCCGTGAAGCAGATTGGATCATCCAGAACGGCTCGGATAGCACCGGCTCGATCATCGCCGCCATAACCGAAATTGGCGCCCTGATCAGCAAGGTAGGTGCGCGCTTCGTCGTAGATCGCTTTCTGCGACCCGCCCATGAAGCGGCGAACCGGATCAAGGACGCCCTCCTTGAGATCGAGCAGGCGCTCCTCGTGGCGACCGAGGTCCTGCACGTACCATGCATAGGGTTTGCCGGTGACTTCGCGCACCGCCTCCTGCACCTTGGTCAGGGAGGCGAGAAACGGATAGCGCGACGACTGCGCTTCCAGCACCGCAAGTTCAGTCTTGAGCGCGGCGAACGCCTCGGCCGCTTCGAGACCCAGCGCCTTGCCTTCCGATCCGGCCGGCTGCGAGTCGAAAAACTCTCCAAAAAACTCCTTTAGCTTGCGCGTCTGCGCAGCGGTGAATTCCACCTGTAGCTCCACCACGATGTTGCCATGCGCGTGGGAATTCTGAAGCCCGCGTTGCAGCGGCTCGCCTTCCAGAGGGCTTCCATCCTGACGCGCTTCGATCTTGCCGCGCCCGATCAGGCTAGCCGTCGTGGACAGGATCGCGGCATAGGACCAGCCGTAGGGCTTGCGCTCGAACCGTTCGAGAATGGCCTTGATAGTCGTGCGAATGCCAGTGCGAGCATTGGCCTGGGCATAATTCAGGATCTCTTGCTCGGCCTCCGTCAGATTGGTGTCATCGCCGCCGAACATGCCGTCGTTGCCATGCGTCAGGGCCTTGGCAATATCGTTCTCGGAATAGGCGATGCCACGCAACATGCCGAGATTGACGTTCACCTTGTTGACGAGAGTCTGGAATGCGCGTTCGATCCTTGCTTGCGGATCCTCCGACCGAACCTCGATCTCCTCGCCACGCACGAATAGCCGTGCGTCCGCCAAAAGCCCTTGAGCTCGCAGCGTCAAATCGCGTTGGCGGCTGCTATTCTGCTCGCCCTTTTCGCGGACGATCCGCTCTATGGTTGGCTGTTGTGCCACCGCGCGGGCCTGGCGCACATATTTGTCGGTTCGCTTGAACATCATCAGATCGCTGACGAAGCGGACATCGGCGTTGAGTACAACGGCCAGCTCGTCGCGCGACATGGTGCGCATCGCAATCGCTTCGGCGTTTCCGCTCTGCTCGTGGAACGGTGTGACGACGTTTATGGCCAGCTCATAGTCGCGGCCCAACAGTCGATCGTCCAAATAGCGGGCGAAGCTATAGTCCTGTGACGAGGCATCGTGTCGGAGCTTCCGGCTTTTGATGACCCCATCGAAAATTAGGCTTTCGAGCTCCTTGGCGATCTCGGCAGTATCGACTTCGATCGCCTTGATTTCCTGTTCGATATCCTTTTCCTCGTCAGTCAAGAATTCGAAGAGGTCACCGTTGCGCTGAATATAGGTGTTCTGCTCAAGCAGGCTGAGTGCTTCCTCAACATGCCGCTTGTGCTTGGCCAGATCCGCGTCAAACCGGCCGAGCATCAAGATCGAAATATTTCGCGCGGTCGGTTTAAAACCCTTCACGTATTTGACGAGGAACAATGCCTTGAGAACGCGTGTGGCGAACTCGTCACCAAGATTTTTCTCAGCGATCAGGATCGATTGCTGGACGTTGGATTTGAGGGCCGTTCGTATCCCTTCGAACATCTGGTCGAAAGTAGCGACGCCGCCGACTGAAATGTCAGCGAGCATGACCGCAACCTCCTGGAACACGCCTAGCATCGACCGCTCACCGACAGAGCTATGTTTGCCCTCGAAGGCGTTGTGCTGCGAGAGATTCTGAATCGCCTGTTGGAAGAGAGGATACTGGTAGGGGACGAATGGGTAGCTATGTATGAAGTGATCGCGGTCCCGGAAATTTTCGAGACGCATCGAGCCATCCGAGAAGTCGAATAACGTCTTCAGGTTGTTGGCTTCGTGATGATAGAGATCCGTTAGGGACAGAATGCCGGCCTCCGTTTTTTTCAGCAGGCGCTTTTGTATTACCTCCGCCACGTCCGCGCTGTTGAGCGGCATCCGGTTCGCGAAGCGCGCCTGGATCTTGGAGAAATCGTTCTCCTGTCGCTGTGTCATGTCGCCAATGACTGCACCCATGTCCTGCTGGGCAGTCACAATGATCCACGCGCGGCCACGGCACTTCGTGTTCAAGCTCTCCGCAATGGTCTGCAGGTTCGTCATCAGCTTGACGTTGTCGGCGATAAACTGGCCGACCTCATCGACGAAGAAATTCAGCCTGAATCCCGCCTGCTGCGCCTCAATATAGGACTTCACCTTGTCGGCAAAGTCCTCGATCGATGACCGGAAATCCTGTCGGTACTGGGTCAGGATTCCCTGGGCCGATGACGGATCGGCTCCCGTCGCCACCGCATAGGCCTTGGCGACGTTCGCATTTTCCAGCAGGGCCTGTTCGCGCCCCCGCTCCCAGGGCTTTCCTGCGACGGCCTGGTACGCAGCTTGGAATTTTTGGAGAACGCCTCGGCTGTCAAGATCGCGCTCAAACTGTGCGATGTGCGGCTGCTTCCCGTAATAGCCGCACATTTCGTCGAAGACTTTCTGGAACACCGAAAGCAGAGCGTCGATCTGCTCCTTCGAGATCACATCGGCCTTCTGGTCGATGTTAAAAAGGATGCTCCGCGAAGGGATCGCGACAGCCTTGCGAAGGTCGGCGGCCAGAATCTCGTTGTCGGCGCATTTCTGCTTGAAGAGCTCGTAGGCAGACGTCCCGCCAACGTCGCGATTCTCCAGAAGGAGCGCTAGCATCTTCAGCAAGTGCGATTTGCCCGATCCGAAGAAGCCCGAAATCCAGGCCCCATTGGCCGTCTCATAATTATTGTACGCGTCGAGAAACTTCTCGAGCTGGCGTTCGATCTCGTTGGTGATCACATATTCTTCGAGCTCGATCCTGAGGCTGGCCTCGTCGTCAGCCTTGATGACCCCTTCGATCGCGCGATCGACAGGCTTCTCGAAAATGTCGCGAAGTTTGGTCATATTCCCCCTCAGATCTCGTAGTGCATTATATTGAATGCACGGTAGTATTTGTCGTCGTGCAGAGTGCCGAACAAGTCGAGCGACGCGCCTGTGGCCAGGCCATGCGTGTAAGTGCCCGGGAAGAACATTACCGTCGGTTTTTCCTTGGCGGTGCTCTGAAGATTGTTGAGCACATTGTGCGACCGAATGTACGGGTAGACCTCGCCCACCCCGGACAGGAACAGGACATCGAATTCCTGCCGCGCCAAGCGCGCACCAATTTCCGGCACCAAGTGCGCTTCCGGATCGAGCACCCCTTGGAGCAGCTCCTTGAGCTCGGCCTTGCTGATGTCCGGCTCAGCCGCGAGGACCTCATCCCAGATGCCCCGCTCTCTCAGCAGCGTGACGCCTAGATCGTAAAGGTTGATCTCGAAAGCGCGGACTCCTCGGCTCTCTAGCTGGTTGATCAGGCTTGACCGCATTCCCTCCATGGCGACGGCTTCATCGGCCGGATAGGGGCAGATGAAGAACGGCACCTCATTGCCAAGCCCCTGCTTTTTCAAGAAGCGCTCGCTGGCAATCACCTTCAAAAGATGATCGAAGCGCTCCTTTGCGGGCATAGCTCGTCCGGTTCGCGGTATCATCGATCTCCCCCTATCTGTCGTTCGGCTCCCGGGAAAAACCGAAGCTCGTTAGGGTCCCCGCTATGGATCACAGCTAAGACTCGGCGCGACAGTATTGACCCAAGAATCCGATCATCTGGGGACAGGATCTCCGCCTCTCGCATGAGGCGAAAAAGAACGGCGCGGAGCTTGGCGCGGGTAGTGATTGTAAGAGCCGCCAGCTTCGGAGACCATTCCGCCTTAGCTGCCAAAAATGTGTCGAAGTCGTCGTATGTGACGGCGGTGCGGAGAGAGAGGAAGCGCTCATTCAGCACCTCTACCGCGAACTCGCCGATGAAACGGTACGCGCGGCAGGCGGCGAGCCATAGCAGCGCCGCCTGTTCACTTCGCTCACCCTCGACAAACACCCCGAGTTCAGCGTCAGACAGCCATCTCAGTCGGTTGACGATCTCACGAATCGAACGCTGGGCCGAGCTTGCCTTACGCACCTGGAACGCGCCGGCCTCCCTAGCCCGGGCGGCCGTGGCATCCCAGTGGTCTCCGTGGCGGTGAAGCCGCGCAACCGTGACGCTCTCGTTTACATACAGCCCGCCCGTCCCAAAGGACATGAGGTAGGACTCGTCTTTACGTTTACTCATGGCTCAGGTCGTCCACGCGGAAAGCCGCGCCCCTAGAAACGATATCCAGCTGACAGGAGAAAAATCCCATGCATACCAATGCGGCCTGCGCCATTTTTTCCATGCGAGATATCACGCTGCAAACTCTGCCTTCTCCAAAGCCGCCTCGGTCTCGGCCTGATTGACGACAACAATGTGCTGACTCCGGGCCGGCAGCTTGGCGGCGTCGCCCAAGAGCCCGAGCCGCTTCAGAACATAGAACAGCATGGCGTAGCGCACGGTGAGGACCGCAGAGCCTTTCTCCATGCCATAGTCTTTAGCGACGACGGCCTTCTGACTTGTGGTCAGATCAGGGTGAGGGCCAATCTCGACCCCGAACCGCTCTTGCCAAAGCGCATCATGCTCTGCGGGTGCCCCAGGTTCGCCGAGGCTCCCGATCCCGAGAACGCGCGGCAGCAGGAAATCCTTGAACTTGTCGGTGACGTGACAATAGCCGCGAACGTGCCAGCGGAAGCCGTCATAGCCGAAGGCGTGGGGCGTGATCCGGCGCCAGATCGGATCGGGCCGATCTTTACTCATCGACTGATAGTGAATGTCCACAGACCGGTGATCGCGCACGGCGCTGAGGACCGTGCGCAACACTGACGCGTCGATATCCCTCCGGGGTGTCAAGGCGATATCAGTGTCAGGAACCTGGGTGATCCAGGATTCCGATAGATCGATCAGTCCTTCAGCAACCGACCGCAGGCGCGACAGATAGCCGTCGGGATCGGGCTTGAGGAAATGGGGTTCGAAATGCTCGCTCGCGACGTACCGCTTGGCGCTCTTGTCGTAGAGGGCATTGTTGGGCGCTCGCTCCTGGTAGAGCGTCAAATCCTTTGATGCTTGCGGCACCGAGACATCGAACATCTCGATGATGTCCGAGCGATTGACCCCGCCTTCCCAGAACAGGCGGAACTCGATGAACTCGAGCCGACGCTCAACGCCCCACTTCAATGTCGTCAGGCTTTCCGCCATCCGAATCTTCCTCCAAAACGGATGCAGATAAAAACTATATGGACACATCTGCACGACTTGTGTAGTTTCTATTCCCATCACGGAGTCGCGTCAAGCGAAACCGTGCCGGGCAACAGGAGGACCACATGGCCAAGACCCCCTCGAAGAATGAAGTAACGAGCAAGAAAGCCGCGACTGCGGCATCGCAGGTGCTGCGCGACCCCAAGTCGAGCGCAGCGGCAAAATCGGCGGCGGCTTCGGCGCTGACGCAGCGCCCCAACAAGAAGTAACTCAGGGAGAACGACGATGACCACCCTTTCCAACCGGCGGACCATCGTCGCCCACGGCCGTTTAGCTATGCGCGAGTTGCGCCTCGACGCGGCCCGGCAGCGCCGACACGGCGTGCAGATCATGTCATTTGAACAACTCGCGGTCCGTCTGGCCGGCGGCTTCGCCCGTCCGATCGATGACGAGTGTTTGCGAACGGCGATCCAGGCCGTGCTGCCGGACACGAACCTCGGAGAGCTGGAAAGCATCAAGCTGCTTCCCGGCATGGTCGAGGCGGCGGCCGACACGCTCCACAAGGCGTGGCGGGCCGGTATCGATCTGGCCGCTCGCGCCGGGGATCATCCTCGGCTCGACTCGATCGCGCGCCTCGAAGCTGCGGTTCTCGCCCAGTTGCCGCCCGGCATGATGCGTCCCACTGATCTCGTGAATCGCGCCTTGGGGCGGATCGCTCACGCTCCGGCGGTTTTGGGTCCGGTCGAGATTGTCGGCATCACCGAGCTTTCGCCGTGCTGGCGTCCGCTCCTGCAGGAACTCACCTCGCATACCCCGGTGCGCTGGACAGCCGGCCCCCGTCCGACCCCGCCGTGGCTGGAAGCCTTCGACGTCACGATCGACCGGGCACACGCGACCGCGCCGGCAATCAGCACGGTCAGCGCCGCGACTGCCTATCACGAGGCGATCGAGGCCATTCGATGGGCGCGGGGCCTGATGGCTTCAGGAGAAGCGGAGCCCGCCGACATCGCGATCGCGGCCGCATCGACCGGTGACTACGACGATCACCTCCTCGCCCTGCGCGCCGATGCGAACCTGAATCTTCACTTCGTCCACGGCATCAAGGTCACGACAACCCGGGATGGTCAGGCGGCTGCGGCGCTCGCGGATCTCCTCATTCGCGGCTTCTCACAGACCCGGATGCGTCGGCTCGCAGCGTTGTGCGGTTCGGAAACCGGCCCGTTTGCCGGCTTGCCGCAGGGCTGGCTGCGGGTCCTGCCGACCGACGCGCCGCTGGCTTCACCGGCATCTTGGCAACGCTTGCTGGACCGGCTGACCGCCGACGACTGGCCCGACGCGACGGATCATACGCCGACCTTGCGTGGCATCATTGATTTGTTGGCGAAGGGACATCCGGCAGCCGACGAGATCGGCGCAGCCTTTCTGTCCGGACGCGCCCTGGCGAGCTGGCGCAAGGCTCTGCTGGCTGGACCATCGGGGTCGCTCGATGCGACCTTGGACAGCCTGAAACAAGATGACGGGCTTGAGGCCTGCGTTTCCGTGGCCTGGATGCCTGCAAGCGCCTTGGCGGCTTCGCCGCGCCGTTTCGTTCGGCTCATCGGCATGAATTCATCGCGCTGGCCGCGCGGCATTTCCGAAGATCGTCTGATTTCCGATCACATCAT
Organism: Sphingobium sp. FG125; assembly: GCF_057809795.1. NCBI lineage: Bacteria > Pseudomonadati > Pseudomonadota > Alphaproteobacteria > Sphingomonadales > Sphingobiaceae > Sphingobium > Sphingobium sp. FG125. Next base: position 17,804 of record NZ_JBMDKQ010000013.1, read on the forward strand.
TCCAACCGCTGAGCTGGACCCGCTGCCGGTCGGCGCGGCGGATCGGCGAGATTTTGAGACCATCCTCGCCACGACGAACGGTCAGATCGTCATGTCGCGCGCTCGCCGCGACAGCGAAGGCCGCTTGCTGGGGCGCAGCGCACTGCTCGGTCCGGCATCTGAGGAGATCTACATCCGGCGCAATGCGGTTCCGGCTCACGCATTCAGCGAGACCGATCGATTGATGGCACGACCCGATGAGTTCGCGCGGGACAGCCAGGCCATCAGCGCCACCACGGCCTGGCGCAACTGGCACCGCAAGGAGATCACACCGCACGATGGACTGGTTCGCGCGGACCATCCTCTCCTGCAGGCCATCCTCGGCCGGACTCAATCGGCCAGTTCGCTTCGTCTGCTGCTCCGCAGCCCGCTCGGCTTTGTATGGCGCTACGGGATGCGCCTGCGCACCCCAGAGAGCGGCGCGGACCCGCTTGTCCTTGATGCATTGGCCATGGGCGACCTGGTTCACACGACACTCGATCTGGCGCTTGCGACGCTTGAAAAGGCCAGCGGCCTCGCCGCGGCTGACGAAGCGCAGATCGCTGGCGCCGTGCAGGATGCTGCGGCCAGGATCGCGGTCGTGTGGGAAAGCGAACGAGCGGTCCCACCGGCGCTCATCTGGCGACGGACGCTCGACGACGCCCGGATTCTTACCACGCGCGCCCTGACTTACGGCGACGAGCATCTGCCCGACGCCCGCTCTTTTGGCGAAGTCGCCTTCGGCGGCGCGACGCCCAAAGCGGACACCGCCAGCCCGTGGGATTCGCACACACCCGTCGAAATCCCCGCAACCGGCTTTCGCATCGCCGGCTATATTGATCGCCTGGACATTGCCGGAGACGGCAAGCGCGCGCTCGTTCGTGATTATAAGACCGGACGGCCGCCCAAGGACGATATCAGTCTAGATGGTGGCCGCGAGTTGCAACGCTGCCTCTATGCCTTCGCCGTCAAGGCCCTTCTTGGCGACGACGTGTCGATCAGTGCATCGCTGCTCTTTCCGCGCGATCAGATCGACTTCCAACTCGGCGACCCGGAAGCGACGCTCACCGAGATCACCGGCTATTTGCAAGCCGCTAGGGCGAACCTTCAATCTGGCCAGGCCCTCATCGGTCCGGACACCGGCGGCGCCTACGACGATCTGGCGTTCGCCCTGCCGGCCAATGCGGGCGCCACCTACTGCAAACGAAAACTGCCCGCCGCGACCGAAGCTTTCGGCAATGCTGCGCTGGTCTGGGAGGCACAGTGATGACCGCTGCTACCAACACACTGCGCGATGACGCCGCCCGCCGCACCGCCATCGGCGTCCATGATCGCTCGATCCTGGTCGAAGCCGGCGCAGGCTCCGGCAAGACAGCCGTGATGGCCGGCCGCATCGCCGCCATGCTCGCCGAGGGCATCGCGCCCAAGTCGATCGCAGCCGTCACCTTTACGGAATTGGCAGCCAGCGAGCTGCTGATCCGCGTTCGCGACTTCGTCGCCGACCTCGCGGCCGGCACAATTCCGACCGAGTTGCACATCGCATTTCCCGACGGCTTGTCAGCCAACCACAGCGCGAACCTTGCGGCCGCCGCATCGGTCATCGACGAGATCACCTGCTCGACAATCCATGGCTTCTGCCAGCGGCTGATCAAACCCTACCCGGTCGAGGCGGACATCGATCCCGGTGCGAGCGTGATGGACCGCAACCAGGCCGATCTCTCCTTCATTGAAATCGTCGAGACGTGGCTGCGCGAACAGCTCTCGGGCGGTGAAGGCGGCATCATCGCGGAAATGGTGCTGCACAATCCCGGCGAAACCGTGGGCTTGATCCACAAGATCGTCGCCAACCTGCGCAAACGCAGGACCGTCTCCGCGCCGCCGGTCAGCGACCTGGCCCCGCACCTGAGCGCGTTCCAACATGCCGCCGATGGTCTGATGGAGTTCATCCGCACCGCGCCAGCGGTGGAGGAAGAAACCGCCATGCTCGCCGAGCGCTTCGCCGGAATGGCAGCAGGGCTCGACAGCGGGCCGATCATCGAAACGCCAGTCGGCTTGGTGCGATTGCTGGTTTCGCCGCCGCATCCCGACCTCTGCACTAAAACCGGCTCGTTCCTTGCCTACAAGAAGAAAGGCAAATGGGTCGAAGCCGCCAAGCGCGAAGGCTTGGCCAAGACCGAAGGCGAACGGCTGAACATCGCGGCGGATGCGCATTACGCCGCGTGCTGCCAAGCCTGGCAGGATCTGGTCCAGAACGTCGCCAGTCGCGTCCTGTGCGACCTCATCGCTCAGGTGCAGCCTGTGCTGGCCCGTTTCCGGGACTATAAGCGTTCGGCCGCCCAGCTCGATTTCGACGATCTGATCTTCGCGGCGCGCGATCTTTTGCGCGATCACGACGATGTCCGACGGTCCCTCGCCGCCCGGTTCGCCCACGTCCTTGTCGACGAGTTTCAGGATACTGACCCGCTCCAGACGGAAATCTTCTGGCGCCTCTGCGGCGAGCCGCCGGCCGGGGTCGCAAGCGCAGACTGGAGCGCCTTCACGATCCGTCCCGGCGCGCTCTTCCTCGTGGGTGATCCCAAGCAGGCGATCTATCGCTTCCGCGGCGCCGATGTCAGCGCCTATGTCCGGGCGCGCGATGCCTATCTCGCGCAGGACCCTGACAGCGTGCTGGCGATCTCTACCAATTTCCGTTCCTGCGCGCCGATCCTGACCTATGTGAACGAACGCTTCGAGGCGCTGCTTTCGAGCGAGGGCCAACCCGGCTTCACGGCGCTCGATCCCTTTCACGCCGATCGCGGCGAGGCCCTTTGCGTTGCGGCTCTCGCCGTCGCCGTTGCCGATGAGAATGGCAAGGCCTCAGCCGAGCACCAGCGCGACGGTGAAGCCGACGCGATCGCCCAAATGTGCGCCCGGCTGATTGGCAGTGAGATGATCCTCGATCGTCGCTCCGGCGCCAGTCGACCTTGCCGGCCAGGCGACATCGCTTTGCTTGCGCCCACCGGCAGTGATCTTTGGCGATACGAGGAGGCGCTCGAACGCCACGGCATCCCGGTCGCCACGCAGGCAGGCAAAGGCCTGTTCCGCCGTCAGGAGATCCAGGATCTGATCGCGCTGACGCGTGTTCTCGCCGACCGCCGTGACACGCTCGCCCTCGGGGCATTGCTGCGCGGCCCGCTCGTCGGTCTGACCGAAGAAGAACTGCTCGACATCATCTGGGCACTTCCTCGTGCCGAAGACGATCCCGAACGGCTGCCCCGCCTCGACCTCGGCGTTGAGCTCGAGCATATCGCGCATCCGCTGGCCCGATCGACCATCGAGACGCTACAGGCGCTCTATCGTCAAACCAACAGCACCACGCCGCACGACCTTTTGTCGCAAGCGATCGACGCGCTGCGGGTCCGTCCCATCCTGCTGGAGCGCCATCGCGGCCAAGCTGAGCGCGCGCTTGCAAACGTCGATCTCTATCTCAGCCTGACGACGTCCTTTGCTGTTCGCGGTCTGCGCGCTTTCGCCGAGACGATGACAGTGGCATGGACCGATGAGGCCCGGGCGGTCGAGGGACGGCCCGATGCTCAGGAAGAGGCCGTGGCGCTCTACACGATGCACGCGGCCAAGGGCCTTGAATGGCCGATCGTCGTCCCGATCAACACGATGACCAGCATCATGGCACCCGAAAGCGCCGTGACCGACCGCGACAGCGACACCTTCTATTGCCCGGTGTTTGGGGTGAGGCCTGTTGGCTATGACGCTGCGCGAGACGCCGAGAAGGCCGAACTCGACCGCGAGCGGATCCGATTGTGGTATGTCGCAGCGACGCGCGCCCGCGAGCTTCTAGTGCTTCCACGCCTCGATGCGGCGCAATCGAAATCGGCATGGATTTCGCTTCTGGATCTTTCGCTTGCCGAACTGCCGGCGCTCGACCTGTCGCATTTGCCGCCCGAGCTCGACCTTGCGGCAGGCGACGAGGCCAACGACCAGACCCGGGATGTTTTTGCCGCTGAAGCGGCATCGATCGAAGCGCGCCAGCGTCGCCTGATCTGGCTTGCGCCAAGCCGCGACGAAAGCGCCGATGGACCGGTTTTGACCCCGGAAGCAGTAGAAATCTGGGCAGCGTCGGAGGCCGGTCAGCCCGATGACGAGGCGGTGCGCCCCAATGTTCAGGGCGGCCGCGAAAGGGGCCTGATCCTGCACAAGCTGCTGGAAGAAGTGCTGACCGGTGAGACGCCGGACGATGCGGGAGCACTCAGCGAGCGTGCACGAGCGCTCATCGGCGAGATCGGCAGGCCCGTCATGGCAGACCCTTCTCAGGGCCTTTCTCCAGACGAACTTGCCGGTTGCGTGGTCCGCACATTGGCGCTCCCCGAGATCGCGCAGTTGCGTCCGACGTTGGCGCCCGAACTGGCGGTCTATGCAGCGCTCGACGTCGACGGCGTTGAACAGGCGACGGTGGGAATTGCTGACGCCACCAGCTTCGACAGCGCGGGTAGGCCAACCGTTGTCATCGACTGGAAAAGCGATGTGCAGCCGACAGCCGAAACCCTCAATCACTATCGCGCGCAGGTAGGCAACTATCTGGATATGACGGGCGCCGTTCGCGGGCTGGTCGTACTGGTGACTACGGGCGATATCATCGCAGTATCACCCGCGCCGGTCGTCTCTTGCGCAGCCTGATAAATAGCGGCCGCAGGGCTGACTCTGGGGGCGATAGCTAGGCTGATTGACCTGCGCACGTTCGCGATAAGTTCTGGCGAGGAGTGGGCCTCGGACGATAGAGATCTTCACTGGAGGGCAATTTGGCAAAGAAGATCGGCAGTAGTGACATAATCGGTATGCGCGGAATTGCGCGCATTGAGGAAGTCGTCCTCTCGATGGGCTACATGTTCTACGAAACCGGTGGTGTCGAGGCCGGCATCGACGGGTTTATCGAACTTCGTGACGTCGCCACAGGCGCGGTCGGTAACCTGCTGCTACAGATCCAGGGAAAGGCGACCGAACGCAAGCGGCTGCAGGGGGAGACGGAGGAGTCATTTGAATATCCCTGCTCGGAAGCGGACATCACCTATTGGATGCACGGAACGGCCCCGGTCCTGCTGATCGTTGTTCGACCCGAAGAAGGGACAGCTTACTGGAAGTCCATCAAGGACTGGTTCTCCGACGCTGAACGATTGAAAACGCGAAAGGTCGTTTTCGACAAGGTAGCGGACCTTTTTACAAGGGATTCAAAGGCAGCCATTACAGCAGTCGCAGCCTCTGTGTCACCTGGCGCATCCGGCCCGAGCGTCCGGCGGCAAGAAGATTTGCTCACGAATCTGATTGGCGTCACGACGGCGGAAACTTTGTATTGGGCGCCCACCACGTTCTCCACGGACAAAGCCTTTGGGGCGGCACTGAGAGCACTTGATCGCCAAGCAGGTTCCGAGTGGATCGTGCGCGGTAAATCCGTCCTGTCATTTCACGATCTCGACCGGTGGCCTTGGAATAAGCTCTGCGAAGCGGAAGCGATGGAGGAGTTCGGCGCCGACGAATGGGCGGACAGTGACGATGAAGACCGGCAGCGCGACTTTGTTGCCTTGCTCAATCGGGCGATCGGTGAGTTCGTAAGACCGGACCTCTGGCATGATCGAAAGTCAGGGGTCTTCTATTTCCAGAAGCCGCGCGATCGCAGCACCTTAAACTACGCGTATCGGAGCCTGAAAAACACAACGACCCGCAGAGTAGTTGGGAGCTACGGGAAGCGAAAGACCGATCCAGGTCGCGCATCATACTGGCGTCATTCCGCTTTTCAGCACCGGTTCGTCCGCTTTGCCGGTGTCTGGTTCGTGGAGCTCACGCCGACCTACCATTTCACGCACGATGGCAAAAACCCTGACGCCTGGGCTGGCGAGCATTTGAAAAAGATCAAGGAAATGGAAAACAACGCCGCGGTCATGGGCCAGTTTGTGATGTGGCGGGACTTCTTCCTAACCCACGGTGCCGACGATCTGCTGACCACACGGTATCCGTTCCTATCATTCGCTTCTCTGGATTTGCTCGAAATGGATGTTGGCGTCCCGGACGATCTCTGGAAATCGCAGGAGGCCGATCCGTCTTCCCCACTGTTCGAATATGCACAAATAGACGGCAGCACGGAATGAGGCTGTCCCATGTTCAGGAGCCCCCGCTGGAGTTCGGAGGCGCATTTCGGCACCCCGACATTCGCTTCGGCTTGATGGACTATGGTCCCTTCGATGTAGGCACGGAGGGCGCCCCAAAGCGCATTCGGGTCGGCATCGTCGGCAGCGGCGAGACCGTGGAAGGCACCGCTCGGTGGCTCGAAGCCTGCCGGGTCGGTTTCCCGGCGAAGGAAAGTCGCCAGCCCAACCTTTTCCCGCCGTTCCCTGGAACGGGCGCGGACGAATCTTTCCGATGTGAATTCGTAACGTCCGACGAGCTTCAAAGGGTGATTCCGCCTCGAGAAATTGCCAAGATCGTTGCGATCGCAGGCCAGCGCGAGATGACGCGAGCGGTCGTGGAAGCCATCGCAGAGGAAGTGGGCGTTCTCGCCGAACGGACGACGAAGCCCGACGTCGTACTTGTAGCGCTGCCCATCGAAATCATTCAGCGGACCTATAACGCGCGCGATGCTGCCGGCGCAAACGAGGCTGCGGAAGGCGGCGAAGAGGCAGAGGCTGGCCCCGACCTTGATTTTCGCGGAATGCTCAAAGCCGCCTGCATGCGGCTCCATTTGCCGATCCAGCTTCTTTGGCCGACCACATATGACCCCAGCTTCAAAATTCCGCGTAAGCTGAAGGAGAACAGTGACAGACGCACGCAAGACCCTGCCACGGTCGCGTGGAATCTACTGACCGCCATTTACTACAAAGCTGGAGGATTGCCCTGGAGGCTCGCGCGCGATGCCCGCCAGCTGCGGACTTCATTCGTGGGATTGAGCTTCTACCGGTCGGTCGATGGCGAGCACATCCACACGAGCACCGCCCAGATGTTCGACGAGCGGGGCGAAGGTCTAATCCTCCGCGGCGGTAGGATGGTTGAAAGCGAAGAGGATCGAAAGCCGCACTTGACGGCGGAGGATGCCTACGAATTGCTGAAAAGCTCGCTCAAGGTGTTCAGGCAACAGCACGGACATTACCCGGCGCGGGTCGTGCTTCACAAGACGTCGCGGTTCGATCGAAACGAACTTGCCGGTTTCCACAAGGCGATCGACGAACGCGACATCGATTATGCGGACTTTGTCTGGATCCAGAAGTCGATGACTCGGCTCTATCGAATGGGAGTCTATCCGCCCTTGCGCGGCACGTTACTCCGCTTCGATAAGGACCAGGCTCTGCTCTACACTCGTGGAAGCGTGGAGTTCTTCCGCACATATCCGGGTATGTATGTGCCACGGCCCCTGATGCTGAGGTGTCAGGCGCTGGGTCAGCCACTTCAGCATATCGCCGAGGAGACGCTCGCACTTACAAAGATGAACTGGAACAACACCCAATTCGACAATGGAATGCCGATCACGATTGCAGCCGCGCGGAACGTAGGAGAGGTATTGAAATATGTGCCTGAAGGTCAGGAAATCGCGCCGCGGTACAGCTTTTACATGTGATCCCGCCCATGCCGCGCCAGACGAAATCGGGACTGAGGTTCCGCAGAAAAGCTATTCCTCCTGACTTTGCGGACTAGCGCTCACGATCGCGCGGCTTCGAGGGTGCGATGCTTTGTTCCTCTCGCCCACCGCTGCCTGATTTGCCACGTTCATCCTGTGACGCTGCTTTCCGATCGGCGATCATGATCTCCCGCGCCCGCTCCAATCGCCGCGACACCGCCGCCGGCATATCGGCCACGAACCCTGCGATCTCTTCGGCCAGCGCGCGATCCTCGTCTTTCCCGGTCGCCGCCAGCGCGGCCGCGGCATCTGCGTATGCCCCCCGGATCTGCTTCTGTCGGCCCAGCGCCAGCACATCTTCCACCCTACGCTCCGGGTTCTTTGAACGTGCGAACTCCTGCGCGCGCTCTTCGATCAGCCGGTTGAGATCCAAGTCCCTCCCCAGCCCGGCTGTCCGGGCCTCCAGATGGTGCGCCGGCGAACGCACCCGCTTCTGGACATGGCCGCGCGCGCGGCGCGGCGTCGCTTCGGCGGCGATGCCGCGCTGGCGCAATTCATGGGCGAAGCTCTCGCGCCAATGATGAAGGTCGGCCTTGCGCGGATTGAACCGCGTCCCGTCTGCACCTTGGGTTGCGACGGTCAAGTGGACATGGGGGTGAGCGGTATCGGTGTGGAGCGCCACCATATAGCTGAACTGCCCTTCGAATTCGACACGCGCGAACGCCTGCACGGCGTCATGGATCGTGGCGGCATCGGTCGTACCGCCCGGCATCGACAAGACCATCGACACCGACGTCGGTCGGTCCTTGCCATGCGCGTTCATCGCCTGATCGAGCATGTCCCAGTCGGCAGCAATCGCCTTCAGGCGCTTTTCATCGGTGATGATTTCGCCTTCGCTGCTGCGAACCTCGAGCTTCCCGTGACGCGAGATATAGCCGAAATGCTCGGCAAGATGCCTGGCGCCACGCTGTTTGCCCGAGATCTTGACCATGACCTCGGGGGCCTTGCGCACAATTCGCTCGAGCTTGGCCCGCGCCTCGGCCGCCGACAGGGCCGGCGCGGCATTGCTCCCGCCCCTGCCCTTGCCGCCCGAGCGGATCCGCAGTGTCCCCCCGCGCAGGCTGCGCTTGCCCCCGGTTGGCGGTCGCCAGGCTTCCATCAGACTGGGGAGCGGCAGGACGCCGTCATCCTCCTCATTCATCGGCCGTATCCCAATAGGCCATGTCACCCTTGAGCGCCCGGCCAAGCGCGCGCAGCTGATCGGCCACCTCATCCCGGAAGGACGCGACCCGCGCGGCCTCGCGCGCCAGGTCGAGACGGGAATCCACCATGGTCGCGGCATGCAGCGCATGGACCGCCTGGTTGAGATTGATGCCGATCCGGTTGAGTTCGCGCCAGGACTGCGCGATCAGCACCCGGTCCGCGCGCGGCAGCGGCGATGTCGCATGCAACCGTCGGCGCAACAGCATCACCAGCCACTCGGTCCGTTTGAGGCCGCGCGCATCGGCCGCCGCATCGAGCTGGACGATATCCTCGCGCATGAGCCGAAGCTGCAGCCGGCCAGTCGTGCGAGTCCGAGGCGGTGCCGTCGCGCTCGACGCATCCCCTGCGTCTTCAAGCGCAGCGTCGATCAGCTTGCGCAGGAGCGCTGAGCGACCGCCAGCGGCAGTCGCCTTAGCATCGAAGCGCGCCGCGAGATCATCGGGCAGACGGAGGCCAAAAAACGCCACACCCCATTGCTATTGTTTAACAATGACGGCGCCAAGCCTATCCGGCCCTCACCTAAAACCACTCGTCCTATAGTCTGCTCAAACAGACTCACCCCTCTTCAAGCGACGTATCCAACCCGACTGGCATCGATGGGAAAAAGAATATCTCCGACCGAACCAATTCCCTCCGCCCGCCAAATGAAGACAGCCGCGCCCCTGAAGAAAGGGGCACGGCTGTCAAAATTGTCTGAAAAGCTCGATCGTTTCGACGCGGAGTGAGGGGTGATTGGATGCGCCCCGACCTGCCCCGCCGATGGTTTACTCCATGGCGATCTCGGCAACAGGCGCTTCGACCTCCTGGCCGTCGTCGAACGCCACCCGAACGCGCTCGGGCAGGATCAAACGTCCTGTCCGCCCACCCACCGTCACCCGAACCGCATCGAGCGGCCGAGGCTGCGGCGGCACCTCCGTTTCGAACATCGACCGCAAACCGGCACCGGCACGAACCGGCCGGCTCGGTGCGGCGCGCTCGGCGCCCTGCCCGTCCGAGAGCGCGGGCACATCGCGGAGACGGGCATCCGGCAGAGTCTCGGATGCCTTAAGTCCCGCAATGAACCGGCCGCCCTCGGCCAGGGTCACGTTTTCATCCCCAAGCCGCTCAACATAGGCGCGCACTGCGTCGCCATGAGTACGGGCAGCCCGGTGGAGGTCGTAGAGCAAGCGGATCGGCATCTGATCGATCGCGGCCCGCAGCCAGGGCGCCATGTCGGCACAGGCGGCATAGAGCGATACGAACTGCTTCGATCGGCCGAGCGCGCGGGCGATCTCCGCCTGGGTGACGCCGGCACCCAGCATGCGTTCGATCCCGGTCGCCAGATCATGGGGGGTGAGGCCTGCGCGCTGGTCATTCTCGACAATCTGATCGGCGAGCGTGTCGGCGCGGTTCACCACCGCCATCACGATCGCCGGGATGGTCTCGCGCCCGGCAAGGCGCGATGCCCGAAAGCGCCGCTCGCCGACGCGGATGACGTGAAGGCCGTCGCCATTTTTCGGGGCGACGATGATAGGCTGCAGGACGCCGCGCGCGGCGATCGAGGCAGCAAGATCCTTGAGCTCCGTCTCGTCGAACACGCGCCGCGGATTTTCCGGATCGGCCATGATCCAGTCGAGCGGCAGATCCTCGACGCGCCGCGCGCTATCATGGAGACCGACGAGCAGTCCGAACTCTTCGGCGCGCTGATCGAACTTGCCCATCACGCCGCACTCTGGCGGCGGTCGTCCATCCGGCGAACGATCTCGGCCAGGATCGGCCGAATTTCGTCAGCCGCCGCTTTTGCGCCACTACCGGTTTCGCGCCAGACGGGATGATGCTGTTCGGCCGAATGCTTGTAGGTCGGCCGCGCCTTGATGAAGGCGGGGAACATCAGCTTCTCGCCAACGGCGCGGGCGAGTTTGACCGCATTGTCCATTTCGCGTCGGTCGAAAGGATTGACCATCGAGGGCAACAGCCCGAGAAAATCGACCTTGCGCCCGCCGCGCGCACCCTCCGCTTTTTTGAGCGCGGTGAGCAGCATCTTGGCGCACTCGATCGAATCCTCGGCGACCTGGACCGGCGCGATGACTGCGTCGGCCACCGCCATCGCGCTCAAGGTCAGCTCATCCCATTTGGGACCGGTGTCGATGACGCAATGGTCAAAATGGGCACCCAACGCGGGAAACCGGCCAAGGAAATCGCGCACATCACCGGCTGCCTTGACCATCTGCAGCCGCGGATCGGCGGCGAAGACCGTGATCCCGGGCGCATCGGTAAGGTCGAGCCGCGCCTCGGGATCAAACAGGTCCGCCGAGAACCACCCGGTCCGCTCGCTAGCGAGCCGCCGCGTGGAACTGCCCTGCGGATCAAGGTCGAGAAAGGCGACGCGGTTGCCGCCTTGCTCAGAGAGATACCAGGCGAGGTGGGTGGCGAGAAAGGTCTTGCCGACCCCGCCCTTCAGCAGGCTGACGACAATCGTCTTCATGATCGCCGGACCCTCACGATTCATAGTCGTGGGGACCATCGCGCAGGTTGCGCTCATAATGGTCGCGCGACGACCAGTCGCCGCCCCCGCCGATACCCGGTCCGACATAGCGAAACAGGTAAACGGTGATCGCGAAGCAGACGAACGCGAATACGAACGCATGGTCGGGATGCCGGGAAAAATAGTCGGCCACTGCGGGTCTCCTTGGCATGTTCCAGGGACACCGATCGGTCCCCTGACCGCGCAGCAAGACGCGGCCCCTCATGCCGCGCAGCCTCCCCTCTCGTGCCGGGGAACAAGGTCCAATGGACGTCAGGCGGCACCGCCGACAGTCTGCTCAAGCAGACTTTTCGGCTATCCCCCCGGTCAGGGGGGTGGCCGGGTTCACTCGCCAGAGATGGGAAATCTGGACAGGCCGACCCCGGGCGCAACCGGGTGGCGCAAGGCGATCCGCGCTCGCGGCACCGGCGAATCCTTTCCGTAAAAAGGTGGCCCCGACAGAGTCGGGGCCATGATGGCTCAATATTCGTGGGTGAGAAGCAGCGTCAGCACGCGGATGGTGACATCGGGATCTGTCGGGTCAGGGGATCCATATGTCAGCGCGCGATCATAATAATCGACCTTCCAGTACAGGGCCTCGCCCGCGAACTCGAAGCGACCGAAATCACGCTCCCCATGCGGATCGACGTCGGGACCAAAGGCATCATAGTCGCGCACCGTGCGCAGCAGTTCCGCGCGGCGCTGAAACCCGCGAAACAGGCTGGTATCGCCGATCAAGTCGGCGACCCCGGCGGTCATGACCACTTGGTTGACGCCCGGGTTATGGATGGATCGGCGCAGAGCATCATTGAGCCGCGCGATGGTCGCGATGCGCTGGTCTGCGGATAGGACTTTGTCATTCTGGGGGTCGGCCATGACGTTCGACTTTCCAAGCTGTGTCAGACCCCGCCGATCGGGGCCTTCCGACAGGCGACCGGACCGCCGGGGCATAGCGCGCCCGCGCACCCGACAGGGTCGCAACGGATGTGGAGAAGCCCGGCACCGGGCTTGCGCTGGCAAGTGCCGCGGCGAGGACGCCAAGCCAGGAAGGAACCGTCGATGCGGCGGTCAGAGGGAATAAGGAACGGCATGGCCGACTTTTCAGACGTGCTGCTGGACGCGCGAGCGAGGGCTTCGCTATCCTTCCGATCATGACAGACACCGCCCGGATCATTGCCCTTTGGCCGCGCTGGACATCGAGCGTCGGCGCGATGCAGCAGCTGCAGATTCAGGTTCGTACCCAGTGCCGCCGCTGCGGCGCCCTGATGCGCGCCGACCTTGACGAACTGGTCGCCCGCTATGGCGGGAGTGCGTCGTTGATCGATCGCCAGGAGCGATGCCGCATGGTCGCGTGCGATGGTGCGACCTTCTACCTGGCCGCCCGGCGCTATGGTGGACCGTGGCGCATCCTGGTCGACGATGCGGCGCTCCGCGACGGGCTAAGTCTATGCCCGCCAGCTCATCTTGCGCTTGGTCGACCAGCGCCTTTCAGCGACAGCGCAGCGCTGCTCGTTACCGAGCACTGTTGACTGCGCGACCACGGCAGGGATCGTTGCCCGCATGGGCCGAGACCCGGCACGGGGCTCGGGGCGCAAGCCTAGAGCCCGGTCCGGTGCAGCCGGAGCCGCCAACGTCCTCGCTTCATGCCCAATCTGCGATGCGTACTGCGTCTATTTCACCAACTGGTGGCGCAGGTTTCCAAGAACTGAGCAGAGCTGTTGGCTTTTCCGCCGTATATCAGCGAGCATCTCAAGGCCTTCCGCTTCCTCGACCAGAAGCATGGTGCGTTCAGCCTGCCGCGCACGGATAGAGACCTGACGGTAAACCACGATCCACTTGTCCGTCCGCTCAATCGCAATCTTTGCCACCCCATGCGCCAGAAATGTTCGAAGGCGCTCATGGGCACGAAAAGCCTCAATCGCTTTGAACGCCGCTTTCCCCTCAGCGGCAAAGGCCCCTTCCGTACCAAGGACCGCCGCGATATCGTCGAACCGCTGCCCGGTCAGATGGCGCAGACGGACGGCCGCACCTTTCTCCGGCACCGTACTCAAAGATAGCAAGGTTTCGGTCACGCCAGCCTCGGCCGCGGAGAAACACTGCAGACACGCCCCGCGCCATGCGTTCACATCATGGACCACCCGGCTCCACAATGCGTCATCACTTTGGGATAGAATCTTTGTTTCGGCATTCATCCCAACTTTGTATCGCGCGCATGTTGATAATCGGTTGCTCGAGAGTACAAACAGAGCGCGATGCCCGTCGATGTTTGGCAGAGCCGGGAGCCCTGAGGCTCCCGGCAAGTGTCACGCGAACGGATCATATTCGTTGTTATGCGGATGTCTGCATAATCGCGATTATGACCCCTGGGAGATTATGTAGACCCGCGGGGCATTGCCCATCCGGCCGGGCGTTTGGCCCGGCCGGACTGCACATAATCGAACAAACTGTACTTGCTCGGTCAACGGCATGTAACGCCCCATTTTTGGAGGTTCATGATGACCCGGCGCTTCCCCAAAACCGGACCTTGAAAGATTTGACATCAGGCCCCGTTACTCACTTACCCGATCCAGGTTGCCGTGCTTGAACCGAGTTTCGTTGCTGGCCGGCTCCAGTGCATCCGAGTGCCAGCGATGTTGACCGGTTGAAGCAAACGCCGTGCCGGCCCCCAATCTGTTTGTTCAACAGTGGCGGCGAAGTCTTCATCCATCGACGGCGCAAATCCTGCGTTTGACGGACTGCCTTTGTGATGAGCTAGGAACTTGGCTGTGCGTGCCAGCGACAGCCGCGCACTTGATGGGCCTGAGCCGGTAGTTCTTGCGATCACACCCCGAACTGCGGCGGCCGCCAAGAGATAACCTGTAGCATGATCAAGTGCTTGAACGGGAAGCGAGACCGGAGCGTCCGCGTTGCGCCAATCCATGCCCACAGCTGCGATCCCGGATGAAAACTGTACGAGGCTGTCAAAACCCCGCCGCCGCGCCCAAGGACCGCTATGGCCATAAGCATCAAGGGAAATGTCGATCAGGCCCGGGCGAATGGCCTGTCGCGCCCCGGCACCGAACCCGATTTCTTCGAGTGCGTCGCTGCGATAGCCATGAACCAATATGTCGGCCTTGTTGAGCAACGCACTGAAGGCATTACGCCCAGATGGGGTCTTGAGGTCGAGCCTTGCGCAACGCTTACCCAATGTCACTTCGGGGATGACGCCGGGTTCATCCCATCCGGGTGGATCGATACGCAAGACATCCGCGCCAAATCCAGCAAGAAATCGCGTCGCCACAGGCCCCGCGAGAACGCGGGTGAGATCGAGCACACGCAGCCCCGAAAGCGGGCGAGCGCGAGAAGGCTGCCATTCGCTCGCCATTCCCTTGTTTGGTGTATCCCAGATTATCAATGGCTCTGCCGAAACGGCTTCGCCTTGCGGATGGGCCGCCCATTCTTCGACAGACCGCAAGCGTGCGGCACAGCCACCAGCAGCGACAATCGCATCTTCAAGCTCGCCTGCACGCCAAGTCGCGACAATGTCCGCAACAACCTCGCGCCTTGGTTCGCAACCGAGCACCGACAGCGCCGCTGCGCGGTGATGTGGGGCATTGGTGTGGAGCTTTATCCATCCATCCCGAGCCTTGTAATCGCCCGCTATGGCGTCCCAGGGGTTCGGCATTTCCCACCCCTGAGGCCGAATCGACCAGGCAAACCAAAGCGACGCCGATCTATAGGAGACGGAGACCGGCGGGACGGCCGAGCATAAGCCGACCAATTCGGATACGGCTGCGGCAGCAGCACCTATCGAAGCGGCGGCCAGCTCTGAAACAGGAAAGCAGGATGGCAAGCGATCGTCACTGCTGAAGGCAACGCGCGATGCGTTGCCATCGGGGAGGTCAAGCGCAGCCAAAATGCCGGCGAGCATGGAGTGCGCAATAGTGTCGGACATGGTGCCTCCTCCCGATCAGGTGAGCAGCACTTTTGCCTGATTGTCGATATAATCAATCTTGATATATATAATCAATATGAATGGTTGGATCGATTGCGACACCGCGCTGTCCCGCTTGGGCGTCAAGGCGCAAACACTCTATGCCTATGCGAGCAGGGGCCGCATCCGCGTGCAACCTGATCCCGCCGACAGCCGTAGAAGCCTCTATAACGCGGATGACATCGCCGAAGTCTCGCTTCGCAAGGCTCGCGGCCGGAAGCCGGCAGCGATTGCGGCTAGTTCAATGGACTGGGGAGAACCGGCGCTCCTGACAAGTCTGTCTACCGTCCATCGCGGCAAGCTCTATTATCGCGGGCAGGATGCTATCGAACTGGCTCGCAGTTCGACGCTCGAGGAAACTGCCGCACTCCTTTGGGATGTGCGGAATCCGCCCGTCTTTTCGCCCGATGCCGTCGAAGCGGGCGGGGATGCGTTTTCGGTCCTCGCCGCCCATTCTTCACAAGGCCAGCCCATTTTAGGCTGCAGCGGTGATCACATTGCGCAGGATGCAGCGATGATCATAGGCAGACTGGCATCGATCTGCGGTGCGGCAGATGGTCCGGGTCCGACCCATGAGCGACTTGCTCTTGGCTGGAATTGCGATGCGCAAAGTGCTGAGCGGTTGCGTCAAGCGCTGGTCTCCATGGCCGACCACGACCTCAACGCCTCGACATTCGCCGCTCGCGTCGCCGCATCGACCGGGGCATCGCTGCCCGCCTGCCTGCTTGCCGGATTGTGCACCCTATCCGGTCCGCGGCACGGCGGTGCTGGCGAAGCGTTGCGATACCTTGCCGAAGATGCTCGGCGGCAGGGTGCGGAGAAAGCTGTTCGACAATGGCTAGAGCGCGATCGAATGCTGCCGGGCTTTGGCCACAACCTCTATCCCGATGGCGACCCTCGTGCGGGCCTGATGTTGGCAGGTATCAAGGCGCCGAATGACCTGCGGGCGTTGGCCGCCAGCGTTTTCGACCTTACGGGACTGCTTCCCAATTGTGACTATGCACTTGCGGTGATGGTCGATGCACTGGGATTGCCCAGAGACGCGCCATTCCGCATTTTTCTGATTGGCCGAGCAGTGGGCTGGTGCGCTCACGTTATTGAACAAAATCGGATCGGAACACTGATAAGGCCGCGCGGCCGCTACAACGGTGTTTTGCCGAGTTGAATGACAGTTATGTACAGTCTGTCCGCCAATATCTGACTATCAGCAATCCACCAGACGCTGCCGTTCCCGTCGATCGCACAACGTGACAAGCGTTTATGATGCACGTAATCGCGGCTCCAAAGTCGATCTCTCTTCAATGGGAGATCAAACAATGGCCACACCCCTGACGCTCCAGCTTCGAACCGAAGACCCCACAAATGTCTTTGCGGAAATCCTCCCGCTCTACCGCGAACATCTGCTCGCGGCGCGATATAACGAGCGCCGCCGTCGCTACCTCGCTGCCATAGTCCACTTCGGACAGTGGTTAGCCCGCGAAGAGCATGCGGCGGGCGATGTTGACGAGGCGGTGATCAAGCGCTTTTTGTCGGAACATCTGCCGCGATGCTCGTGCCAGCGGCCGGTGCCGCTCGGGATGATCGAGGTGCGCGCCGCCCTCAACCTTCTCCTCCGAATTCTGCGCGCGCAGGGAATAGCCGCGATGCCGAGCGATGATGAGATCGCACGCGAGTTATCCGGCTTCGATCGCAGGATGGCGGATATATGGGGTTTGTCCCAGGGGACACGCGACCACCGGTGCCGGATCATACGTCGCTTCCTCCGAGCGCAGTTTGGCTGCAGGCCGATCGTGCTCGCGTCGATCAGCGTTGCCGCTATTCGCAGCTTCGTAATCGGCGAGCCCGGCGCAAGCGCGAATACCGTCCGTGTGATGGGCGGCGCGTTGCAGTGCTGGTTTCGTTACCGGGAACTCCTCGGCGACCAGGTCGCCAGTCTGAAGCGAGCGGTGCCACGCCCCGCCTACTGGCGTGATACATCGTTGCCGGAGGTCTTGTCGCACGATGAACTGGTTGAGCTCTTCGCATCGTTCGACATGCCCTGTTCGTCGCCGCGCCGGGGATATGCCATGGCGCGATGTCTGGCTGATCTGGGCCTGAGATGCGGAGAGGTAGCAAGACTTCGTCTCGACGATATCGACTGGCGAGCGGGCACTCTGCATCTCTCGGCCGGCAAGGGAAGACGCGCCGACGTGTTGCCACTTCCCGTGGCCACGGGACAGGCGATTGCCGATTATCTCCTGCATGAGCGTCCGAAAACTACGTGCCGCTCGATCTTCGTGCGGCACGTAGCGCCGCTCGGCGTGCCGATTGGCCGGCTAACGGTACAAAAGGCGATCCGCACCGCTTATCGACGATGCGGCTGGGATCGGACCCGTGTTCATATCCTTCGCCACACCTTGGGAAGCCGACTGGTCAACGCCGGCACGCCGATGAAGCAGATCGCCGACGTGCTGCGTCATCGTAGCATCGTCACTTCGGCGACCTATACTCGCGTCGACGTTGCTCGCTTGGCCGCCGTGGCATTACCGTGGCCAGGAGCCGCGAAATGAGCGGCCGCGGCATCATGCTGTCGCGCGCGGAAGCGTATCTTTCCGAACGGCGCAGCCTCGGCTTCGTGCTTTCGACGGCGAGCAAGTTGACCATGGCGTTCGCGCGGTTCGCTGATGCGAACGGCCACGACGGCGCATTGACCCCCGCCATCGTGTTGCGATGGGCGCGCGAACAAGCGTTGCACGCTGACCCATTTACCTGGGCCGGTCGTGTCAACGTCTTGCGCCCGTTCGCCCGCTTCCTAGCTGAGCACGATCCCACCACCGTGTTCCCGGAAGGCAATCCGTTCGGCCGGGGACACCGCCGGGTCGCGCCACACATCTATACGCCAGCGGAAATCGAGGCACTGCTCAACGCAGCGTCCCGCCTGGCGCCGTTCGGCGGGCTGACGCCAGCAACGTTCACGACATTGTTGGGCTTGCTTGCATCGACAGGCCTGCGGATCTCCGAGGCGCTCCGCCTAACGTGCGGCGACATCGACCCAGATCAAACGCAGCTGATCGTCCGACACTCGAAGTTCGACCGATCGCGCCTTGTGCCCATGCATCCGACCGTTGGCACCGCACTGCGGAGCTATCTGTCAATACGCGCGAAATATGGCGCGATGGATGCGGCGGCTCCCCTGTTCCTCTCCGAATATAGCGGGCGGGCGCTCCGCTACGATACAGCGCGGAATACCTTCTCGAAGGTCGCCTCGGAACTCAGGATCGAAGCGCGGGGCGGTCATCGGTCGATCCGCATCCATGATCTCCGACATACGTTCATCTGTCGCCGACTGATGCTCTGGCAAGAAGAGGGCGGCAATCTTGGCAATGCTATGATGGCGCTCGCCACCTACGTCGGCCACGTCAACATCGGCGAAACCTATTGGTACATGCAGGCCGTGCCCGAACTCATGGCGATAGCCGGCAAGCGGTTCGAAGCGCTTGGCAGCAAAGTTGGGGAGGTTCTCCATGGTTGAGCCATCCGCCCACGCGTCGTTCTCGGCTATCCTGCAACGCTTCTTTGTGGAGCACCTGCGAAAGCATCGTGCCGTCAGCCCGAGCACGGTGGCAGCCTATCGGGACACCTTCCGGCTGCTGCTCGCGTTTGCAGAAGCGACCATCGGCAAGGCGCCAACCCGTCTGATGCTCAGTGATCTCGACGCGGAGATGATCCTTGGCTTCCTTGATCATCTCGAGCGGGAGCGCGGCAACGGCGTGCGTAGCCGCAATGCGCCTCTGGCCGCGATCCGCTCGTTCCTGAAATATGCTGCTCACCAGGATCTGACCGCGCTGGCCACCATCGAGCGCAGCCTGGCCATCCCACAGAAACGATGCGATAAAGCGGTGCTCGGCTTCCTGACCAGGCCGGAGATGGAAGCGATTATCGCCGCTCCGGATCCAATAAGCTGGGTCGGCCAGCGAGATCGAGCGATGTTCACGATGCTCTATAACACTGGAGCGCGCGTGTCTGAGATCATCGATCTCCGCGTGGGCAACGTCGTTCTCGACGTATCCCCGGTCGCGCATCTGCAGGGCAAGGGCCGGAAGCGGCGTAGCACGCCGCTATGGAAACCCACGGCCGCGATCATCCGTCCGTGGATACGCCGGCTCAGCAGAGCTGGTGAGTCCGACTTCCTCTTCCCGAGCAGTTCGGGTGGACGGCTGTCGCGCTCTGCCGTTACACAGCGTCTCGCGCTGGCAGTCGATCAAGCCACGCGTCAGCAGCCGCAGCTTGCCGGGCGACCGATCTCGCCGCACACCATCCGCCACACAACGGCGATGCATTTGTTGCAGGCGGGCGTGGATATTACGGTGATCGCGCTCTGGCTCGGGCACGAGGGCACCGGCACGACGCATATCTACCTGGAGGCAGATCTGGCCATGAAGGAAGAAGCGCTCAGCAGGTTACAGCCGATCGACGCCCCGACATCGCGGTATCGGGCACCGGATCATCTGATGGCCTTCCTTCAGTCGCTTTGATTATGTGTACTCCGGCCGGGCCAGACGCCCGGCCGGATGGGCAATACCCCGCGGGTCTACATAATCTCCCAGGGGTCATAATCGTTGATGACGACCAGGTCGCCGTCAAAGTCGTCGGCGGTGATGACGGCGAACTGGTTGCCGATCCCAATGACCATCGTTGCGATCATGAGGGTCTTGGAGAGGCCGAGTGCATTCAGGCGGGCGATCTTGATGTCGGTGAACATGTCGAGGCTCCTTGAAAGCCGGCGGGTTCATCCCCGCTCGACTGGCGCCCGAAGTGTTCGGAGGGTGGCCGCGATCACTTTTTGCCGCAGGCCAAAAGCCGTAGCGAAGCGACCGGACCCTTTACGGGTTGATCGCATTAGGCCGCGCGCCGGACCAAGGATTGCGCCTCAAAGAGCGGGGTGAAGCTGCCGGCCGGAAGAGGTCATGGCGCCACCGAACGGATATCACCGGTTGCTTGTGCTTGCCTCATGTGAGACATACATCTGCATCAGATGAGACAGAAGCAGCAGATGGCGAGCCAGCCCGTGACGATCGAGACCCTGCTTGGGGTTGCGCCCCGCAAGGGCGACACGCGCCTGGGGCTGAGCTATTCGATCCTCGAAGGTCTGCCGGTCGGCGCGCTCGACCATCTCGCCGACACCGTCGCGCCGGGCGACAGCCGCTTCAAGTTCCGCCTCATTTCCAAGGCGACGCTTGATCGCCGCAAGAAGTCGGCGTCCAAGCGCCTGACCAGCGAGGAAGGCGACAAGCTGGCGCGGATCGCCAAGGTGTTCAGCTTCGCGCTCGATATCTATAAGGATCCCGCCAAGGTCCGCGACTTTCTCGGCCGCGCGCATCCCATGCTCGACAACAAAGCGCCGCTCGACGTGGCGCTGGCGACAGGGCCCGGGGCCGATGTCGTCATCAACCTGCTGGGACGGGCGGCTTACGGCGGCGGGGCGTGAGAACCCAGATCACCGACCGCGTGCTGACCTGCTTCAGGATCGGCGATCCCGATGGCGCGCATCCGATCTATGACAGCGAAGGCGCTCGGCTCTATCCGGGACGGTGGAACACCGCGGCCAGCCCGATCATCTACACGTCAGAACATTATCCGACGGCGATGCTGGAAAAGCTCGCCCACGCGAACACGGTGATGCCGCCCAACCAGCATTATATCCGCATCACCATTCCCAACGGCGTCAGCTATGAAGTCTTCCCGACCGCGAAATTCTCCGGGTGGGACGGCAAGCGCGAAGACATCTGCAAGGCCTTTGGCGAGGCTTGGTTCGCGGCAGGGCGCTCGGCGCTGTTGCTGGTGCCTTCGATCCCGGCACGGGTGGAACGCAACTTCCTGATCAATCCAGCACATCCCGACGCGCAAGCAATCAGCTTCGAACTGCCCGAACCAATCTGGTGGGATGACCGGCTCTACGGCTGATCGCGAAGGGCTTGGCGATCAGCACGCTGTTGGGAACGCTGGGCGATGTCCAGTCATGGCTGGCGTCACCCAAGCAATAATGGATGGGTCGCTGGATCTCGACACTTGATAAATGTTCTTTATTTGTTCTATTCTGTGACCATGCTCCGAGTCGATGAAGATAGCCTAGCCCTCCACCTCGAGGTGTCGCTCGCCACGGCCGAACCGGCCCTCGTCACCGATATTGGGTGTGGCGATACCGTTGCACGACGCCGTGCAACGGCGGAATTGGCGCGACACCTGGCAATGCGGTTGCGCTGCTACGACATCCTCGCCGACGAGCCCGCCACGAGGTCGGATACATTGCCGCTCTTCCCTAAAGCATGACTTACACCCCTTTCCGGGTTGAGCGCTGATGCTCGCTGTATTTCTGCTTGCCGTCGCGGTCGTGCAGGGCGGCCAGTCGTTCACCTGCACACCGATCAGGGTTTGGGACGGCGATGGCCCGATTTGGTGTCGCGAGGGACCACGGATCCGGCTCGCTGGGATAGCGGCGCGGGAGATCGATGGCTCGTGCCGCACGGGACACCCCTGCCCGCGCGCCAGCGGGATTGTCGCGCGCGACATGCTGGTGCGGTTGCTGGGCGGCGCGAAGGGGCGCAGCGCCACAGGCCATATCCTTGTCACAGGTCCAAGACTCCAATGCCGATCGACTGGCAATGCAAAAGGGGATCGCACCGGTGCCTGGTGCGCCGCGCCAGCGATCGGCGATATCAGCTGCGCCATGATTGCGAGCGGCACAGTGCTGCGATGGAGCCGATATGCGGCGGGCCACTGCCGCTGAGAGGACGCGGAAGAGCAATATCCTAGCCGCGCTCGTTCAGATCCATTTCCCGAACTTCCCTCGATCCCGAACCGTGCTGCGGAAAACAGCAAAAAGGCCCGGCGGCGTGAGCCGCCGGGCTTCGCCGGTCTCAGAAGGGAATTTCGTCGTCATCCACTGAGCTGTCATTGCCGCCTTGGTCGCCACTGGCGGGCTTGGCGCGGGTGAGGAAGGTCACCTCGTCGGCGATGATCTCGACGCCGTACCGCTCGATATTCTCGTTGTCGGTCCAGCGGGTGTAGTGGATGCGACCGCGCACCATCACCTTCATCCCCTTGTCGACATATTGCTCGACGGTCTTGCCGACGCCGTTGAAGCAGGTGATCCGGTGCCATTCGGTATCTTCGATCCGGCGGCCATTGTCGTCCTTGACGACCTTGCCGTTGCTGTCTCGCTTGGGCCGCGAAGTCGCGAGGCTGAAGTGGGTGATCTTGGTGCCGCCCTGGGTGGTGCGGGCTTCCGGCGTGGCGCCGACATTGCCGGCGAGGATGACGAGGTTCTGCATGTCGAGGTTCCTTTTTTGGGTGCCAAAGGGACCGTCCCTTCGACTGACCCCCGCAAAAGGCGGGCATGGGCGGTGCTTCCACCGGAGCGCGCAAGCGGCGTAGGGGAACCCCGACACAAGGGGTGGTGCGGGCAGCCGTGGAACACGGCAACTCGGCCCGAAGGGGAGCGGGTTGGAAGCACCGAACGACCGACTTAGGGATCAGGTCAAAAAGAAGGGATGGTGGCTTTGGTTCTATGAACCCAGGAACCGTTGCAGAAGCATTGCCCTATCACCGCAGCAATCTACGCCCGATAGCCCCACCACCGTTGGTCAGCCCATTTTCCAGTTCGACTTGTCGTTCGCAGCGAAGCAGCGGCGGCCCCTACGACAAGAAGACATGATGGCCGTCCGGCGGGTTTAGTCGGAAAACCGTCTCTGGCTTCAATCGAATTGGCAAATCCCTTTCGAGTGGTGCGCGCATGGATGATGTTGCGGGGCCGGTTACGCGATCTGCACCCGGATCACGGCAAGGAGACGGTCGACGCAGAGACAGGCGTCGGTCACATCGAAGGGTGACGCCCCGACCCGGAACAACGCGTCGATCTCGTGGTGACTATAGGCCGGCGAAAGGATCGCTGTGAGATCCGGCAATTCCAGAGGCAGGCCGGACAGGCCTGCTTCCGTCGCAAGCGCCAGGGCCTTTTCGAGGTCATGCCGAATATGGACACGGTTCCAGTCGTCGGCATAGCCCGCCTTCATCAGAAAGGCTTTGAGGCTGAGTTCGATCGCGATGGCCAGCGAATGTGCAGCACTCGCCGGAGCGATCCCGACGCTTGCCGACGCGCAGCGGGCAAAGCCCGTGGCATTCTCCATGAAAATGTCGATCAGCGCCGGATCGACGTCCCCGGCGAAACGCCGCGCAGCGTCATCAAGCGTGGCGGGCGATAGCCCGATCAGCCAGCGCGGTCCTCCGATATTGCGCAGATGGCGCAAATGCGCCGCACCGGGTTCATCGGTGTCGGTGCCGGCCGACCAGCGCAGCAGCAACGCCGCCTTCCAGCAGCGACCATGGCGCTGTCGGAACGCAAGCAAAGCGCGCAGTTCCTCATCATGCAAATCGCGCATCATAATCTCCCTTCTTCGTGGCAAAGCGACGCCCGGTGCAGCGTGAGCGACGCGGATGGCTGGTGGAATCTGAAACGCACGCCCGCTGCCGACACGGCCGACGGGGTTCCAGTGCTATTCAGCGACACCCAAAAGGCCTCGCCGCCCTCCCCTCTTGCCTGCGGGAACTTCGAGAAGACGACCGTGAGCGGAGCGGAAAAGGGGCCGCCGGGAAACCGGCGGCCCGCGCCTTCAGCCCGCACCGCGACGAGCAGCTGAAGGAGGACTTCCCAATGGGCCGCGGCGATCAACGACACGCAGTCCCCGAGCCTTGGCTTCGATGACAAGCCGCTCCGTCACGCCATTGCCCTGGAAGGCGATCACGAAACGCGGTTTGAGCGAGAGCATCTGCTCGTTGCGACGGAAGCCGGCGCGATCGCCGAGTTTGCGATCGAGACCGAACCGCACCTGCTGGATGCCGTTCTGCTCGGCCCATGACGCTGCAAGCCGTTCGATACCCTTCATATCGCCGCCGTGTACGAGATACATGTCGCCGACATGGGCGCGAACCTTGTTGAGGGTGGCCAGCAGGTTATCGGCGAACGTCTTCATATCTTCGTCGTTGGCGAAGGTGAGGCGGCCACCGGCGAACACAATCGGCGTACCCTGCGCGGTGTTGGCGTTCAAAGCCCGCTCGCGGCGCGCCCGCAGGAAGGCATGGCCGTCGACGATCCCGGCGGTGACACCGAGCGAAATGCGGTTGCCGGACGATGGCACCCACGATCTCCCGGTCTCCCGGATATAGTGCGCGGCGGCGACATCGCGCATGATCTCGAAGGCACCAGCGGACTCCTCGACCTTCTTGGCGAGATCGATCTTTTCCTCCAGATTGGCCGTGCTGATTTCGGAGCCGTCCTGTTCGGCGAGGAGAAGGCGGATGTCGTCGGTCAGCCGATCGACCAGCCCGTGTTTCTTGGCGGCGGCGCGGTGGAAGAGGTTCACCAGCCCCCAGCCCAGATCTTCGATGTCGCGCTCGATCGACGTGTTGCTCATCGTCGTGAAGAGATCGCTCCAGATTGCGGTAACGGTCTGCTCCAGCGCCTCGGTTGGTGGCGGCGCCATGCCACTGAGGTCTTCAGCACGGGGTTCGAGGTGCCCTAGCTCCAGTGCCGCGAGTGCGGCTGCAAGCGATGTGGACATGATAGCGAGCCTTTCTGTCTGTGCCGGCGGCCTCTCCGCCGGATGCGCATCCTCCGGGCGCTCGCAAAAGAGGGGCTGGCACCGAGGCACAGCCGAGGGAAACGCGCGAACAAGGGGTGGTGCGGGCAGCCGTGGCACACGGCAACTCGGCCCGCCGTTCGCGGGTTGCCGGCGCCTCGCGGGCGCCCATATGCGGCATCCTCTGGCGGGGAGGTGTCGAGTACAGACCGGCTTCGCTTTGTCCTCAGCCTGCGCCGTCGATCCGGAACGGAGGGTATCTCGAATTCCGCCGCTGCGAGATGCGACAGCACCGGCGCATAACTGCCGAGACCGCGCACCGTTGCCGCCGAGATCAGGATCTCGTCATCGTCCGACGCACTGAAACTCCGAACGGTCGTGCCGTCAAAGATCACCCGCTCGGGGCCGAACGCCCCAGGAGCGCCGCCATCCAGCGGGCGAAAACCAGGGCATGATCGAAACAGAAAGCCTGGATCGCCTCGAACCGGCCCCAGGCGACCTCATGGTCGGCCAGGTACAGGGGAACGCTCGTATCGAGATCGTCCGGATCGAACTCGGTCCCCTCCCAATCCGTGAAGGCGCAATAGCTCGACGGTAGCACTGAAGCCGGGGAGAAGGTCAGGGAACAGCGATCCGCCGATGCGGATCGCGACAGAAGCGCGATCGGCCTGGTTGAACTCCGTCACTGGTGAGGAAGAGGATCAATCCGCAGACCATGCCCGGGAAATGCCACGTGTTCCCAGACTAAGCTGGTTGGTGATTGCCATGTCGGCGTCGAACTGGTGCCGCCAAGACGATCGTCGCTGCGGCCAATCAACCTCTCGATAGCCGACGCACAGGGTACACGCCCAGGTCTCCCTGGACAGGCATAATTGGGACATTTTTGCCATTCCCAAGCGACGCGGGGAACGGCAGCCCTTGTCATGAGCCGACATCCACGGTTGCCTGCCTGGCATCGCAGAACCACAGAAAGTGGGACGATTGCTGACCGGCTCTATTGGCAAGCGACCCAATCGAAGCGGACGGGTCCAACTGGTGCGATCGCGCCGCTATCGATCTGTGCCACCGCTTGCCGTGCCGGCGTAGAACTCGGCCGCCAGCACTGAACGGTCAAAACGGGAAGAATACCTGAATCGCCAGGATCGCAACGGCAAAGGTGATCAGGTTCAGTGGAAGCCCGACACGGACGAAGTCCATGTAGCGGTATCCGCCCATCTGATAGACGATGACGTTCGTCTGGTAGCCGAATGGTGTCGCAAATGCCGCGCTACCCGCCATCATGACCGCGACCAGGAATGGCCGCGCGCTGACCCCCAGGCTTTCCGCCAGCGCCACGGCGATCGGCGTGACCAACACCGCAACGGTCGCGTTGGATAGCAGCTCCGTCAGGATCATGGTCAGTCCGTAAAGGACAATCAGCGCGACCAGCGGGCTAAAATCATGCAGCGAGCCCACGAGCGCGCCGGTCCCGGCGGCGGCAAGGCCACTTTCCTCCATGGCGATACCGATCACGACCATGCCGGCGATCAGGATCAGGATTTGTGGGCGCAGGCCGCCGTAGGCTTCATCCGCGGTAATGACGCGCAACAGGATCAGAAGTACCGCGCCCGCGAATGCCGACGCCGCGATTGGCGCGATGTTAAACGCCGCCGCGGCTATCGCCGCGACAAAAACCGCCCCGGCGATAGCCGCCTTGACCGGCTGAAACGGGCGAGGTTCAGCGAAGAGCTCGGCGTGGCCAATCTGCGCGCCCGGTGCTTCGAAATCCGGGGTGCGCTGCTCGGTCGCTGGATCGGTCAAGCTCCGGCCCATCAGCTTGCCGCTGAACAGAAACAGATAGAGCCCGCCAGCCAGCGCCAAGGGAATGCCGACCGGCGTAATCTCGAACAATCCGAAGCGCGGCTGCCCAGCGATGCGTGCCATGTCGTCGACGAGCAAGTTTGTGGACGTGCCGATTAGCGTACAGCAGCCGGTCAACACGGTAATGTACGACAGCGGCATCAGATAGCGCTTCGGAGGAAGTTTCAGCGCCGTAGCGACGTCGCGGATGACCGGCGCGCCCATCACGACGATCGGTGTGCTGTTGAGGAAGCAGGAGAAGCACCCGATGACGGCGAGCAGCACCCACAGCCCAGCGGCGCCCATCTGCTTGCACATCCGGACCGCCGCCTCGATCGCGCGATCGAGCAGGCCGGAGAGCTCAAGCGCGTAGGCGATGACGAACAGGGAGGCGAGCGCAATGATGGCAGGGCTGGCGAACGCGCCCTGCACTTCGACCGGACGGACGACCCCGGTTATCAGCAGCACCGCCGCGCCTGCCAAGGCGACGACGTCGGAGCGCACCTTGTCCCAGATCAGCGCCGCGACGACCGCCACCAGCACCACCAGCGTCAGGATCTGCTCGCCACTCAACGGCGGACGGCCGATGGCGGTTGTGCAGGATACGTCATGTTCATGGTGAACCCATTGCCGGAACTTGCTATCCTGTGTCCATGAATGAACCCAGCCCGCGTGCTAGTCGTCTCGCCCTGACCGCCGGTATACTCGCGATAATGGTCGTCGGCGGGGGCGGATTTCTGCTAGGGCAGCGTTCCTCGCAGGAACGCCAAACCCCGAAAACTCCGGTCGTAGTCGCGCCCGTACCCAGCCCGTCGCCCACGGTCAGTGCAACTCGCGTGCTGGGTCGTGCTGACATTCTAGCTCTGGCCGCTGAGGCGGCGGATGCCACTGCGCGAGGCGATGCCATGCCGGCGAGCGTTCGAGATTCGGTCGGCAAGCCGTTTACTTTATCGCTGCCCTTCGGGTGCGATGGACCGGCGGACGCCGACAGCAAGACGGCAATGCGCTGGCGGTACGATGATGCGGCTGGAGCGCTGCGCCTGGATGTCTCCCCGATAACGTGGTCGCCGAGCGAATGGTTTGCGGGGGATGCTGCATCGAACGCAGAGACGATCGAAGGCTTCTGGATCGCGCGACCTTGGACCCGCAGCGAAGCATGTCCAGCTTCACAGACACCGGCGGTACCTATGGGAGCCGAGCCCGTTACATTAGCCGGACAGACCGTCGCGATCGGACAAGTCTTCGGTGCGGGGGGCGCACGGCAGGGGCGTCGCGACGGCAAGGCTTATTCGTCCGTACTGCGAATGGAGCGAGCGGAGTTCGATGGCAGGCAGGGCCTGGCTCTGCGCCTGACCGGACGCCTCGGGAGTAGTTCGAATGACCTGCCCGTGGCTTGCCGTCAGCCCGGCGGGGCGGAACAGCGTCCGGTCTGCCTGGTTTTCGTGGTGCTGGATGAACTCGCGATTGCGGATCCATTGACTGACAAGACGCTCGCTACTTGGCCAGCGGGATCGCTCACCGATTGAGTTGATAAACGATGGTGGCGTCTAAGGCTTTGCTTTTCCTTACGCCGGGGTGGGCTGGCGCGTTTCGCGGCGCGCAACGCGCAAGATGCTCCACCCGAGAAGCCCCGCCAGCAACGAGCCCATGAGGATGCCGATCTTCACCTCTTCCTGAAGCAACGCATTATCCGCGAATGCCAACAGGCCGATGAACAGGCTCATCGTAAAACCGATGCCGCACAGGAGCGACACGCCGAGCAGTTGGAGCGTGCTCGCGTCGGCCGGCATGTCAGCCCAGTCTGCACGGATCACGAGGTAGGCGCTGCCGAACACGCCCACCAGCTTGCCCAGAAGCAGCCCCAAGGCGACCCCGAGCGTCAGATGGTCGGCAAGAACTGCCGGCGTCAGCCCGGCGAAGGAGACGCCGGCATTGGCAAATCCAAATATCGGCACGATCAGGAATGTCACCCATCCGTGAAGGCCATGCTCGAGCTTGTGCAGCGGCGAATGCACCATGTCGTCCGGGCGGCCCAAGTCGCGGCGCAGCGGGATGGTAAGGGCAAGCGCGACCCCGGCAATGGTCGCATGCACACCGGATTGCAGGACCAGAAACCACAGCAGGGCGCCCAGCAGCAAATACGGTGCTAGCCGAACGACACCGTACCGGTTCATGCCGATCAGCATGGCTACGACTACGCCTGCAAGGGCGAGATAAAGGATCGACATGTTACTGGTGTAGAATAGGGCAATGATGATCACGGCGCCCAAGTCGTCGATGATCGCAAGTGCCGTCAGGAAGACCTTCAGTGATGTGGGGACACGATCGCCAAGCAGCGACAGGACACCAAGGGCGAATGCGATGTCGGTCGCCGAAGGAATCGCCCAGCCACGTGCGGTGTCCGGGTCTTGGCCGTTGAACGCCAGGAAGATCAGCGCTGGCACGACCATTCCGCCGAGCGCAGACACACCAGGCAGGATGCGTCGGTTCCAGCTCGACAATTGCCCATCGAGTACCTCGCGCTTGATCTCCAGGCCTACCAGCAGAAAGAACACGGCCATCAAGCCGTCATTGATCCAGTGGGACAGGCTCAACGGTCCGACATACGCGTGCAGCGCACCGAAATAAGTTGGCGCTAGGGGCGAGTTGGCTACCAGCAGCGCGAGTGCGGCCGCCGCCATGAGAATCAGACCGCCAGACGTCTGACTCTTGAGAAAGCTGCGTAGCGCGCTTGGCGGCCGTCGGATGTCATTCATCAGCAAATCTTCCGGGCATGGGTCGCGCGCTGGCGGCCCGACCAGCGCTTTCACCTGCCGTCTCCTTCGGAAAAACGACACCCGCATTCTTTATCGCAGTTCATTCCGCAACGCACAACAGTCGCGCGCTCCGGTGCTCACCAATCTATCGCTAGCCCTCGTTCGATTGACCAGTTGCCCCACACGCCGGGAAGGGATAGGGGCCCGCCATTCGCAAGGACCCGGTGAAATTCCGGGTGGCTATTTCGGCCGCCGATCCGCCGGACAACAACACGCACCCACCCCCATGCGCACCAAGTGCGCTCTGTGCCCTGTTGTGGATTACCAATGACATTCGATCTTTTTGCTTACCGTCGCGAGTGGTTTACGAATGCTGCTGCGGCGCGCCGCGACATCCTGGCCGGCATCGTCGTCGCACTCGCGCTCATTCCCGAAGCAATCGGCTTTTCCATCATCGCCGGCGTCGACCCACGGGTCGGTCTTTATGCCTCCGTCGCGATCGCGCTGACGATCGCATTTATTGGCGGGAGGCCGGGCATGATCTCGGCCGCGACGGCGGCGGTCGCCGTCCTCGTCGTGCCGCTCGTGCGCGATCACGGTGTCGAATATCTGTTCGCCGCCACGATCCTGATGGGTCTTATCCAGATCGCAGCTGGCCTGCTACGGCTCGATCTGGTCATGCAGTTCGTCTCGCGGTCGGTCATTACCGGCTTCGTCAACGCGCTCGCCATCCTGATCTTCATGGCTCAGCTACCACAGCTTACAAATGTAGGCTGGGAGACCTACGCCATGGTCGCTGGCGGCCTCGCGATCATTTACGGTTTCCCTCGTATCACCACAGCCATCCCTTCGCCGCTGGTGGCGATCCTCATCTTGAGCGCGATCAGCATCGCTCTCGGTCTGCCGGTCAATACCGTAGGCGACATGGGCAAGCTGCCTGAGGCGCTGCCCAGCTTCGCGCTGCCGCAGGTGCCGCTGACGCTCGATACGCTGCGGATCATTCTGCCGTATTCGCTGACGATGGCAGCGGTCGGACTGCTGGAGTCGCTGCTTACCGCGCAGATCGTCGATGATATGACCGATACCGATAGTAACAAGCGTCAGGAGTGCGCCGGCCAAGGTGGATCAAACATCGTCGCGGCGCTGTTTGGCGGCATGGGTGGCTGCGCGATGATTGGCCAATCGGTTATCAACGTCACGTCCGGCGGACGCAGCAGACTGTCCACCTTCGTCGCTGGCGGGTTTTTGCTTTTCTTGCTTGTCGTGCTCGGCCCCTATGTCGGGCGTGTGCCGATGCCTGCGCTCGTCGCCGTCATGATCATGGTGTCGATCGGCACGTTCAGCTGGAACTCGATCCTGAACCTGCGGCGCCACCCGCTAACATCATCGGTGGTCATGGTAGCGACGGTCGTCGTGGTGGTGGCGACGCACGATCTGTCCTTGGGCGTGCTTGCTGGCGTGCTGCTCTCCGGCATATTCTTTGCTGGCAAGGTCCAGCGCATGTTCTCGGTCAAGCGCACCGTGTCGATCGACAGCATGCAGGCGACCTATCACGTTACCGGCGAGATCTTCTTCGCCTCGGTCGAACGGTTTACGCGCGCGTTTCAGACTGAGGACACTGCGCGGCGAGTGCTGATCGATGTGACCGCAGCGCATTTCTGGGACATCTCCGGCGTCGGCGCACTCGACAAGATCGTCGCGCGCTTGGGACGCGATGGTCGGGACGTCGAGGTAATCGGCTATAACCGGGCAAGCGCCGACATCATCGATCGTTTCGCACTGCATGATAAGACAGGCGTCGAGATGGGGCTGGCACCGCATTAAGCTGATCGGCAGCTCGCTCACATTAGCTGAGTACGCGATTAAGCCAGCGCGGCGCTCGCTAAAGGTGCCGTAACTGCACTTCCGACCGCGCTCCGAGAGCGTGGGCGGCCCTCGGCGTGCTTTAGGATCTACTGAACAACTGGGACGTTCCATTAGAAATCTAGGCGGCATTCCACCGTATAGCTGTCGCGCGACCTAGCGTGATCCTAGGTCAGCTTCTGGGATAATCGATGGTTAGGCGGAACGGCTGAAGTGGGGGCGTAGCTGATCATCCGCTCTGACCGGCCCGATCGGCTTATGTGAGAAGCGGGCGTTCGTGGTGAGTAGATAGGGACGACCGGCTGTGGTCCGACAATAGCCTTCACCCCACGTAAACCGATGTCGCCGAGCGGTCGCTCAGCCTTGCAATTTATCTCCATGAGCGGGCCATGGAGTTGCCCAGGTGGTCATGCCTCCACGCTGGCTTCGTCAGCGATCGTCCTTTCGGTTCTAAGCACAGGATTTGTTTGGCATTCGCCGGGCCATCTGTATCATGTAACAATGTCTCATTCACCTTCACCTCCCCCACCCAATCCGGCAAATGCTCCCAGCGGTCGGTTCTTCGGCGGCATTGGCATCGCTCCGGGCGCCCGCGTGCTTGATGTCGGGTGTGGCAATGGCGACCTGAGTCGCCTCATGGCCCGGATCGCCGGACCTGGGGGCGAAGTCATCGCGATTGACCGCAGCGAACAGGCGCTGGCGGCGGCGCGAGCGATGGAAGGGTTACCGGGCGCCGCCCCCATCCACTATCATGCGATCGATCTCTCGGGC
The DNA here is from genome assembly GCF_057809795.1 of Sphingobium sp. FG125. NCBI lineage: Bacteria > Pseudomonadati > Pseudomonadota > Alphaproteobacteria > Sphingomonadales > Sphingobiaceae > Sphingobium > Sphingobium sp. FG125. The sequence continues at coordinate 49,998 of NZ_JBMDKQ010000013.1, forward strand.
GACCTACCCGACCTGGGCCTGTTCGATGCGATCGTCGGTCGCCGCGTATTGATGTATCTTCCTGATGCCGCCCAGACCCTTGTACGGTTGGCGAGCCTGGCCAAGCCGGGCGCGGTCGTCGCCTTTCAGGAACACGGACGCGCCGGCCTTCCTGCGGGGAATGGCGATCTGGTGCTTCACCGCCAACTCTACGATTGGAACTGGAGCACGGTCGCGGCGGAGGGTGGCGACGTGGGTTTGGCGCTACGCCTTGCCGACATGATGCGGCGTGTCGGCCTCTCCGTGGTGGAGGCCCGAGGAGAAGCGATCTTGCTGGACCCAGAGCAGCCATCGTTCCTGCCCACGTTGACGCAGGCGATGCTGCCCCGGATGGTGGAGCGGGGCGTGGCGACTGCCGAGCAGGTCGATTTGGCCACGCTGCCTCAGCGGATTGAGGATGAGCAGCGAGCCGCCGGAGGCTTGATCGTCTGGGACCTTGCCTTCTTCGTCGCGAGCAGCGCTTGATGCCGTGATAGCGGTGACGTGCTCCTTCAGTATAGGATTGGCCGCTTCGGTCAGCACCGGACGTTTATCGGCCCGCTTGGAGGGGCCGGATTTGGTCGACAGCCGCCAGTACAGTAGGCTCCGCGCTATATCGCCTATCGTCCGAATCGAGGCCTATTGCGTCGGCCAGGCGAATGAGGGTCGCTGATGCTTGTCGAATTGCGCTCGACGCCGTCAGCCAGATTGCGGATCAGGAGAAGGACCGGCCGTAGGCGCCGGGGTCGGGGCAGGCGATCGCCGCGATCATGCTGCTTCACGGATCTGTTCCTGGCCTTCGTCCGACGTGTCGAGGCCAGTTGCGCGGAGCAGAAAGGCGGCCGCCGCTTCGGCTTTTGCCGCAGCCGTCATGATGGCGCGGGAATCCTTTCGCAGCACCGCAAGCCACGAGCCGATATACGCAGCATGATCGTCGATATGGGCGGTCGGGAGGCCAAGATCCGCGCCAAGCAGGGCGGATGTCATCTCGGCGCAAAGCTCTTCGAACGCATAGGCGTTGTCGCCGAATTTCCTGCCGAACTCGCGGTTTAGCCGATCAGGATGGCCGGTCCAATGCCCTGCCTCATGCGCCAACGTCGAAGCGAAATACGCGCGGGTGGAAAACAACGCGACCGGCGGCATCGTGATGCTGTCGGCAACACGGTCGTAGAAGGCGCGATCGCCGCGCTGGTGAACCCTCGCAGGAAGAGCACCGAGAAAGCGCTGTGCGCGATCTGACAGCACGTCGTCGGGGGCGACGGCGCTGACGGCGCAGGGATAAAACTTCTCCGGCAACCCCTCAATCTGATCGGCATTGAAGACGGCGTAGGATCGCAGCACGCGGCGCATTTCGTCCGTGGCATCGCCGGTAACGGGCGACTCCACGGTCTTGCTGTAGGATTTGTAGAAGATGGCGATTTGCGACCGCTCGCCTTCGCGGACCTGGCCGCCCAATGCCTGTGCCTGTTTATACGTCATCCAGGTGCGCGAATGGTAGCCGGCGCCTTCCGCGCAGAGCCACAGCCAGAAGCAATTAATGCCCTTATACGGGTCGCCGGTCGCGCGAAGGGGACGGCCGCCAAGACCAGGTCGCCACGGCTTCACCCAAGGGCGTACGCCGGATTCGAGTTTGTCGATAATCGCGTTTGTGATGGTGTCGGCGGGCGACGGTTTATCGGCGGTCTTTGCCACGGCAAGTTCTCCTGATCTGGAAGAGGTGAGCCCGGACCAGCATCCTCTCCTCAGAAAGCCTGCCGTCGGGGCACAAAAGGAGGGGCGACACTCCGCGAAGAGTGCCGCCCCCAGTCGCCTCGAACCGTGCAAACAGGCGTCAGGCCGCCTCGCTCAAATCCTCCTGGCCGTCGTGCGCCCTGTCATCGGCGTCCGACTCATCGTCGCCATCATCGCCGGGATCGACATCATCGACCTCGTCGATGAAGGTCGAGCGCAGCGCGATGGTCTCGGGCTTTTCGATGGCATCAAAGCGCATCGCATCCGGCAGCCAGGCCGCCGCCTTTTCGCGGACTTCGGCCTCGACGATCCCCTGCCCGTTGCAAAGCGCGGCGCAGGTTGCGGCAAGGTCGCCCTTCTTGGCATCCTTGTAGCGGCCGCGCAGGATCGGCCCGCCGATGTCCTCAAGCGCGTCGAGCATGACATCCTTTTTGACGCGGCCGAAGAAGTTTTCGGCCGTTGGGCGCCACCAATGCTCGACCTGAATGTCGAGCGCGCGACCAAGATGGTCATGGAACCCGTTGGACCGTCCGCCCTCGGCAACGTTCAGGCTCGGCTCCAGCGTGCGCGCGATCGAGAAGGCCACCCAACTGCCGCGTGCCTCGTCGTCGAGCGCACGAAAGGCGTCGAACCGCTCGGTCATGGTGTCGTGACCGGCCCAGCTCGTATCGAGACGCTGGCGTTGATCCTCGATGGTCTGCGACGCCATCGACCCTTCATCGCGGAAGCCGAAGATCGGGAATTGCGCACCGCTGGACTTCAGCGTCGAGTGGTTGCGAACGTAGTTCTGCTCGAAGACGACATTTTGCGCCAGCAGGAAGATGGTGAGGTCCAGCGCCAGCGCCGGATCACTGGCGATGTGGGCGACGAGGATCTGCCGGCGCTGGGTTGCAAGCTCGTCGATCAGCGTAGCGCTGAGTTTTGGTCCATGATCGATGTTGCCGGCGCCGTCGTCACCATTGCCACCCCCCGTCGCCTTGGGCGGAGCATTCGGATCGACAACGGGCTTCTCACTGAACATGCGGGTGTGAACGCGGGCTTCGCCATCACCGCCGATATAGACGAACGTCCCGATCTGCGCCCGGACTACCGGATCGATCTCGCGACGGGATTCCTCGATGCTTTCAAGCTCCCGTTCGATTTCGTCGAGACGATCGTTCGCGACCTCGGCTTCCGGCGTCCCCTCGGACAGTTCGCCTTCAAGCTGCTCGACGAGTTGGTCATTTTCGGCCGAAAGCGCTTCGACACGCGCGCTTTCCGCTTCGCTGAGCGGCCGCGCAGGCGCGTGAAACTCGTGGAGCTGACGCTCGAGATCATAGGGAACGTGGGTGGCCGCGATCGGCGTCACGAAGGCAAGGCCCTCGGCCTGCGCAAGTTCGGCTGCGGCCGCCTCCAGCTTTTTGCCGGCAAGATCTTCGAGAAGATCGACGTCGATCCAGTTCTCGTCCCCCTCGGCGGCAAAGAGATCACCTTCGATGCGGCCGCCTGCCGCGACATAGGCATCGCGACCGATGAACCGCGCCTTGGCATCGTTCGCCTTGATCGTGCCGTTGAGGATCGCACGCCGGATGTTGTCGGGCTGATCACCATAATAGGAGGTGCTCATCTGTGCGAAGACGCGAGCCTGACGATCGATGTCGCTCGTCACGGCATAGGCCTGGGCGACACCCAGTGTAATTTCGCCGGCGGCGAGAGCCTGGAACACGCTTGGTGCAAGCTCGGCAAGCCGCACCCGCTGCTCGACGAAGCGCGTGGTGACGCCCTGTCGCTTGGCAACGTCCTCGGCGGTCATTCCCTTCTGGATGAGGAAGTTGAACGCGGTACTTTCATCCGCCGGGTTCATCGGAACGCGCTGGAAGTTCTCGGTGAGGCTCGCTTCGACCGAGTTGTCGTTGTCGGTAAGGACGAGGACGGGCACGACATGGTCGACGGGCAGACTGCCCTGATCGATCAGGCTCTGGAGTGCGCGCAGCCGGCGCCCGCCCGCCTTGACGGTGAAATGGCCCGCTTTCTTGAGCGGGGTAACGATGAGATTCTGCAACAAGCCTTGCGTTGCGATGCTGGCGGCTAGGGCGTCGATACCGGCCTCACGGCTCGATTTACGGACATTGTCCTTCGACAGCGAGAGGTTCTTGACCTTCACGGACTGGATCATCTTTCGTCTCCATCTGGAACTGGCGCGCCGCCTCGACGGTCACGCGAGCCTGCTCATCAGGCCCACAAAGCCGAAGGCCCCCTCCCCTCTCCTGCGCTGGGCGCGGAGAGAGGACCTGGATCGTCAGGCAGCGATGCGCTCGATGACGGCAGCGGCATTCGCGACGGGAATGAACATCCGCGTCCTGTGCTGGATGATGTCGGTAAAACAGCCGGCCGCCTTGAGTTCGGCAAGCCGCGTGTGCGGCCAATCGAGCAGTTCGAGGCGCTGCTGGCCGGCGACCAAGCTGCGCTTGAGCCGGTAGGCTCCGACGGACGATATCTCGCCGCTGGTCATCACATGCTTTGCGGTATCGTCGCCTGACACGGTGATGGCGGCGTTGATCCCGAAGGCGTCCGCGAGCTTCGACACCAGCGGTGCAGGAACGATCCGGCCGAGGAAAGACTGACCGTCATCGGTGTTCAGGCGCCAAACCTGCACATGATCATCGGGCAAGCGATCCCAGACCGGCAGGAGCAAGCCAGCGACCAGATAGAGCGTGCTGGTGCGGGTCTTGTCCCGCATCTCCTCCACCTCGGCCTGCCACAGCGCCGAAAATTCCTCCTCGCTGGTCTCTTCCCACATTGTTTCCAGAAGCAAATCCTGCCGCATCCGCTCGGAACGGGTCGGCCGAACCAGCTCGTAGCGGCGAACGATCTCACCATCGTCATCGGTGAGCGAATAAGTGCTGCACCGGATCGCGGCCCTGCCGGACTTGCGATTGACGATCGGGCGCGAGTCGTCGCCGAGCATCCGCAACGCACGGTCGAGCGAGACCGGATTGTAGCGCTCCTCCGTTTCGAGGCGCAGAATCTCGGTTTCTGCGCCGCTGGTCTGGTCGCGCCGGATGACCGTGCGATCAAGAATCGTGATGCGTTCGGCATTGATGCTTTCAACGCCGAGATCGAGCGTGCCGGCTTCGCGCGCCGCTTCGATCCGGGCCTCGATCAGGCCGAGATATTCATCGAAGATCGCATTCTGCAACGCGATGCGCAGCGCGAGAATACGATTGAGCCAGCGCTGGATGGGCGGCAGCTCCTCCTTCAGCCCGCCGCCTTCGCCCTCGAGCTCAAGTCCGGTCAGGGTCTGGAATTCGCCAAGCGTGGTCGAGCGCAGCTTACCGTCGGCAAGCAGGCGGAACCATGTTTCGAGGGATTCCTTGGCATAGTCGCTTTCAAGGTTGTCACGCGGGTCGAACAGACCTTGGCCGCCTGTCTGACGCTGGCCCCGTGTCAGGGCACCAAGGCTATCGAGGCGGCGGGCAATCGTCGAGATGAAGCGCCGCTCGCCGCGGCAGTCGGTCGATACCGGACGGAACAGCGGCGCAGTTGCCTGATGCGTGCGATGGGTGCGGCCGAGACCCTGGATGGCCGCGTCAGCGCGCCAACCGGGTTCGAGCAGATAGTGGTTGCGGCGCGACTGGTTCTCGGCGGTAAGGCTGGCGTGATAGCTGCGTCCGGTGCCGCCTGCATCGGAGAAGATCAGGATCTTCTTCTCGTTCCGCATGAAGGCGTCGGTCTCGGCAAGGTTTGTTCGCGGCGAACGGCTCTCGATACGCTGGCGACCGTGCGCGTCGATGACGATGCGCCGGCTTCGTCCCGTCACCTCGGCGACGGCATCGGTCCCGAAATGCCCGATGATATGATCAAGGGCGGACCCCACGATCGGCAGGGAGCAGAACCGCTCGACGAGATTGTCGCGCATCTCAAGCGCTTCCTGACTGAAGACGGGACGCCCATCCTCGTCGGACATAGGCTCGGAGCGCGTCTTGCCGGTGTCGTCGACGAAGGTCTTCATCTGTCGGACGGGAAAGGCGGCCGTCAGATAGGACATGACGAACTCTTTGGGTGAAAGCTCAATGTCGAGATTCGCCCGGTCCTCGGCGTTCAGCGCGGCGAGAGCCCGGTTGAGCATCGCCTCGGACGTCGAGACGAGCTGGATCACGACGCTCTCGCCCCGGGCCAGATCCGCTCTGATCGCCGGGATCAGCGAGGGCAGCTTCATGCCGATCAGGATTTGGCCGAAAAACCGCTGCTTGGTGGATTCGAAGATCGACAGCGCAGCGGCCTTCGCGCCGCTGTTGTAGGTGTCGTTGGAGAAACTGTCCGTCACCCGGGTGGCGTCGAGCGCGGTGCGTAAATTGGCGTGGATGATCGCCCACGCATCGGCATAGGCGTCATAGACCTCGACCTGATCGGGCGTCAGGCGATGTTCGAGGATGTCATATTCGACACCGGCGAAACTGAGCGCCCTGGCGACATAGAGGCCCTGCATCTTCAGGTCGCGGGCGATCAATTCCATCGCCGCGATCCCGCCGCGCCGCAAACTGTCGACGAATGCGCGCCGATCGGCGAAGGCGGTGGTCGGACCCCACAGGCCAAGCCGGGTGGCATAAGCGAGATTGTTGACGTCCGACGCGCCGGTTGCCGACCCGTACAGGACGCGGGCGCGAGGCAGCAGGTTCTGCAGGCGCACGCCGGCGATGCCTTGATCGGAGCCGTCCTTGGTGCCGAAACGGCCTTCGCCGCCGGCGACACCCGCCATTTCGTGCGCCTCGTCGAACACCATCATGCCGTCGAAATCATCGCCGACCCAGTCGAGGATCTGCTGAAGGCGAGTACCCTTGTCCCCCCGGTTGGAGCGGAGCGTCGCATAAGTGAGGAAGAGCACACCCTCGGCCGCACCGATCGGCGTGCCCAGCTTCCACTGATTGAGATGCTGGATGTCGAGCGCGAGACCGCCGACCGCGGTCCAGTCGCGACGTGCGTCCTCCAGCAGTGTCTCGGTCTTAGATATCCAGATGTGCTTGCGGCGCCCGCGTAGCCACTGGTCGAGGATGATGGCGGCAACCTGACGGCCCTTGCCGGCACCCGTGCCGTCGCCAAGGAAGAATCCGGTCCGGTAAGGGCGACCGTTCTGGTCCGGCGTGAGCGACAACCCTTCCTCGGCCGCCTTGAACAGACCGGAGATGTCGCGCTCGAAAGCGTCACCGGCGTAGATCAGGGTTTCGAGCTGAGCGTCGGACAGCACCCGGGTGTCGACTACACTGGCCGGCAGCTTCGGAACGTAAGACGGCCGCGGTGCCGTAATCGAGCCCATGGCGATCGATTCCACCAGAGCGGTCGGATGCGCGGATGCACAGGGAATGGCGATCCGGCTTGGCCGATACGGCAGGTACACCCCCACCGCCTCACCGGTCGGTACGGGTGCAGCAAAGACGGTGTAGCCGATATCAAGCGCATTGAGAGATTGGGCGGTCGTCGCGATCGGGGCCGAAAGCCGGGGTCTGCTCGAGAGACCGCCGAGCAGGGATGCGCGCGCACGGGTTGGTGCAAGGCGCGCTGGGGAGAGTCTCGGGGTTTCCGTAACGCTGGCCGCGGAAGCGCTGATCGTCGCGAGCGCTTCGGCGAGTGAGTTGCACCGAACGATGGCGACGTCATCCTGGACGCCTTTTTCCAGAACGATGAGCTTCACGATCTGGCTGGTGCCGTGTTTGGCATAGGCATTGGCGGGCAGTTCGACGTGGAGCGTGATCGCACAGCCGTCGGTCGCCTTCGCCCAGGCGCGGCTCGATCTATCCACGCGATCGGGAAGGATAGCGGCGCAGCGCCCCCCGGCATCAAGCCGTTTCAGGGCGGCGCGCAAGTGGCGGAACGCGGCAAGCGGGTCGGCATGTCGACCGATGCTGCGAGAAAAGGGCGGGTTGATGAGCACTGCGGTCGGCCGGATCGACAGCGGCAGCAGATCGTGGATGAGTTCGCCATCGTGGCGACTGACCGGTGCGGTGGGGAATGCTGCCTGGAGCATGTCGGCACGCGCGGGATCGATCTCGTTGAGAACAAGCTTGGCGCCAGCGCGTGCGGCGAAAACGGCGAGGAGCCCGGTGCCGGCGGAGGGCTCCAGGACGGTATCGGCTGTGGTGATGCGGACGGCGAGTGCGGTAAGGTAGCCAATCGCGGCCGGTGTCGAAAATTGCTGGAGCGCGATCTGTTCTTCGCTGCGCACAGTATGCGTCGGGAGGGATGCGGTGAGCGCGCTCAGGGCCGCAAGGCACTCGGTGGGCTCTTGCGACAGGTCAAGCGTGGCGAGGTGCAGAACCTGGGCCAGCTCCAGAACATCATAGGCATCGCGGAGTGACCAATGCCCGTCAGCAGCAGTTGAACCATAGGCGGTTTCCATCGCCCGGAGCAGGCCAGGCCGGTCCACGCTGTCGCCTTTGCGCAGCAGGGCATAGATCGCGTTTGCGGCGGTAATGGATGGTTCGGTGAAATCGAGTTCGAGAGCAGCGGCTGAGGTGCGCATTGTAGGCCTCCATCTTATCGTCCGGTGCCCATCACCGGATCAACAAGCCGGAGGCCTCCTCTCCTCTCTTCAGTGGGCGTGTGTCTGGATCACGGTGCGAGGAACGGCGTTCCGGGCAAGCCGATCGCGCAGAGCATCGTTCCAATCGTCATGCTCGGATGGGAGCCACTCCTCGACCCTTCGCCCGTTGGCGCTGAGGTGCTCCCCTGCCCTCGTCAGGCAGATCTTCGCCGCCTTGTTTCGCTGACCAAACACGATGACGCGCTTCACATGGGACGGTATGCCGACGTGAGCATAGCGCTCGGCACCAAGCACAGCCCAAACCGGCAATTGGAACCAGTCGATGGCGGACAGGGCATCTTCGATCCCCTCGGCGATCCCCAGAACGTCATCCGGGTCACCAAACCGCACGCTGCCCGAACCGAGCAGACCCAGCGCCAGCTTGGGCTTGCGGAAGGGGCGCCGCAAAATGTCCGTGGGATCGAGGAAGGTCCGGTGGACCGCGACCAGGCCCAGCTCATTTCTCACTGCTGCGATCATTGCGGGAAGGCTGCGCCGATCCTTCCCCTTCCCTATGATCGTCTGTGGGTTGAAGCGAAGGTCAGGCGTCGGCGCATAAAGGCCCCGAGCATGAAGATAGGCTTCAGCCGGTGTGCCGGCGATGGGGATACTGTGCTGCCATAATGACCTGGCCAAACCGCTCAGATCGCGTGAGGGCGCACGCGGTACGACTTGGACCGGCTCTCGATCGTGCAAACCCTGACGATCGAGAGCCTTGAGGACATCGGTCGACGCGCATCCCCCGAAGCATTTGAACAGGATCGCCTTGGTGCCGAGGCGGACCGAAAGACTGGGGGAATGATCGTCATGGGCGGGGCAGCGGCACTCGCCGCGCGATCCTGACCAGCGTCCGCCCAGGCTCTCGACGATCTGCTTGGCGCGAACCGCTGCGTCGATGGTGACTGACATAAGCGAAATTCCTATCGAAGATTTAGGCTCGCTCCGCGCATGCCCCCTCCCCTCTGGCCCGATCGGCGCTGCCTCCTACGACCTATGCCACCTTTGCCGCGAGCACACCGAACTCTTCGACGATCCGGTCGGTCGTGTAGTGGGTGGTGCCATCGCGCTCGTAAGAGGTGTCACGGAGCCGCCCGGCAATCCTCACGAGATCGCCAACCTGGGCCTTCTCATCGATATATTTCCGCTGGCCATCGCTGAAAATGACGACGCGGTTCCAGTAGCTGTCCTCGATCCACTGGTCGCCCTCTCCGCGGCGGCGATAGTTCGCGCACACCGAGATGCTCGTGACCTTGGGCTTGGCGTCGATCTCGCCGATCCGTCCGATGATCTCGAATTTGGCAAAATTGATCATGCGACCTCCTCACTGCGTCTGCCCAGCGGCGACGAGCGGTGATTCAGCTGCTGTCGGGTCGCCGAGGATCTCGTCGCTGGGCGGATCTGCCAAGGATCGAGACCGGGATGCTATCGTGGAACATCGGTGTCGCGGTATCCCCCCAGCTAGGGGGGGAATCGGTTATGCTGTCCGACCTGAAGGGGTGAGCGAATCGCCTGCTTGGTCTTTTAGAATCATTCTAAAACAACGCCGCTGCTCGCAGCGGAAGGATTCATGATTCTAAGTGATTCAGATTCTGTGCCGAAAACGTCTGCAATTTCAATGATCTGTCGCGTTTATCCTGACCGCACGGGGGATTTTGCCTGACCCGGCGGGGGCGTCAACCTGACCGGTCGGGGGCAGATAGCTGACCTGTTGGGGCTATCCTGACCGATTGGGGGCGATCGCTTTTGGCGGCCTCGCGCCTCGGAATGGTGTCATTCTGCGGCGTTTATAGAGCGTGGGCGAGCCGAAAACGAAGAGAACGCGAATCGCATTGCGACTCGGCAGGATCCCGGTGCTTTTGCGGGAGTGCCATACGGTTCTAACCTGACCGGATGGGGGCGACAAAAGAGTTTCAGCCTGCCCTGACTTGACGAGCGAGGACAGGTCAGGCAGCAATTAGGGGAATCTGCCCAATATGCTTTCGGCCTATATGACATGGAACATGCGGAAAATCTAAGCGCGGATGCAGCGCAAGAGGCGGAGGCCGATTCGGCGCCGGGCCGTGCCATGAGAGTCGCGGCGGCTTTGCAGGCGAAGGGTGGCGAAGAATTCGCCAAACCCGGCAGCATCGTTGAGATCAAATTCGTGAAAGGCCAGTCGCTCAGCCTGACGGCGTCGCGATTGCTCGCGTTGATGATTCTGACCGCTGGCGGCGATGCCTGGCAAGATCGGCCGCATCGCATGCGCAAGGCCGATATTCGCCGCGGTCACAAGGGTAATGAACGTATCTCCGACATGTTGGAGGAACTTCACCGGACCTTGTTTGCGATCGACGACCGGTCCTGGCGAGGCAAGAAAGCTACGCTGCGTTTTTCGCTGATCTCGTCGTCTCGCGAAGAGGCGGAAGATACAGACGGCGCGGATGCGGGTTGGATCGAATGGGAGTTTACGCCTGATGCGCGCAAGCTCATCCAGGAATCCGAGAGCTATGCCGTTCTTAATAGGCAGGCGGTGCTGGGCTTCCGATCGAGCTATGCGCTCAAACTCTACGAGATTGGATCGCTGCGGCTCCATCGTCGCCAGTCGACCTGGAAGGGCGATATGGCAGCGCTGCGTGCAGCGCTGGGCATATCGCCAGAGGTGTACAAGGATTTCGCGCAACTCCGTCGCAAGGTGCTCGAGAAGGCAAAGGCTGAGATTGATCAGCTCGCTCACTTCCGAGTCGAGTGGAAGGAGATACGACAGGGCCGAACGGTGACCGAGATCGAGTTCCGTTTTGAGCCGAAGGATGCGCCAGCGCAGATCGCGACCGTCGATGAGATTGAGCGGCACTCGACGGGACGCAAGGCACGCCGGGAAGGGGCAGTAGAGACGGTCGCCGACACGGTGGAAGTGGGATCGGTCGTGAAGGCTGCCATCGGCGCGCTTATCGCGCCGGAGAAGAGTTCGGAAGTCGTCTTTCCGCAAGGGACGATCCGATTCAACGCGGAAGGGTTGGCCGCGATTGCCCGTTCGCATGGGGGCGGATGGGACATCGATCTCATCGCCGACGCCTATCGCCAGCAGATGGGCGACCGTCTGGCGAAGCTCAAGGGCGCGAAGCTGACGAGTTCTTGGACAGGCTTTTGCGAGAGTTTCGTTGCGCGGAGGGGGCGCCCCTAGCGAAAATTGCACCGGTGCAATTTTCCGTCGCCCCCACCGAGTCAGGATAGACCCCCTCGATAAGCGGTGATTGGCGATATTCAGGCGATATGCCGACCACGATGCGTCGCGACTTTCGAAATTCCGCTTCTATTTGACGGAAAAGCGCAAGTAGCGCTACAGTACCCCGAGTTTCGCAAAGGGGCGCCCTGTGGCAGCATCACTAGACATCGACGACACCCACGATCTTCTATCGGTGGCCACGCTTGCCCAGCGAACGTCCTCGGTGCTGGAGCGGCTTCGCGATTCGGCGCGCAGCGCGCGCGCGGATGATCGCCGTGAGCCCACTTTCCCAATCGGAAAGGCGGCCGACCTGGTGGGGCGGACGCCTGCAGCGATCCGCGACGCAGAAAAGGACGGACGACTTCCGCCGCCGCCGCGAACCGAGAATAATCGCAGAGTGGGTTATACGCTCGCGCAGCTCAATGATATGCGGGGCCTGTTCGGCACAAGACCTTGGCGGGCAGCAGACGACCCGTGCTGTGTCGTTGCTGTCCAGAACTTTAAGGGAGGTGTCGGCAAATCAACGCTGTCGGTGCATCTTGCCCAGTATCTCGCCATCCAGGGCTATCGGGTCGCGTTGATCGACTGCGATAGCCAGGCCTCCGCGACGACGCTGTTCGGCTATGTGCCGGATCTCGACCTGACCGAGGACGACACGCTCTATCCGTTTCTCCGCCAGGAGGAAATGACCTCGCTCGACTATGCCCTGCGCAAAACGCATTTCGATGGCCTTGAACTAATCCCTGCCAATTTGCGGCTATTTCAGTCGGAATATGAGATCGCCGCCCGGATGGCGCGCGGGCAGGGGGGGCTTATCGATCGCCTCTCTCAAGGCATCGCGAGCATTGCTGATCGCTTCGATGTCATCGTCCTTGATCCGCCCCCAGCCCTTGGCGCCATATCCTTGTCGGTTTTGCGCGCGGCGAATGCTCTCGTTGTGCCCGTGCCTCCAACCGTCATGGACTTTTCTTCGACCGCGGCGTTTCTGGCGATGCTTGATGAGACCATCGAGACGCTGGCCGAACGCGGCTTTGCGCCAACTCTCAAATTCTTGCGCTTTGTTGCCTCGAAGGTCGACGAGAACAAGTCGATGCAGAAGGAACTGCTCAATCTGATGCGGACGTTGTTCGGTCACGCGATGGTACGTACGCCGCTTAAGGATTCTGCTGAGATCGACAATGCGACGGCTCGTCTGATGACGGTTTATGAGCTCGACGGCCCCGTCACAAGCAGTGCGGTGCGCAACCGCTGCCTCACTTATCTCGATGGCGTCAACGCTGAGCTGGAATTGGATATTCGCGCCATGTGGCCCAGCCATTTAGGCCGTTTGCGAAAGGAAGGTTTGGCATGAAACGCAAAAATTGCACCGGTGCAATTCCCGGTAGAGGGGCGGCATTATGAGCAGAAAGAATGCGAGTTTCGCGGCTGACTTAGCAGCCGGAATAAATCTGCCTGAAGATGGTGCGCCCGCCCCGCGTCGTCCCGGCCTTGGTTCGAATGTACTGACTGGAAGAGAGAACCGCTTGGCTGAATTGGCAGCGGGATCGGTTGTTAGCCGCACGCATGAACTGGTCGATCCCGCTCGATGCCGAATGTGGGCGGGGCACAACCGGGAATATGCGCTCCTCAACGAGGAGCGATGCGCCGATCTCATCGAAAGCATAAAGGCGCAGGGACGCCAGGAAATGCCGGCAATTGTCCGGCGGGTGCGCGGCGAATCGGACTTTGATTTCGAGGTGATTTGTGGCGCTCGGCGTCACTGGTCGATCAGCTGGCTGCGTAGCCATAATTACCCCGACTTCCGGTTCTTGGTCGACATCCGCGAACTGTCAGATGAAGAAGCATTCCGCATCGCGGATATCGAGAACAGGGCGCGCGAAGACCTTAGCGATCTGGAGCGGGCACGCGACTATCTCCGTGCGCTTGATGCCTATTATGAGGGCCGACAGAAGGTCATGGCCGAGCGGATCAATGTAACAGAAAGCTGGCTGAGCCGCTATCTTGATCTCGCCCGCCTTCCGGTGGAATTGATGGTCGCTTTTCCCAATCCGCAGGATTTGCGGATCAAGCACGTCACAACGATCAAGCCATTGTTGAAGCCGGACGATCGTCGCCAACGCGTATTTGCTGAAGCGGCCGCGCTCAGTGCTCGATCGGGAGGGGAGGGCGCTCCCATGGCTGTGCCCGACATCGTCCGTGCATTGGCGCTGGCGGCCGACCCCCCCAAAAGGTCAGGATCCCCCAAGAAGTCAGGAATGGCGCAGGTTGTATCCAGCGAGACCGGGAAAGCCGTGCTTCGTATCGAGGGCACTGATCGCAAGGGAATTCGCCTGACACTTCTCAATAGGGGTGGGGCCTCTCGTGAGGATGCCGAGAAAGCCATTCGCGAGGTGCTTGACGCCCACTGGGCCTGAAGTGGGCCGACGCAAGAACGGGAGGCGTGACATCGAGCGGTCCGCCCCGCTGCAACTCAATCAGTGGTGGTGAGCCGAGACATCGATACCGAGGCCAGCTAGCATCGAATCGAGTTCGGCCATTTCACGATCAAACTCTGCGAGCGCGGGTACAAAATCTGGGAGCGCCTGGGGCGGGGCAGGGGGGCGCCCTACCGGACGGACACCAAACCCGAAGGCGATAGCCAGATCGCGCGTCATGTAGGTTCGCCAGGCCTGACGACCGCTCACTTCCACTAGAAGGTCCAGCTCTGCCGCGCGAGAAAGCAGCTTGCCGGCACCGGAGATCGTCAGGTCCAATCGCCGGGCAAGCATGCGAGGACTGACGACGGGGACAAACTGGACAAGGCTGAGCAAATCCAGGAGTTTGCCAGGACGGTGCGCGCCATGGAGGGCTGCGGCGGCGCGTAAACGGTCTTCCTCGAGCGCCTGGAGCCTCACCAGCCCCTCTTCCGCCCGATCGGTAAGCGACCGGAGGTTACGCAGGACGATGGCCTGCGTGTCGCGCGGCGAGAGGCGAAGCGCCTTGTCGCCAATGGTCAGGCACGGCAGCACGGTCTGGGTTATCTTCATCGATCGCAGGAGCCCGGGGACGGCAAGCCACGGCGTGATCGTGCTGTCTGCGCGGGAGCGCCTGGCCGTAATCTCAAGCGCGCGGAGGAGGGCTGGCCGCTGGCTCCAATCTTCTGGGATGTCCGTTGAGATCGCGAGCTCGTCTCGCCAATAACGGGATTCGCGCTGGGCCAATTGCCGCTGCCAAATCGGAAGCGCATCACGATCGTCCAGATTGGTCGGCATCGGCGGGCGGCCGGGCAGATTGACGGCGCATTCCCGGCCGAAAATATCAATTTCGTCAATCTCGGCGCCCTGCACCTGCAGCGCCGTGGAATAGCCCGTCCAGGTGGCGCGTCGCTGCCATGGCGCTGCGGCAGGACTGGCAGAAACACGGGCATCGAGACGGCCTATCGCCGCTGCCGCCCGTTCCAGACGGGCGACGAGCCTGGAAGTCCAGATTGGCTCTGACAGGTCTGGGATGGCAGCAGGCATGACGTTAAACATATCCCCAAAGTAGCCTTAGCGTCTATCATGCTGTTGCTCCTTAAATATGGACCTATGATAATTGCACTTATCACATAAGCGGAATTGACACTTCCTTATAACGTGACGTACAAGCGCCGCCGAGGAGCGTGGCGCATCATGGGCACCGAAACCGCCCTGGAAGGGCCGAAAACCGCTGTAGCGGCGGCTGAAGCGGCCCTGCCGGCCGTCAGGACGCCGGCCGACGTCGCCTGGACGATCATGCAGAGGCGCGCCGGCGCGCGCATCACCGTCAACGAGGCGTTGATCGCCGCCTACCAAGCCGCGTCCTCGCCCCACAGCATCCGCGCGTTGAAGTCTGACGTCGAGGCGTTCGACGCCTGGTGCCGGCGCACCAGTCGGATGGCGCTGCCGGCATCAGCGGAAACGGTCGCCGACTATCTCGACGCGCGGGCCGGGGAAGGGAGCCGACCCGCGTCGCTATCGCGCTACAAGGCGTCGATCGCCAAGATCCACCAGCTGCTGGATCTCAAAGACCCTACCCAGGTTCAGCTGGTCAAACTGCGCTTGCGGGGCATCCGGCGGGAGAAGGGGGTGGCGCAGGCGCAGGCGCGGCCGCTCAGGTTCAAAGGTCCGGTCAAAGACGTCGAGCGGGACCAGCCGCGCGGGCTCAACATCCGTGCGCTGCTCGAGGCGTGCGGCGACGATCTGCCGGACTTACGCGATCGCGCTCTCCTCTCCACAGCCTATGACACTGGCCTGCGCGCCTCCGAGCTGGTGGCCGTGTGCGTGGAGCATATTGTCGACGCGCTCGATCCTGAGGCGCGGCTGCTCGAAATCCCGCGCAGCAAGGCGGACCAGGACGGGGAGGGGGCAACAGCCTTTTTGTCGACGCGCTCGGTGCGCGCTATTGCCGCCTGGCAGGCGGCGTCGGGGATCGAGAGAGGGCCGCTGTTCCGGCGCGTGCAAGTGCGGCGCTACAAAGCGCGCAAGACGCTGCCCAAGCGTGCTGTACCGGCGCGGGTGGAGTTTGACGTGGGGGAGGGAACGCTCCATCCTGGCTCAATTGGACCGATCTGGCGGGCAATGATCCGAAAGGCCTTTGAGCGAGGCGCCTTGATGGATTTGACGATCGACGATGTGGCGCGGCTACTCAAGGGAGTCAGCGCACATTCGACGAGGGTAGGGTTGACGCAGGACATGTTCGTGAGTGGCGAGGATCTCGCCGGCATCATGGACGCGGGGCGGTGGAAATCGCCGCGAATGCCGCTCAGCTACAATCGAAATCTCGCGGCTGAGCAAGGGGCTGCCGGGAGGCTGATGGCGAAGATTGGGTAAAATTCCATTATGTCGGCGAGGGTATCGGCGGGCAGATTTGTCGTCGCTCTCGAGCGAGGGCCTCGCAATATTCGCGCGATATGGCTTCAAGGCATATGTAGCGACGCAATGAAGCGGGGCTGCTTTGTTAGCCCAGGGAGCTAGTTTCGACAAACTGGTCGCTAGCCAGCTTCCGCAGGGCCAGGAGCCATCGACCGATGATCGCTGCCGCATCGTGACTGGATTCAACGGTGGGGGTGCCGTACATGCCAGAGCGCTGTCAAACTCCGCCGTGGCACGTTCCATGCGCGCGGCCATGTTCCTGAGTGCACAGCTGATAGTGCCAATCAGCCGGTCGTTCTCCGAAAATTCGATTACGGCAAAGCAGGCGATGGGCAGAACGTCGCTATAGTCGGCCGAAATTACAGGATGAACTTTCTATCTCGGTATCGAGATCGTGTTCCTTATCATCGCCAGCCACTTGGAACGATCGCAATGACTGGGCCTAGGATTTTAGCTGGATAATCGGCGGCGCGCTCAGGATATTGAGACGGGCCGTCGCTAGAACCAGATGTTCGAAACCTGAAACGAGACAGGCGCATCCGTCACCCGGCCTCCATAGCTGGCACCGGCTCTCGCTTTTGAAGGTTCGACGCCTCCGCCTTCGTCTCCGCAGGCGGGGGCATTTAGGCCAAGACGCACGTTGAACGCAATTGCGTGATGGGCCCCTAGCAAAGGATTGGACGAAGATTTCCGGTTGGAGGCTGATCTACGGCGATGCCGGAGCGCCGCGGCTTATGCGCTTTAATGCATCAGAAATGCTTCATCATACTTCCTATTGGTGCTAAGTATCTTAATTCTGATGCATGAAACATCATTCTCGCCGTTTGGGAGGCTCCGTTGAAATGATGATCTGTTCCCAGATGGGCGAGGACGCATCGCGATCGTCTCGGAAGTGCCATCAAGCAGGGCGGAGGGCCACGGCGCGGCTTGAGGTCAGACGTTCAAACCGCCGCATCGCGGATAACGGCATTGTCCCGAAGAGGACTGATCATGACGCTTAAGGCAATTCCGCGCGAGTTTACCCCAAAGCTCTTCTCGGTTTTGCGCGAAGGATATACTGCCGCGAGACTCCGCGTGGACGTGACGGCCGGTCTGACGGTGGCTATCGTCGCTTTGCCGCTGTCGATGGCGTTGGGGATCGCCAGCGGGGCAACGCCCGACAAGGGCTTGATCACGGCGGTTGTCGCGGGCCTGCTGATCTCGGCACTTGGCGGTTCGCGCGTCCAGATCGGCGGGCCGACCGGCGCGTTCGTTGTCATCGTTTTCAATGTCATCACCAAGCATGGCTATGACGGCCTAGTCCTTGCAACTTTGCTAGCGGGAATCATCTTGATGGTCGCTGGGTACATGCGGCTTGGCGGCCTTGTGAAGTACATCCCGCATCCGGTCGTGACGGGGTTTACAGCCGGTATTGCCGTGATCATCGCCTCGAGTCAGGTGAAGGACTTTCTTGGGCTGCGCATGGCGGCAGTCCCAGCGGATTTTCTGCCGAAATGGGCGGCGTATTTCAACGCCTTCGGTAGTCTGAGCGTCACAACGATCGTCATCGGCGGCGGCTCGCTCGCGGCCATTATCATTCTCCGCAAGTTTGCACCCCGGATCCCGGGCTTTTTGGTCGCGGTTGTGCTTGCATCGATCATTGTCGCGGTGTTCGGTCTTCCAGTAGACACGATCGGCACACGTTTCCCGCATCTGGAGACTGGACTTCCCCTACCACACATTCCAGCCTTTTCGCTGGCAAAGGTGCAGGATGTCCTACCCTCCGCGTTCACGATCGCCTTTCTCGCCGGAATTGAGTCCCTGCTTTCGGCCATCGTCGCCGACGGCATGACCGGATTTCGCCACCGCTCCAATCAGGAGATGGTCGGCCAGGGCGTCGCGAATTTCGCCTCGGCACTGTTTGGCGGACTGCCGGCTACCGGCGCGATCGCGCGGACGGCTACCAACATCAAGGCCGGCGGGCGTTCGCCGATCGCTGGCATGTCGCACGCAGGGTTCATCCTGCTGTTCATCCTGCTTGGCTCCAAACTGATGGCCTTCGTTCCGATGGCCGCGCTGGCCGCTATTTTGTTTATGGTCGCCTGGGGCATGAGTGAATATCGGCATTTTCTCGGCTATCTCCGGATGCCCAACGGGGACCGGATCGTCCTGCTGTTGACCTTTGGCCTGACGGTGCTGGTCGACCTCACCGCGGCGATCGGCGTGGGTGTGACCCTCGCATCTCTGATCTTCATGGCGCGGATGAGCTCGACCGTCGAGATTGGCGCCGGATCGGATGACGATGCCGAGGATCCCCATCAGCGCGACACGGTGCCAGCTGGTGTCGAGATCTTCAGGATGAGCGGGCCGTTTTTCTTCGGTGTCGTCGGTGGTCTCATGGATACGTTTCGCGCGATGGGCCAGCAGCCCCGCGTCATCATCCTGAGAATGCGGTTGGTCCCGATGATCGACGCCTCGGGTGCAACCGCACTCGAAGGTCTCGTCGACGAGGCGGCGCGCGCCAATATCAAAGTGATCCTGTCGGGCGTGCGGCCACAGCCCCTGGAAATGCTTCGGCGCGTCCACCTCGGGTACGGCAACGGTCGCGTCAGCTATGCCGACGATTTCGCCCAAGCGCTCAAGCTGGCTCGACAAGCCGCCGAACCCGCCCGCTGAGATGAGCGGGCGTTCGCGCGCACATCAAAACCGCGCCACCAAGCGGTGTTGTCGCGGCGCTCGCCTTTGTCAGGCGGCCTTCCAGATACGGCCATGCAGCGGCCACAACTCCGCTGCTCGAATGCAAGATGAGGACACGCGTGTCGCCCGGAGCACCCTATATAGATGATTGCGGCGATGCGCGCTTTCTTCGCTTCGACCACAGGCTCGTACAGACCTGGATGAGCCTAAGCGATCCGCTGCGTCTCGAGTTTGACTACATCCGGGTCATGATGGGCTTTCTGCTGTTTCGGGCAGAGCCCAAGCGGATCGATATCATCGGTCTCGGCGGTGGTTCGCTGGCCAAATATTGCTATCGCCATGTGCCGTCGAGCTGCATCACCGCTGTCGAAATTAACGAAGCGGTCGTCGCGATGCGCACGAGATTCTGCATTCCCGACGATGACGATCGGCTCCGAATTCTCGTGGGAGACGGGGCGGACTATATTCGAGCGAGCATAGAACAGGCGGACGCCCTCTTAATCGATGTCTGTCAGGAAAATGTGCAGCCGCCCCAGCTATGCTCGCAAGCGTTCTACGACCAATGCTTCGATCATTTGGCTCCCGGCGGCGTGCTGGTGGTCAACGTCTGGGAGCAATATCAGCTTTGCGCCAGTCGCCTGCGGAACAGCTTCCGCAAGGGTCTTATCGTTGTGCCCGCCGGGGACGGGGGCAATCATATTGTGATTGCGGTGAAAGGCAGCCGATCGGCGCCTGTTCCCGATTATGACGCCGTCCTGCGTGCGCATGGCAGGCGTCACGCGGCATTCTTGCCGGATGTCGCGAAGCGTATCGCTGAGCCGCCCCGGCTCCGGCCTCTGCTCCGACTGCGGGCTTTCGCGACCAGCGATCCATTAGGGTAATGGTGGTGCGTCCACCCACCGCCAACTTCCTCGTCATCATATTCGACCGCACCGCGCGAACCTTCTCGGTCGAAGGACCTGTTCAAGATGACCGGTCATGCCGCGCCGCTGTCGACGCAGAAAAGCTGTCCGGGCGGGACATAGACTATCTTTTTTACTCTCAGGGTCCGACGCGTCAGTGGCGGCGTAGCGCCGCCGAGCGCTTCCGGCGAGATTCGAGTTTTCGTCGCGTTGCGATCGGATCGATTCTGGGGATCGATCTTCGCAAGCTAAGCTAAGTATGAAGATGGCCCGTGGCTGGCATCGCGGTGGGGCGGGAGACTGACGGTGTTTAATCGCTAGCGCATCCCGTTCAGATCAACTGGTCCGTAGGTCGCTGACGCGATATCCTGGCTACCCGTTGTTTTTTCCGAGCGCGTGGCACCATCCACAAATTCACTGATTTGCATGGCGGAACGATACTTTCTTGGCGATCATAGCGACCATACTCATCCTTCTCCTCGCGGTTGCCGCAAGCGGCGCGGCCGTGCGGATGGTTCCATTCTCTCTGCCTCGGCCACTTTTTCAGATCGGGATCGGCGCGTTGATCGGCGTCACCGGCACATTCCATGTCACGCTTGAGCCCGAAATCTTCTTCCTGCTCTTTTTGCCACCGCTCCTCTTCCTGGATGGCTGGCGCATTCCGCGAGAAGAATTATCGCGGGATGGCGCGACCATCCTGGCGCTTGCGCTCGGTTTGGTGCTGTTCACCGTGCTCGGCGCCGGCCTGTTCATCCATTGGCTGGTTCCCGGCATGCCCATGGCATCCGCATTCGCACTCGCTGCCGTCCTCTCCCCGACCGATCCGATCGCAGTGTCAGCGATCGCCCAACGCGTGCCGATCCCGCGACGCCTGATGCACATACTTGAAGGCGAATCGCTGCTTAATGATGCGTCGGGACTCGTGTGCCTGCGCTTCGCCGTCGCCGCCGCGCTGACCGGCACGTTCTCGCTTCCAGAAGCGGGGCTGAGTTTTGTATGGATGGCGTTTGGCGGCGTCATGATCGGGGCCAGTCTGACGTGGGGGGTGACCCGCATAAAGTCGAAGATCTCGGCACGCTTCGGTGAGGACAGCGGGTCTCATATCCTAATCAGCCTGTTGATTCCGTTTGGCGCCTACCTGATGGCAGAGTCGATCCATTGCTCAGGAATCTTGTCGGCGGTCGCCGCAGGGCTCACGATGGGACTTGCCGAAACGTCCGGACCGGTCTTGGCGGTGACTCGGATCAGACGAAACACTGTGTGGGACATGATCCAGTTTGCCGCCAACGGCATCATTTTCGTGTTGCTCGGTGAGCAGCTCCCCTTGATCCTCAAAGGCGCGGCGGTGACCGTGCGGACAACGGGCCATCACACGCCGTGGTGGTTGCTGGCCTACATCCTGGCCATCACGATCGGGCTGGCGGCACTACGTTTTGCATGGGTTTGGGCGTCCTTTCATCTGACCGTCTTTCGCGACGGTCAAGCGAGCCGGGCCACCCGGTTTCGTACGATCATGGCCATGACGTTTGCGGGTGTCCGTGGAGCGATCACCCTGGCCGGTGTCCTCACTCTTCCGTTGATGATGCCGGATGGCACGCCGTTTCCAGCACGCGACCTGGCGATCTTCCTGGCCATGGGCGTGATCATTGCGTCATTGCTAGCAGGCAGCCTGGGTCTTCCTTTGCTGTTGAAGACACTGGATTTGCCGCTCGCCGCGACCGCCAGAGCAGATGATGATCGCGCGCGCGTTGCCGCAGCCGAAGCGGCGATCGCCGAGATCGAACGGGTGCAACATCGTTTGTCCAAGGGCCGGAAGGACGCCGATCTATATGTGTCCACCGCCGGTCGGATCATGGACGAGTATCGCGAACGGATCGAGAGCCGCTCGCATGACGCTGAGACGTCAAGCCTTGCGCGCAGGGCGGACTCGATCGAGCGGGAATTGCGCTTGGCGGCGCTCAGGGCTGAGCGCACCGAAATCCTGCGCAAGATGCGGACGCGTAAGCTCGGGAGCGAGGCGGCGCGCAAGATCATCCGGGAACTTGATCATCTCGAGGCGCGATATTCGGGCGAAGACGCGGGAGCAGGACGGACGGCAAAATTCTGATCTAAAGCAATGAAAGATGCTGAAAGACCGCCGGCAATTGCGACGGCGTTTCGATCCGAAGCTGCTTATTGACGTTCATTCGTCCGTAAACGACTGTAATCGCCGACGCAGGCACCCCGAAATGTTTGGCAAGGAACCTGACCATATGGTCTGTGGCGCGCCCTAGCTTCGGTGCTGCGGTGACGCTCACCATGAGCTGTCGACCGCGGACTTTGCCGATCGCATCTTCGCGCGCACTTGGTTTGCCAAGAATATTGACGACGAGCGTCGTACCGTCCCACCAGAAAAAGCGGTCGTCGCCGTTTCGATCAGAACTCGCTGGACGTCGCTCACCCTGCGCCATGCAACCACCGCTTGAAACGCGGACCTTGCCGCTTTGTATGGTCTTCAAGCCGGGCGTTCGCCCGGCGCTGATCATCGCTTCTTGACGAACTCCGCGCGCAGGACGAGCCCCTTGATGCTCTCATGGCGGCAATCGATCTCCTGCGGATCGTCGGTGAGGCGGATCGACTTGATGACGGTGCCCCGCCGCAAGGTTTGGTTGGTGCCTTTGACCTTCAGATCCTTGACGAGGATCACGCTGTCACCATCGGCCAGGACATTGCCCACATTGTCCCGAACAATGTGGGCGGCATCGGTTGGTATGTCGGCAGCGGTCAACTCGGCCGCTGGCCGCCATTCACCGCTTGCTTCGTCATAAACATATTCATCCGAGCCGCTCATCGCGAAGCCTTGATCCCAATGTGGCTGCTGTCGCCTTCAACGCGATGGCAGAGCCGATTTGATACATGGCCCTTGACGTATCAAAATCGGAATCAATATGCTATAGCGCAGTCATGATGTTTGGCACATCATCTACAAAGAACCATGTGGGGTGCGACGCCTCGAAGCCGATGCCGCAAAGACGGCCCCGCTCGCTAGCCATCAGTCGCGTCGTGCCGGTCACATTGCGGACGACGGGATACTCTTCATCAATGACCAACCCTTTCACCAGCGACGCCTTCCGGGATGAGTGGGACATCGTTCCCCTCCCAGACGAATGTCACGGGGTGTCGGACATCGATGGCCTTTCGAGCGCGGACATCCGCGTCCTTGCGCGACTAGGACTTTTCCCGGGACGGCATGCCGACCTTCTCGCGCCGGCCGAAACCCCCTATATCTCCGAGATAGATAAATACCAGTCGCTGCATTTCGACTGGAGCACCGTCCAGAGCGAGATGGACACTGAAGACCCGCTCGCGCTGACGATCGACTATACCCGCATGATGATGGGGTTTTTGCTGTACCATCCCCGCCCTGCCCGTATCGAGATGATCGGTCTAGGCGGCGGCTCGCTTGCGAAGCTTTGCCACTACCTGCTTCCCCGGACCGACATTACGGTCGTGGAAATCGATGGCGATGTAATCGCGCTACGCGACCGGTTTCTTGTGCCACGCGATGACGAGCGCTTTCGGGTCATCCATGCCGATGGCGCCGATTATGTCCGACACTCGGACGCGCGCCCGGACGTCTTGCTCGTGGACGGCTTCGACATCTACGGACAACCGGAGCAGCTCTGCTCAGCCGCCTTTTATCGGCATTGCCGCGATCGACTGAACCCGGGCGGTGTGATGATCGCAAATCTTTGGGGAGGCGATCACAATGTCCACCACCATATCACGCGCTTGCGGGTCTGTTTTGACGGAAGGCTCATTGTTGCACCAACCGAAGGGGGCACCAATCAAGCCGCGATAGCCAGAAGGTCGATGGGCCTCGACCTCAGCCGACAGGAGATTTCCAGTATCGCTGAGCAGTTTCCGCAACGCCAGGCTGCGTTTTTGCCCGCAATCGGCGGGCGGATCCGACGGGCGGTTGATCGCCTCGCCGAAGAAGCGTTCAGCGGTTGATGCGCCCCAACCATCTCTCATGCCCACCTGACGATTTGCGGATGTCACACCAGCTCACGGAAGGCGAAGCGGGCGCTCGGCGAGCTGTTGGCCTGCGTGCCATACGACGACCCACTGGCACGCCCCTCGGTCCACACCGCCGAGGCTTAGCTGCCGGCCCCGATACTTTGCCCCTCGTTGGCGGCGACTGCCACGGCGACCCGCCGGGGCTGCGTCTCCCGTAAGCGTACGCCGCGACCGACACCGACGCTCGGGCTATTCTCAGCAATCAACTCGACACCGGCACGCTCAAGCGCGTCAACGACCTTCATCAGCGTATCGATGATACCGCGGACCTGACCGTCAGACGCCTCCATGCGCTGGATCGTCGGTAGCGACAGGCCTGCCATTTCGGCGAGCTCACGTTGGTCGACGCCCAAAAGGGCACGCGCGGCTCGCATTTGCGCCGATGTTATCATCCCGAAAACCTCTCAACGCGGCGGTGATGGTGAACCTATAGATATGCATGTCTCAGACATGAATGTAAAGGTGCAGCTTATCTCATGACGCTGTTATCGGTGGCCCGAGCATCAAGATCGAAGCATCTCGCGCCATCGGTCTACAGCATGATGTTTAAAGCATCATCATGCCACTTTAAAGATGCATCTTCATATGTCATATATTAGCAGTGCATGCGTTTACCGCAGTGCAGCAGACTCGGTCGGCTCCGCCGGTCCTTGGTAAGGGAAGGGTACGCAAGTCAATGATGTTCGTCAGCTGGCCTGTAGCACATCCCGGCCCCAATGCTTCCAGTCGGTCGCCAGCCTGGACAGCAGCGGCATGAGCGGCACCGCTCCTTCCTCGAATTCGCTGCCCGAGCGCGGATCTGTTGTTTCGCTCGCGCGGGTTCGCGGGCGTGGTGTGTCGGCACGAGCGCTCGACACCAGCCATACTGGCGGCGCGCGGACGGTGATCCTCGAGGTGCGCACCGGTGACGGGACCGTCGACATGGCCCTGACCGCATCGGAAGCGGCCGAGCTGATGTTCGAGCTGGGTTTTGCCTTGGAAGAGGCCGCCCGCATCGTCTCTGGTCGCCCCCCTCGCGACGCGGCCTGACATCTTTTCAATCGACTTGTGAAACGGAGATACCGATGGGATTCAACGCTGGCGCACCTGCTTTCGATGGCTTTAGCTTCGAATCCGGGACTGTCGTTCATCACAACGCTGATGTCCCCTTCCTCGTGGAAGCCGCACTGCGACGCGAAGAAGGCCGTCTAGCCGAGAACGGCCCCCTGGTCGTCGAGACCGGTGCCCATACGGGTCGCTCGGCGAAGGATAAATTCATCGTCCGCGATCGGATTACCGAGGAAGCGATCTGGTGGGGCAAGATCAATCAGGGCATGTCGCCTGATCATTTCGACGTCCTGCAGCGTGACTTTCTTGCCCATCTCGCGACACTCGACACGGTGTTCATCCAGGATCTGTTCGGTGGATCGCAGCCCGAATATCGCGTCAATGTCCGCGTCGTCACCGAACTGGCCTGGCACTCGCAATTTGTTCGGACATTGCTGGTGCGCCCCGACACAGCGGAACTGGCGGCCTTCGCGCCCGAGTATACGATCATCGATCTCCCCTCCTTCAAGGCGGATCCGAAGCGGCATGGTTGCCGCTCGGAAACGATCGTGGCGGTCGACTTCACACGAAAGACCATCCTGATCGGGGGCACCGCTTACGCCGGCGAGATGAAGAAGGCCGTGTTCTCGATCCTCAACTATGTCCTGCCGCCGCTTGGCGTCATGCCGATGCATTGTTCCGCAAATATCGGCTCCGATGGCGATACGGCGATCTTCTTTGGCTTGTCGGGGACCGGCAAGACCACGCTCTCAGCCGACGCCAGCCGCATTTTGATCGGTGATGATGAACATGGGTGGTCGGACACCGCTGTGTTCAACTTCGAAGGCGGTTGCTATGCCAAGATGATCCGGCTGTCGGCCGAGGCCGAGCCCGAGATCTTCGCAACGACAAAACGGTTTGGGACCATTCTCGAAAATGTCGTGATGGATGCCGACACGCGCCAACTCGACCTCGACGATGCGACGCTCGCCGAAAACACGCGCGGAGCCTATCCGATCGATTTCATCCCCAATGCGTCGCACGACAATATGGGGCCGGTGCCGCGCAATCTCGTGATGCTGACCGCCGATGCGTTCGGCGTTTTGCCCCCGATCGCCAAGCTCACGCCCGCGCAAGCGATGTATCACTTCCTGTCGGGGTACACCGCCAAGGTCGCCGGGACCGAAATTGGCGTCACGGAACCCGAAGCCACCTTCTCGACCTGTTTCGGCGCGCCGTTCATGCCCCGTCACCCCTCGGTCTACGGCAATCTCCTGCGAGATCGCATCGCCAAGGGCGCTGTCGACTGCTGGCTCGTCAACACGGGCTGGACCGGCGGGCAATATGGCACGGGCCGGCGGATGCCGATCAAAGTCACGCGGACCTTGCTCAATGCTGCTCTCGATGGGAGCCTGAACGATGTTGAATTCCGCCAGGATCCCAATTTCGGTTTCAAGGTCCCGGTAGCAGTCCCCGGCGTTGACGATGCCATCCTCGACCCGCGGTCGACCTGGGCGGATCCGGCAGCCTATGATGCGACGGCCGCTAAGCTCGTCTCGCTGTTCGTTGAGAATTTCGGCCAATTCGCCGATGCCGTCGATCAATCCGTTCGGGACGCTGCGCCAGCCGTCGCTGCCTAAGCGTGACAGCCGCTCAATTCCCTTCTGGAGCCGATCGCCCGTCGCACATCATCTGCCGATCGCGTGATCGACGCGCGTTGCGTCTCGATCACGACAATTCTCGCGGTCCCTTGTTTCGGGAGCAGCTGAAGTCTTGGGCCACTGGCTATCGATTCCACAGCGGCTTTAGACGAAGCATCGTACCTGTTCGTGATGTTGCTTGGCGTAGCGCGAATGGCGAGGGTTCCTCGCGCCAAAAGGCGGTTGGCCGGTGCGATCGCCGTGAACCACAATGTGGCGATCGGTCTCGGCACGGCTCGTGGTGATGGCCTCGATCCTCAAGATTCGAAGGGTCGTGGCCGCAGAGCTTCAGGCCGTCATCGCGCTGTGGTGGGTCACCGACCACATTCGTCCGTGGAATAATCCGCAATCCGATGCCGAGCGCGCGCTGGCCACACCGACCTCGACGATCCTTGGCGGTTTTTTGGGCGAGACCCTGATCGCGACAGCAATGGTTGGAAGCGACGGTCATCGCGGTTGGGTGTATTATCTGGCTGTTGCTCCGAGCCATCAGCGATGTGGCTTTGGCGGGCAGATGATGGCTGCTTGCGAGGCCTGGATCGAAGAACTCGGTATTCCCAAGATCCAGCTGATGGTGCGATCCGAAAATCGCGAAACCGTCCGCTTCTACCAAAAGCTTGGCTACGCGATCGGCAGCGTCGTGCTGCTGTCCAAGCGCTTTGAAAGTGACGAGCCCGACACGCGTCCGCATCACAGTTGATTGTCCGCAGCGCGGCACCGCACGGACCAACAGGAGATATTGCCATGGGCATTGCGTATATTATCGATAGCGTGCGGACGCCGCGCGGCATCGGAAAGCCCGGCAAGGGGTCGCTGGCCCATCTCCATCCCCAGCATCTTGGGGCGACGGTCTTGCGCGCGCTCGCCGAACGCAACGATCTCGATACCGCGGAGGTCGACGTTCATCTGCTCGACCAGCACGCAGAAGGGCAAGCAGGGCGGGGACCTCGGTCGCATGGCGGCTCTGCTGGCAGGGTATGATCCAACAAGCAGCGGGGTGACGCTCGACCGCTTCTGCGGCGGCGGAATCACCGGCGTCAATCTCGCGGCCGGGCAGATCATCTCGGGTCTTGCCGACTGTGTTGTCGCTGGCGGCATCGAGATGATGTCGTATCACGCCCAGATCGCGGCCGAAGAGGCCGCCGGTGGTCTTAAACCAATGGGCATGGGATCGGGCAATCCCGCGCTCCAGCAGATCCATCCGCAGTCCAACCAAGGCGTATGCGCGGACGCCATCGCCGCCCGCGAGGGTATCACCCGACGGGATGTCGATATGCTCGGCCTCGAAAGCCAACGCCGCGCCGATGTTGCCATCCGCGAGGGCCGCTTCGCCAAGAGCCTCGTCACCGTTTTCAACGAAGACGGCAGCGTCGCGCTCGACCATGACGAATATCCGCGCCCCGAGACGACAGCCGAGACACTGGCGGGCCTGAAGCCCAGTTTCGCGGCAATCGCCGACCATGCTCTCGTTGAGGGCGGCCCCACGTTCAGGCAGCTGATCAATCAGAAATATCCCGGTCTGGCTTGGAAACCGCGCGCGCGCATCGTGATGGTGGCGAATATGGGTGATTGCCCGACCTTGATGCTCAACGCGCCGGTTCCCGCTGCACGGCGGGTCCTAGAAAAGGCTCGCTTGCGCAAGGAGGATATCGATCTCTGGGAGGTCAATGAGGCCTTCGCGGTGGTGGCAGAGAAGTTCATGCGCGACCTCGATCTCGATCGCGACACGGTGAACGTCAACGGGGGGGCGTGTGCGCTTGGTCATCCGATCGGCGCGACCGGGCCGATGCTGATCGGCACGCTGCTTGATGAGCTTGAGCGCCGCGATCTCAAACGTGGCCTGGTCACCATGTGCGCGGGGGGTGGCATGGCGCCGGCGATCATCATCGAACGCCTCCAGTAGCAACCGGCAACCCGCCCCATCGCAACAGGAAGGGAGACAACAGCATGATCTACTTCTGGATCGGCCTGATCTGTGTGATCCTGATGATCATCTTCATCATCCCCACATTGGCGGGTGGGCGCTGGCATGACCAGCAGAAGGAACTCCGCGATCGCGCAGAGCAAGCGCGACTGGAGCAACTCAAGCGCACCAGCGCAGCGGATCAGGACAACGAACCCCGCCCCTGAGCTTCTCGGTTCGCCCCCCTGGCAGCGGCAGCTTCAATCGCTAAAATCTAATATGATGTTTTATACCTCATCATTGCTACTTCACATACTATCTAATCTGCTTTATATATCTACTATGAAGTGCGTAGCGATCAAGGCGTGGCAACACCTCTGCAAGGGGGTGTCGAAGGCATCGGGTCGGTCAAACCCTGCGACTTCAGCAATGGGTTGCGAGGGATAGATGACGAAACTGAAGAATCGAGCTGCGATCGTCGGCTGGGGCCACACCCCCTTCGGGAAGCTGTCAGGCGAAACCTTGGAAAGCCTCATCGTCACCGCGGCGCGCGAAGCGATCACGCACGCAGGCGTCGATGCCAAAGACATCGACGCCATTTGGCTTGGTCATTTCAACTCTGGTATGGTTCCGGACGCTTTCTGCTCGTCGATGGTGCTTGGCGCCGACCCGGCGCTGCGCTTCAAGCCTGCAACTCGCTGCGAGAACGCATGTGCGTCCGGCTCCGCCGCGCTCTACTCGGCGCTCGACGCCGTCCAGAGCGGCCGGGTCAGGATCGCGCTCGTGGTCGGCGCGGAGAAGATGACCGGCCTTGATACCGCTGGCGTTACGCGCGCCTTGTCGGGCGCGAGCTATCAGGCAGAAGAGGGCGAACTTTCCTTTCCAGCGATCTTCGCCGAGTTCGCCAAAGCCTATGCCGAACGATACGGCGACCCGACCGAAACGATGGCACGGATCGCCGTTAAAAATCATCACAATGCAATGAGCAACCCGTTGGCGCATCTTCGCAAGGAGATGGCACTCGAGTTTTGCCTGACCGCGTCGGAGCGCAACCCCGTCATCGCGGCACCGCTCAAAGTGACGGATTGCTCGTTGATCTCCGATGGCGCCGCTGCCGTCGTGATCGCGCATGCGGATGTCGTGAAGCAGTTGCAACGCGCGGTTGGGTTCCGCGCGTTCGAGCAGGTCAATGACCTCCTGCCAATGTCGCGCAAGGATCTCGCAGCGTTTGAGGGGCCACGCCATGCCTTCGAGCGCGCCTACCGGGCCGCCGGAATAACGGTTCATGACCTGAATTTCGCCGAGGTGCACGACTGTTTCACCATCGCTGAGCTGCTCACCATGGAGGCGATGGGGCTGTGCGCCCCAGGCGACGCCCGCAAGCTTGTTGCCGAGGGACAAACGGAACGAGGCGGCCGCTTGCCGATCAACCTCTCGGGGGGCCTGAAGGCCAAAGGACATCCCGTCGGGGCAACGGGCGTGTCCATGCACGTCCTTGCCGCGCGTCAGTTGACCGGGACAGCGGGCGATATGCAGGTACCCGGCGCCGAGCTTGGCGTGTGTTTCAATATGGGCGGTGGCGCCGTCGCCAACTGCGTTTCGATCCTTGAACCGCTGCGGGCGTGATGAGGAGGACCAGTCGACGTGTATCCCGTGTGGCACCGGCGTCGCGACGCGGGCGAATGTCCCGAACCCGGATCAGTGGAGCAAAGCGAGCCATGCCGTCACAAGCCACGCGGAGCACCATGACTTACTTCTTTTCAACGCCCTTTGATCGTCGGTCTGACGTGCCGCCCCCCAAGCGCAGGAATGACCCGCCGAAGAAAGGGCCGCTTCCGCAATCGGGTTGGGAGGCGGTCGGGCGTGGCGCGCGTGGTCTCTGCCCCAAATGCGCTGGCGCCAAGCTCTTCCCGCAGTTCTTGAAGCCGCTTCCGCTATGTCCGGCATGCGGTCAGGATTGGAGCCATCAGCGCGCCGACGACTTTCCAGCTTATGTGTCAATCCTGCTGACCGGGCACATCATGGCCCCGATCATCATCCTTCTCGTGCGCGACGCGAATCTCTCCAGTGCGGCGCAGGTCGCGATCATCCTGCCCTTGGCGTTGACCTTGATGCTTGCGCTGCTGCAACCCGCCAAAGGGGG
Organism: Sphingobium sp. FG125; assembly: GCF_057809795.1. NCBI lineage: Bacteria > Pseudomonadati > Pseudomonadota > Alphaproteobacteria > Sphingomonadales > Sphingobiaceae > Sphingobium > Sphingobium sp. FG125. Next base: position 80,785 of record NZ_JBMDKQ010000013.1, read on the forward strand.
TATCATCGCGTTGCAATGGTGGCTGGGCATGCACGGGTTCGAGAACAAACCGGCGGTTCCTCCCTCACAAGACGAGGACCCAACGCTTCCAAAATGAAGCTGGCCGGTGCGACAGTCACCACCCTCGTGCGGAGACGGCCATCCGTGCTTCACTCCTTGTCGATCTCTCGGGACATCGCTTTGCCATCGCTTAAACTGCTCAACCGATATGACGACGCGATCGCGACGGCCCAGCTCCGACTGGATCCCGCGCAGCGCCAGGTCGTGGAACATCTCGGACGGTTCGTTGCCCAGCTGGAAACGCCTGCTCAACGTGGCGGGCTACTGTCTCGTTTTTCGCGTGCGAAGGCGCCGGTTCCTCGCGGCGCCTACTTGTGGGGAGGCGTAGGCCGCGGAAAGTCGATGCTCATGGATTTGTTTTTCGAGTGCGTCGACATCCCCAACAAGCGCCGTGTGCATTTCCACGAGTTCATGCAGGAAGTGCATGATCGTCTTCGTGTTGAGCGTGCCGCCGCGAAGGGCGATCCCGTCCTTATTGTCGCGGAGGCGATGGCCTCCGAAGTTGCGCTGATCGCGTTCGACGAAATGATCGTCACCAATTCAGCGGACGCAATGATCTTGTCGCGGCTGTTCACGCGGATCATCGAGAGAGGCGTCGCGATTATCGCAACGTCCAATCGCCCACCCGAAGACCTCTATAAAAATGGGCTGAATCGCGAACATTTCTTGCCGTTTATCGCGCTCCTTCGGGAGCGGCTCGATGTACTGACGCTTGATGGTCCTATCGATTATCGGATGCAGCGCCTCGGTGGGTTTCAGACCTGGCATGTCCCGAACGGGCCTGCGGCGACGGAGGCACTCAGCCGCGCCTTCTTCCGTCTGACCGACTTTCCGGTCGAAGATCGGGACAACGTCCCGTCGGAAACGATCACGGTCCGCGGGGGACGGGAGATGTTCGTGCCGAAGGCGCTCAAGGGCGTGGCCGTTTTCTCGTTCAAGCGCCTGTGCGGGGAGCCGCGCGGGATACCGGATTATCTCGCGCTTGCGCATCGCTACCACACGCTCATCCTAGTCGGGATTCCTTTGCTGGGTCCCGACCTTCGCTCCGAGGCCGCGCGCTTCAAGCTTCTGATCGACACGCTGTATGAGAATAGCGTCAAATTGCTGGCGGCGGCCGATGCCGTGCCCGACGCCCTCTATAACGCCGACGACGACGCCTTCGAGTTCGATCGCACCGTGTCACGCCTCAACGAGATGGGCTCGCAAGACTATCTCGCCAAAGGACATGGCGCGTGACCAACTTTTCAAACCAAACAGAAACGATGTCAGCACCAATTGAACGACACCTTTCACATCACATGATCGGAGATCTGTCAGATGCTTCATGAAGCGCCAGTAAAAGCCACATTACGCAATAGTTCTTTGTTTATGTCTCGCGCGGAAGGATGTCGCCGTGACGCCCAGGCCCAAAACCTTCCCAACGTCCGAGACCAGCTCATGCGCGCTGCCGCGGCTTGGCAGGAAATGTACGAAAAAGCGGCAAAGTTCGAAGAAATGCAGGCGATGCGTCATTAATCCCCTGGTCGCCACCTGGGATAGGAAGGTTCGGGCACCTTACGGTGATCGAACGCGCCAGTTTTCCGCCATCCGCCCGGGCCGCATGAAAGGATGATCTCGCGGCGCCAATCTTCAGGCGGATAGGCCTCGACTGCCTGACCCAGCAGACAAGCAGATCCGCGGACGCGCCGCTGGCGTCGTCCCAGTCAAGTGGAACGTCTTCCAACGCCACTTCCCATTCGAATGACGGGTCACCTTGGACCAGAACAGTGAGGAATTTGGTCGCCATGATTTTCCGGTTCGCATACTATAGCAATGCCTGGAACGGCTCAACGGTCAGCACGCTCGTTCGGAGGCGTTCAGCCATCGGGGCGTGTCTCGGGCCGGTTTGGCCTTGTGACCCTGTCGCTGCATGCTCAAGCCCGCGGAACCATCGTGGCGACCGCTGACAAGCCCGGGGTCGTCGCCGCTCTTTTTGGCGCGTGGAACTGCGTGCGCAAACACGCCGACAGCGGGTCCGATCGTCTTTTCGAAGCGATTTTGGTGAAACACATCCAGTCTCTGCGGCGAGAAGGAATATGGCCTGGCCGAGCGACCGTCGGGGATCCAAAAACGGGCAAGCCGTTCGTCTCGGAAAGTGGCGACATCCGGTCGTTGCATTTCGATTGGACCTGCGTCCAAAGCGGGATGAGCATCGCGAATCCGCTCAAGCTGACCCTCGACTACACCAAAGCGATGATGGGCTTTCTGTTCTTCGCGCCCGCGCCCCAACAGGTCGAAATAATAGGGCTCGGAGGCGGGTCGCTTGCAAAATATTGTCGCCATACATTACCGCGAAGCGACATCACGGTCGTTGAGATCGATCCAGACGTGATCGCGTTGCGCGATCATTTCTTCGTCCCCGCAGAGAGTGATAGGTTTCGCACCCTGTGCGATGATGGCGCGCGGCATGTCCGTTCGTCCTCCGACAGGCCGGATGTCATCCTTCTCGACGGGTTTACGGCCGGCGGACAGCCCTCGCAATTGTGCAGCACAGAATTCTACCTTCATTGCTTCAGGCGCCTCCAATTGGGAGGACTTCTGGTTGTCAATCTGTGGGGCGACGATCCGAATTGACTGCTTAATCAGGCGCGGGTCGAACATTGTTTTGCCGGCAACGCGGTCAGCGTGCCATCGATCGGCAGTCTCAACCGGACGGTCATTGCCCGCAAGGGGCAGAGTTTATCTTTATCGAAAGCCGCGCTTGAACAGACCATTTCCGCGTTTAGCGGCCCTAACTCAGGATTTCTGCGATCTATCGGTCGGCGCATTCAACAGCAATTGAGGGCACGCGAGCGATAACCGTGGTCAGCAGGGCTCTTCAACGGGGCAGACGATCTCGTCACGAATGTGCGAAAGCGCGGCTTTGCCTTCGTGCCCGGCTTGCTCGTGTTGGGTCCCGGCGTATCGATGGTGACAGTTCTTGGAGGAATTTTGCCAGCAGCTGGGACAGTCGCGTCGAGGATAGCTACAATAGTGGGATGGGACATTTAAATGGTGCTTACAAAATTCCGGCGCGTTAATAATAGGTATGTTAAGTCGATGAAAACATGTGATTCATCAATATGCACATTTTGATAATACAGTTATCACAGGTCCATATTTGACGGCTCTTTATACGGTGCGCTACACATCGCTCCGATGGATCAGCCCTCACACCTCGACGACAACGCCCTATTGACGGGGGAAGCCGTGCCAGCGCCGACGGCGTCGGCCGACGATCTTTCCTGGGCAATCGTGAAGATGCGCGCCGGCGAGCCCATCGTCGTTAACGAAGCGCTGATCGCCGCATATCAGGCAGCGTCTTCGCCCCACAGCATCCGCGCGCTCAAGTCCGACCTTGAGGCGTTCGATCTCTGGTGCCGGCGTCACAACCGCATATCGCTCCCAGCAACTCCGGAGACCGTGGCGGACTATCTTGACGCCCGCGCGGAGAAGGGCAGCAAGCCGGCCTCGCTTGGCCGCTACAAGGCGTCGATCGCCAGGATCCACCTGCTGCTCGATCTCAAGGATCCGACGCCGGCGTCGCTGGTGAAGCTCCGACTGCAGGCGATCCGTCGCCGGCTTGGAACGGCACAGAAGCAGGCCCGGCCGCTGCGGTTCAAGGGGCCGGTGCGCAATGTCGAGCGCGATGAGCCCCGCGGCCTGAATGTGCGGGCGCTGCTCGAAAGCTGCGCGGACGATCTTCCGGGCCTGCGCGATCGCGCGCTGCTGTCGGCCGGTTACGATACCGGGCTTCGCGCCTCGGAACTCGTGGCGATTCAGGTCGAGCATGTCATTGAGGCGATCGATGCCGAGGCGCGGCTGTTGAGCATCCCGCGCAGCAAAGGCGATCAGGACGGGGAGGGGGCAACCGCCTACCTCAGCCCCCGAACGGTGCGGGCGATCGCAGCCTGGCTGGAGGCGGCCGGGATCGAGAAGGGGGCGGTGTTTCGGCGCGTGAACGTGCGGCGCTACAAAGCCAAGGCGGCAGTGCGGGGCCGGTCGATTGACAGCATCTCCGGGCGTGAGACCTGGGATCTGCGCAAGGCTCTGTCAAAGCGGGCGGTGCCAGCGCGGGTCGAGTACGATGTCGGGGAGGGGGCGCTTCACCCTGCGTCGGTCGGACAGGTCTATCGAGCGATGATCCAGCGGGCCTTCGATGCCGGTGCGCTCGCGGATCTGACGGCGGACGATCTTGCTCGGCTGCTCAAGGGGATCAGCGCGCATTCGACGCGGGTCGGGCTCAATCAGGATCTGTTTACGAGCGGCGAGGATCTTGCCGGCATCATGGACGCACTGCGGTGGAAATCTCCTCGTATGCCGCTTTCCTATAACCGGAATTTGGCTGCGGAGCACGGCGCCGCCGGGCGGCTAATGGCGAAGATCGGGTGACCATCGTTAAGACGACAAGTAGTTCAACCCGCGCATCTCAGTGCTTTGCGCCCATCAGGGTGGCGCGTGGCGTAGCGCCTAGGCCACGGTGAACAAGGAATCAGCGCCGGGAACAAGTTCGGATTGGGTCGCTGCACGCCCGAGATCCCGAATCGTCCCAGAAGGGTGAAAGAAGGCAGCGCGGCATGCGCAACTCGCTCCGCTGCCGACCGTTCCGCTTCGGCGAGAAGGCACCGGGGGCGAGAAAACGAAACGCGGGTAAAGGCGTTGGCAACGGCTCCTTACGCATCGCGGTTAAGCCCCCTGCAGCAGCGGTGTCGCTGCCGCTGCGCGTGCGACAGTAACGCTGAATCCTGCCGGGCTGGTCGTCATCGTGACTTTGGCATCCAACTGCTTAGCGAGCGCCGCCACGATCGTGGTGCCGAGGCCACCATCGGCCTTCGGCGGCTTGTCGGCATCTTTGCCGACACCATTGTCCGAAACGATCATCGTCCAATCGTCCTGATCGATCGCATAGCGCACATCGATCGTTGCTTCGGGGTGATGAATGGGAAAGGCGTATTTGAGCGCATTGATCACGAGCTCGGTGACGATCAACCCTAGGCTCACTGCCTTCGCTGACGGGATCATGCCGGTGTCGGAGCTCACGGTTATCGTTACGGGCTGGCTGTCGCCGATCATCGACGTGCCAAGACCGGTACATAGCTTTTGGAGATAGTTGCCGACCTCGATCTGGTCGATGCCATCGGACATGTCGAGATGCTGCTGCACAGCCGCGACCGACATTACCCGTTGGTGCGCATCCTGGAGATGGAAACGCGTCTCGTCGGAGGAAACCGCCCGCGCCTTCAGCATCAAAATGCTGGCGATGATCTGAAGGCTGTTGGCGACGCGGTGCTTCATCTCCTGCAGCAAAACCTCGTTCTGCCGCCGCAATTCTTCCGAGCGTTTAAGCAGGGCTTCCTTCTCCTGTTCGATCGCGCGCCGTTCGGTCACGTCGCGAAAAGCGAGAAGAATCGCCATGGTATCGCTCTCGTCGTACAGGACTTTGCGGGCGTTAAGCAGCATGATGCGGTGGCCAATCACCGGAAAATCGTGATCGACCTCAAACCCGTCCATTGCTACTCGTTCAGGCAATATCGTCTCGAGCAGCAACCGCAGCGCGGGAATGTCCCATTGCCCATGGCCAAGAGCATAGAGCAGGCAGCCCTGCGTCTGCCCAGGCGCAACCTTGAAAATCTCGTAGAAGGAGCGGCTTGCCTCAAGCACCCGTAGATCGGCGTCGAGGACGAGAAAGGGCTCGGGGATCGTGTTCACAATCGCATGAGCGAGCAGATTCGCCTCTTCGAGGTTCCGCACAGGAAGTGTTGTCGGCACTCCGGTCAGCCCGTTGCGATGTTGAGGGAATCGGCAAACGTCATTGTCCGGCCTTGCACTTGCAGGCGAAGGCACGATGATCCCTCTGTCACAGGACGCCTGCAGAGGAGGTCGGGTGATAAATCAACCTACCACGCTGCCGACGCCTTGCCTATGCTTACCCTATTTTAGGCGACGACATTGGATCTTCGAGCTTGCTATCGGTGGTCCCGCATGCGCGCTCGGTCATCCGATCGGAGCGACTGGCCCCATGCTGATTGGCACGCTTCTCGACGAGCTGGAGCGTCAGGAAGCCAAACGCGTGAGTATCGGACATTCTGGTCGATCATTGCCGTGGCAGTCTTTCGCCAAGTCTAGCAATGCTCCGCGCATGGCGTTGAGCGCATCGGCCTTCCGACCGAGGTCTGCGGCGCGCGATTCCGCCAGCGCCTTGACCTCGGCGCTGGCGCGATCGCGATCGGACCAGAGATCGAGCAACACGCGGATTTCCTCGATCGGAAATCCCAGATCCCGGGCATTCGCGATAAACTGCAGGCGATGTATGTCCGCTTCCGAATAGTCACGATATCCGCTGTCACGTCGCGGTGGCGACGGGATAAGCCCGATCTTCTCGTAGTGGCGGATCATCCGCTGCGAGACCCCGCTCGCCGCCGCCGCGCCGCCGATGTTCACAGCTTTACCCGATTGAGACGCAGCGCGTTGGTGACGACGCTGACCGATGACAGGGCCATCGCGGCAGCGGCGATCACTGGCGACAGAACGATGCCGAAGACTGGGTATAGAAGCCCGGCGGCAATGGGGACGCCAGCCGCATTGTAGATGAAGGCGAAGAACAGGTTCTGGCGGATGTTGGCCATCGTCGCCTCGCTCAGCCGTCGCGCCCGCACGATGCCATTGAGATCGCCCTTGAGTAGCGTTATTCCGGCGCTTTCAATGGCAACATCGGTGCCCGAGCCCATGGCAATGCCGACGTCCGCTGCCGCCAGCGCCGGCGCGTCGTTCACCCCATCGCCGGCCATGGCGACGACATGGCCTTCACGTTGCAGGCGCAGGACGACGGCGCTCTTTTGTTCGGGCAGCACCTCTGCTTCAACCGCGTCGATGCCGAGTTTCCGGGCCACCGCCTCGGCGGTCGTCCGGTTGTCGCCCGTCAGCATGACCACGCGCACGCCCTCCTTCCGCAAGGCGACCAGCGCCTTCGCCGTAGTCGTCTTGATCGGATCGGCAATGGCCAGGATCCCGGCGACCCGGCCGTCAATGGCGGCAAAAATCGCCGTCGCCCCGTCCGCCCGCAACTCATCGGCCCTTGCTGCCGCTGGCGACACGTCGATGCCACTCTCTTGGAGATAGGCCGCGCCGCCCAGAAAGATGCGCTTGCCGTCCACGGTGCCGACCGCGCCCTTGCCCGTGGGCGAGTCGAAGTCGGAGACCTCGGGAACTGGGATGCCACGATCCTTCGCGGCCGCAACGATCGCGAGCGCCAGGGGATGCTCCGACGCCCGCTCGACGCTCGCCGCAAGACGAAGAAGATCGTGCTCCGAAAAGCCATCCATCGCCACGATGCTTGTCACCGAAGGTCGCCCTTCGGTCAGCGTGCCGGTCTTGTCGACGACGATCGTATCGACCTTCTCCATACGCTCCAGCGCCTCGGCATTCTTGATCAGGACGCCAAGGCCCGCACCCCGGCCGATACCGACCATGATCGACATCGGCGTCGCGAGGCCCAGGGCGCAGGGGCAGGCGATGATCAGCACCGCGACAGCGGCTACAAGGCCATGCGCCAGTCGCGGCTCCGGACCCCATATCGCCCATAGTGCGAACGAGAGCAGCGCGACGCCGAGCACCGCCGGGACAAACCAGCCCGCGACCTTGTCGGCCATGCGCTGGATCGGCGCGCGCGAACGCTGCGCGTCCGCCACCATCTGGACGATCCGCGCCAGCATCGTATCGCGGCCAACCTTGTCGGCCCGCACGATGAGCGATCCGGTCTGGTTCATCGTTCCCGCGACCACATGAGCATCGACAGTTTTCGTCACCGGCATGGATTCGCCTGTGACCATCGACTCGTCGATCGAAGAGCGGCCATCCTCAACCACGGCATCCACGGGCACCTTTTCGCCGGGGCGAATGCGCAGTCTGTCGCCCACGGCGATCAGGTCGACCGCGACTTCCTCGTCGCCACCGTCTGCCATGATCCGGCGGGCGGTCTTCGGCGCGAGATTGAGGAGCGCCTTGATCGCACCCGAGGTGCGCTCGCGGGCGCGCAATTCCAAAACCTGTCCGAGAAGCACAAGGACGGTGATGACCGCAGCGGCCTCGAAATAGATCGCGACCGTACCGTCCATCATGCGGAACGCCGCAGGGAATATGCCGGGTGCGAGCGTTGCCACCACGCTATAAGCCCAGGCGACCCCTGTTCCCATCGCGATCAGCGTAAACATGTTGAGGTTTCGCGTCTGGAGCGATGCCCAGCCGCGCTCAAAAAACGGCCAGCCCGCCCAGATCACAACGGGGGTCGCCAGCGCGAACTGGATCCAGCCCGATATCCGCTCGGAGACGAGGTGGTGCAATGCCGGGAACAGATGCCCGCCCATCTCGAGCAGGAACACGGGCACAGTGAGCGCCAGAGCGATCCAGAAGCGCCGCGTCATATCGACGAGTTCGGGACTGAGTCCGGCCTCGGCCGTCGCGACCTCGGGTTCGAGCGCCATGCCGCAGATCGGACAGGCTCCTGGTCCCGGCCGACGGATTTCGGGATGCATCGGACAGGTCCAGATCGCGGTCGTAGACACTTCCGGCTGCGATTGCCCGCCCTTCGAAAGATAGCGTGCCGGGTCGGTAACGAACTTGGCGCGGCAGCCGGCACTGCAGAAATGATAGGCCGTGCTGTCATGTTCGGCGTGATGCTGAGTCGTCGCCGGATCGACGGTCATCCCGCAAACAGGATCGACGGCTTGCTGAGAACCCGCGGGATCGACCGCATTCTTCGCGTGACCCGCGCAGCAGACATGATTTTGGCTGTCATGTGCCGTGGATTTTGGCTCGGACATTCCCGTTCTCCTTATCGACGCCCCCTATCTAGGGTTTGACATCGTGTCAGGGTCAAGGGCCGCGAGTAATTATCTATTTGGCGGCGAGGGGCTTCATCGCGGCGAACTGGCCGAATACACGTACCGCTCATCTACGCCCCTGTCGCGATCAGCGCATCGCGCTGCAGATCAACGGACTGGCGATCGACCTCGCGGCGTTTGGCCGACTGGGCAAGCCGGAGGAGATCGCCGACGCCGTGCTCTGGATGAGCACCGACCTTGGTGCGTTCGTCACTGGTGCATCTATCTCGGTCGATGGCGGACGGTCGCTCTGACCGCGACAAGGCGACTCTGATAGCGTTCTCGAGAGCACATAGGCCATTCTCAAGGTCCTGGGCGGGCTTCCCCACAGAGCGGTCCGCATTATTTGCTCCGTAAGGTCTGATTGATGCCTGCGCGCTCAGCAGCTGGCTGGATAGCAGAATTGGCTGCTCCACGAGAACCAATCCGACACTCGGCAAATGGAGTGACTGTCAGTGTGGAGGGGGCAGCTTAATCTGAAGAGAATCGAGCGGCCTGATGTAGAGCCCCCAATAGGCCTTCAGCGCAGCGATCATCAGTGGAATGGCGCCAAAAATGATGAAGATCAGATCGGCGGGTAAGCGCATCCATTCGAGCTGCCGCGCGATATTGCTGCCAGTGTAAGCGATGCTTCGTGCGTGCCAATAGCCATGTTGCAGCACATCCCATACCTGCAAAACTCCGGCAGGGAACAAGCTCAGGATTACCATCAAGGCGAGCCCGATGTTGCTCCCCCAGAACCCGATGCGGACGTATCTCTCGATGCTCGGCCAGCGCGCGACGTCAGTCGTCTGGCGTAGCACAAACACCATCAGGGCAAGGGCGAGCATGCCGAAGACGCCCATCATAGCGGCATGGCCATGATTGGGCGTCAGGATGGTTCCAACCTCATAATAGCTCACGATCGGCAGATTAATCATGAACCCGAAGACTCCGGCGCCGAGGAAATTCCAGAATCCCACGGCCATGAGGAAATAAAACGTCCATTTATGGGGTAGCGCCGAGGCGACGCCACTTTTGTCGGTTTCGCTGCGCGTCGTGCGGACAAAATCCCATGCGTCGAGCGTCAGCAATGTCAGAGGCACGACCTCCAGCGCGGAGAAAAGCGCTGATGCCGCCATGTTGATCTGGGTCTGTCCTGAAAAATACCAGTGATGCCCCGTCCCCATCAGCCCGCCGAGGAAATAGAGGATCGCGTCGAGATAAATTACCCGCAGCGCTGTGTTCCGGCCCGTGAGGCCCAATTGGAACAACATCAGCGCGACTACGGTGGTTGCGAAGAATTCGAAGAATCCTTCAACCCACAGATGGATGATCCAGAAGCGCCAGGTATCGACCACGGTAAAGTTGGTCTTGGCGCCAAAAAAGAGGGCGGGAACGTAGAAGACGGGGATGGCCAGCGCGCCGAACAGAAACATCCGGGCGATCGGCCGTGCATGGACGTTGGAGACCTGGCTGGGCCGCGCAATCCACCAGAGCAGCGCGAACCACGCCAATAGTCCCACAACGAGCAGATACTGCCAGAAGCGGCCGATCTCGAGATATTCCCAGCCCTGGTTTCCGAACAGGAACCACCAGTCGCCAAGCCACCCGGAGATGCCCGCCCATTCGCCAAGGAGACTGGCGCCGATGACGATGGCGAAAGCCGCGAACAGAAGATGGATGGCTGCGGGCAGCCAGCGGGGTTCGTCGGCGCGCAGCGAGCGGCCCAAAAACAGCGCGGCGGCTACATAGGCCGTTGCGATCCAGAAGATTGCGGTCTGCAAGTGCCAGATGCGCATCAGGTTGCTCGGAAAGATAGTCTCAAGCTGGAAGCCGTAGAAACTTCCTGGATCGGCGCGATAATGCGCAACCGCAGCACCTACGAGCGTCTGCATCAGAAACAGCAAGGAAACGACAACGAAGAATTTGACGAGGGCGCGCTGGCCGGGGCTTGCCTGTCCCGGGATCACCTGCGGCGTGGCGCTATGGCCCCGCGTAATCCAGCCCAGATAATCGAATTTGCCGAATGCAAGCAGTACTGCCGCGATGCCGCCGAGCAGGGCGATCAGACTAAGCGTGCTCCAGAGGAGCGCCCCGGCCGGAGCGACATTGCCAACGCCGGGATCATAGGGAAAATTGTTGGTATAGGAATAATCCGCCCCAGGCCGATCGGTGACCGACGCCCAGGCCGTCCAGCAGAAAAACGCAGTCAAGTCGCGCAATTCTGCCGGATCGGTGATGAGCTTGGGCGCGAGACCGCCGTTGCGCGCTGGGTTGATGAAATAGGATGTCCAGCGGGCTGTCTGCGCGCGGTAGGCAATAGCCTCCGGCGCAGTCAGGCGAAGAGTGTTGCTGGCAGGATCGAAACGATTGGTTTTCAGCGTGACGGCGACCTGACCGCGGATCGACCCTGTCTCGATAGGGGTAAGTGCGTTCAAAGCCTTGGCGAATTGTTGTTGTGCCAGGGAGGTGGCTAGGCTCTCACCAATCTGATGCAGCGTTTCGGCTGAAAAATCAGGGCCAAGATAGGCCCCATGTCCCCAGATCGTGCCATTGTCCATCAAGCCATAGCGCAGAAATATGGCCTGTCCCGAGCGGATCTGATCACCTGTGAACAGGGTCTCTCCGTGAGCATCAATCACGGTATCGGGGATGGGTGGCGCGTTCCGGTAGGAGAGCATGGTGATCGCCAGAAGCCCCACAAAGCCAAGGATCATCACCATCAGGACCGATCGCAGCCACCATTTCGACAAGGGGCTGACTTCAGGATCAAATTTGGGTTGGGCGGCTTCGTCCATTGCGCGTCTCCTGGCGAAACCGAAGGGTTAGAAAGAGTTGAACGGTCCGGCACACGTTCAACATCCGAAATGGGCCCAGCTGACCGTAGACTGATAGACGCCCCGCCATTGGCGGTTGAAGGCAGGGCAGCGCGGAGAGTGGAAGGTGCCTCTCATAAAGAACAGCCGAAAACGGCTGATGATGATCGCAGTTCGCATGCGCTCAGCTTACGGTTGAGACAGTTGGGTGCTCGAACAATATCGTGAGCAGCAAGGCTCCATCTTCAATGCCTTCGATGCCATGCTCCTCGCCGCGATCGAGATACATCCAGTCGCCGATCTCCAGGATGGCCTTCGCGTCTCCGAGCAATACATGCACTCTGCCACGCAGGCAGTGGAGCGTCGCTTGCCCGGCAACGTGGTGCGGCGGGATTACGGCGCCAGCGTGCACGAGGAGGTGGATCGCCTCGAAGGCCTCGGTTTTGACGAGGGCGGTCGTGTGGGCATCATCTCCGCCCACACCCAAGCCTGAGAGATGTACGATCTCGCCGTGCTGCGCGTGATGAAGTGCCATGATCAATTATCTTTCTACCGTTGTCTGAAGCGGTCAATGTCGGCCTGAAATCCATGCGGGCGGGTCGCTGGCAGGAAAGGATTCCCGCGATGCCTCGTCGATTGCGTCGGACTCGGCTTGGCTCTCTTGTAGCTGCTCCACCCTCTTTGTTACGGCCGTTTCCAGCGCAGCGCGTTGCGCGAGAATAGAATCCGTCATCGGTGCGGTGCCTGCAAAATGCTGGGCGACCGCCGCCGCCACATGCGCCGCTAGCGATACATCGGATCGTCCGTGGCAAAGCGCATGGACGGCGTGCGCGACCGCCTCGATGCGTTCGGGATCTATCGATCTGTTTTCGGTATCAGGCACAACGGTCGGACTCCTTCATCGGCTATCTAAAGTGGCGAAAACCCGCGGCTTCCGGCAACCGCACCGATTACGGTAACCAGGCTGAGACCAAGTAGAAGGACATGCGCGCGGTGGAGCAGCCTGAACGCTCCATCCGGAGATCTTGCCGCCCAAACCTCGAACCGGCGACGCAAGATCAGCGGTTCAACGATAAACAGCACCACAAAGAAGATCGACCACACGCATAGCATGGCGTGCATCCACCAGAAATGGAGATCACCGAAGCGATCCCACATTCCTCCGCGCTGGATCATCCACAGGCCGCTTGCGCCCGCGAAGAGAAGCCAGATGCGCGCTTGCGGCGCGAACCGGCTTTCAATGCGGTGAAAGGCAGTCAGCCGCTCCGATGACGGCAGGGCTTTGACCGACGGGATGACCACGGTGGTTGCAAACGCAACCCCGCCGATCCAGCAAATGACGGCCAGGATATGGATCATGCGCGCGATGGTGAGGTCATCCATGTCGGTCGGTCCCTTCAGGCGGCGAGTAGTTCGTCGGCGGGGCCGAAGAACTCATAATGAATTCTGTCCGATGCGACGCCAGCGAGCGACAAGGTGGCGACGAACGCGCGCAGGAACGGTCGCGGGCCGCATAGGTAATAGTCTGCTTCTTCGATCGGCGTATGGGCCGTGAGCCACGGCTCGTCGATCAAGCCATCATGGTCATAGTCCCGGCCCGCAACGTCTTCTGCCCGTGGTGTCTGGTAGAAATTCGTGACGCGGATGTTCGGGTGACCGGTTGCGAGCGCGTGGACGTCATTGGCCAGTGCGTGGGTCGAGCCATCCAGTGTTCCATGAAGATATTGGACGGGAAGGTCAGGATGCTGTTGCGCTATGGCTTCGAGCATTGCCACCATCGGGGTCAGGCCGACTCCGCCGGACATCAGCACGACCGGGCGTTCGGGATTGTCCGTCAGGAAGAACTCGCCTGCGGGCGCGGCCACCTTGAGCACGGTGCCGGGCTTCGCCTGGTCGTGCAGCCAGCCCGAGGCGAGACCCATCTGCTCGCGTTTGACCGAGATACGATAGGTCTCGCCATTGGCTGCTTGTGAAATGCTATAATTGCGTTTGACCGGAGGATGCCCGGGAATCTCGAGCCAGAAGGTCAGATATTGACCGGGCTTGTGGCGAATAACCGGACGCCCATCGGTGGGGCGCAGGATGAACGAGGTGATGACGCTGCTCTCGGGACGGACCTCGTCGACCGCGAACGTGCGCCAGCCCGCCCAACCGCCGTCGGCCGTGCTGTGCTCCTTGTAAAGCCGCTCTTCGCGTGCAATCAGGATATGGGCCAGGAACCAATAGGCTTCGCCCCAGGCAGCGAGAATCTCTTCGGTGGCGGCATCGCCGAGCACGGCCTTGATGGCACCGAGCAGCGCTTCACCGACATGGGGATAATGTTCGGGCAGGATCTGCAGACCGACATGCTTTTGCGCAATCCGCTCGACCGCTGGGGCAAGAGCGCCCAGATTCTCGATGTTCGCCGCATAAGCGAGGATCGCGGCGGTCAAGGCTCGTGGCTGTGACCCCGCGTCACCATGGTGCGACTGGTTGAACAGGTCGCGAATCTCGGGATTTTCGAACATCCGCGCGTACATCTCATGGACAATATCGAGACCATGGGCTTCGAGTGCGGGAACCGTGGCTTTGACGAGCGCGATCGTGCGCTCGCTGAGTGTCTGTGACATCAACGTCTCCTGTCGTGATAATGGGGTAGGCTGGGGCGGGCGGGGTTAGCCGCCCGGCGGTTCACTGTAGAAATCGACCCGCATCTTCATCGCGCCGATTGGTTCGACAAAATGGGGCTGTTCGGGAAGCAATGGTCCCGGGGTGTCGGGATCAAGCAGAAGTTCGGAAGTCGGCTCGAGATAGGTCAGTTTCACTGTGCCTTCGAGCACGCGAACCATGCCCCAGACCCCGGCCTTGGTCGTGTGTCGCGCGCGCAGCGCCGCAGGGAGGCTGGTCTCGTCGAACACCGGGGTTGAGCGATAGGGTTCGGCCATGTCAGGCTGCCAACCGAATGTCGTCGGCGTGGTCCGGATAGGGCGCCACCGCCGCATGGTTGACCGGCAATCCGGCTAGTTCGTTTGCAAAGCTATGATTGATATCGCGGTGATGTGCCTCATCGGCGCGGACCAGGAGCACCACGTCGCGCAAGGTCGCATCGTCTCCAAGCTTCCAATAATGCCGCGCGATTGCTGGCGCCGGGCCATTGGGGGAACGGCCCTCGTCAAGTTCGGCGAGATAGAGCGTGTAGCTGATCACCGCCTCTTCCTCGAAATATCCGACCACGCGGTGTGCGGTCTTGGCGCTGACCAGGTAGAGCGTGAAGAAGGCGAGGTAGAAGACCCACTGAACGGCCAGAATCACGAGCCGCTCGAACATCGTCGGCTTGGCCACCTCGATGAAGGTCATCAGGTGCATCCGTTCGTTCTCCGCTTCCTCCATCAAGGTGCGGATCCAGCCCTTGTCATCGCACATGCGCCGCAGGCAACGCAGGTGCGTCAGCGTTGCGCCGACCATGCCCGGCACCGCCGCTACAGTCTCAAGCACGATGGCACGGTGGCCGTAGCGCTTGGCGAAGAATGTGTCGGCCGTGAACCGCAGTATCTTGGTGAAGGCCAGCGCGATGCGATCGGACGGACCGCGCGGTTTGCAGTGGACGCTAAGGTCAACAAAGGGAGCGGTTGGCATGACGGATTCCTTGACGGTCAGGCCGCCGCGCGGTCTGGTTTGGTTTTTGTATCGAGCTTGAAGAAGAGCGCCAGTTGCAGGCTTTCTGCGATCCGCGCGGCCTTGCTCTGCAGCGCAGCGGCTGCACCGGGCTCCAACACCTCGGCCGTGGTGCTGTTCCAAAGCGCCAGCCAGCGCTGGAACAGCTCGGGACTTATGCGCGTCCGGTGCTTGAGATGCGCGGCCACGGGGTTGCCCTTGTAGCGGCCAGTGGTCAGCATCACCGACGACCAGAAGGTAACCAGCTTGTCGAGATGTTCGGGCCAGTTTTCGATCGCATCGTTGAAGATCGGACCCAGCGATTCGTCTTCGCGGACGCGCTCGTAGAACAGGGAGACAAGCCGCTTGAGGCCTTCCTCCGTGATCTCATTCCCGTCGTCCATCGACCGACTCCAATTCATGTATCAAGAATGCATCTATAAGGCGGCTTTGAAAGATGCAAGAGAAATGCATATATGAATGCAAGGAGATTGCATGCGGCTTACGCGCTACACGGACTATGCCCTGCGGGTGCTCATTTACCTGGGCGCGCGGCCCGATGCGTTGTGCTCCATCGCCGAGATATCGCGCGCCTATGACATCTCGCAGAATCACCTGATGAAAGTGGTCAACGATCTGGTGAACGCGGGCTATCTGGCCAGTGCACGGGGCCGCTTTGGCGGCATCAAGCTCGCCAGGCCTGCAGTGGAAATCAAAGTGGGCGCGGTCATACGGCACACCGAGGATGGTTTCGACCTGGTCGATTGCGGTGAGTGCATCATCGCCCCGGCTTGCGGGCTGACGGGCGCTTTGCGGCAGGCGCTGGCCGCGTTTCTAAACGTGCTGGACGGTTACACGCTGGCAGATCTCATCACAAAACCGGCAGAACTTGGGATGCTATTTAGCGCCGCAAGGAATCGGGATTTGCCCCAGACCGGTTAAAATGGGGTGTTGTGGCCATTGCGAACCGCCAAGCCGGTTCAGCGATGCTTTGCCATATAGTCTGCAAGGACGATCGCGTGATTGTGTTGCTCGTCATGGGCTGCGTACAGCAGAATGCCGGGCCCCCGATCGAGCAGTGACGCCAGTTCAGTGACCGCAGCGCCGTTGGCATCCAGCTCCTGGCAATAGCGGCGGTTGAATTCAGCCCAACGCTGCGGATCATGACCAAACCATTTGCGCAGTTCAGTACTCGGGGCGATACTCTTGCACCACGACGTTAAAGCTGCCGTGTCTCGTCCCAGACCGCGGGGCCAGAGCCGGTCGACAAGGATCCGGCTACCATCGCTTTCAGCGGGAGGAGCATAGACGCGTTTGATCCGGACTGGGGGTGGGATAGCCATGGGCCCGGCTCAGGTTTTCGTCTCGGCGATGCACTCTTCCGTGCGCTGGATATTCTCGACATGGCTGGCCCTCATCTCGCTCAGAGCAGCATGCAGAATATCGTCGCGCACGCGTGGAAGCAGCTCTTCTAGCTTGCGCACCACCCAGGCCTGGCCGCGATTGAGGAACGCGAGTCGTTCATGTGAATCGGCGATGGCCATGGCCTTGTCATAGAATGCGCCACAATGCGTAGATGGGATCACCCCAATACGCTTGATCTGGGCAGACAGCATCCCGCACCACTTTGCTTCATCCTCATAGACCGCCTTTATCAGATGCTTCGTCGGCGGATGACGGGCGTCGTTTGCGCTTTCGAGGGTAACACGCGCCCCTGCGCGCTCGGCCTCTAGCAAGACATTGAGCGCGGCAGCGATCTCGTCACGGCCACCATAGCCCATGTAGATGTCATCGCCTTGGGATGCATAACATACAGGGGAGGCAGGCTCGTCGTTCATGACGCAATAGCCGCAGCGGCCCGCAAACCGGTTCTAATGCGCGCCATGACGCCTTCGTCGGCCTTGGTGGAATGCACGGCATAGGCAGAATAAGAGAACTCGGGACTATCGGGCACCAGCGCGAGCCGGCCTTCCTCGAGATAGGACCGTACGAAGCCTTTGCGGAAGTAACCGGTTCCACCGGTGGCGAGGATATAGTCGAGGGCCAGCGGACCGTAGCTGATTGCAACGACGGAATTGGGTTGATCGGGATACGCCGCCTGATAGCTCGCAGCGAATTCTTCGCCCCAGTCGATAAGGACATGATCTTCAGCGCCTAGCACCCGATCGGTAGGCGTGGTGCGCACCAACACCAGTTTTTCTTCGAAAAGCAGTTCTGCAATCACACCGGGGCGGCGTGGTGCGCCATAGAGGATCGCGACATCGAGAGAGCCATCCTGGACCTGCTCCATGAGACTTCCCGCGCTATCGATCTGCGTGCTTACCGCGAACTCGGGACATTCGCGGCGCATCCACAACAGCCAGTGACGTAGCAATGGGCTCCACAAGCTGAGCTCAGCGCCGATGGTCACCACGCTCTCGCGCCCGGGAGGCAATGCGACCGACCTGCGCGCGCGCTCCCACACTTGCACAAGGGTAGTCGCAAATCGCAAGAATTGCTCCCCGGCCGGGGTAAGCTTCGCGCCTGATTTGTTACGGATGAAGACCGGCCGATCGAGCTGCTCTTCGAGCACGCGGATTCGGGCACTCACCGCTGTCTGGGTGAGATTGAGATTGGCAGCCGCGTTCACAAACGTGCCCGTTTTCACAACTTCCAGAAATGTCCGCGCAACTCCGATATCCATCCAGCACTCATTTTCTGGTTAAATAACAATTATATTCATTTGCATGATGACAATAGCAGGAGGAACGAGGGGTCGGCAAGGAGGCACGCCACCATGAAATATCCCGGACCGATCCGGCCTGCTCCGTCGTCGCGCCCTTTTCGCCGCTGGTGGCCGATCCTTTTAACGGTCGCGTGCGCTGCAGGAGGGCAGCTCATATACTGGCTTTGCGCGAGCGAAATCGTCAGTGCGGATACGATTACATTGGCGATCGTGATCGCGGTCCCGGTCGCGGCGTTTTTCCTCGCCGACGATGGCGCCAGGGCTCTTTTCCGCCGACCTACAAGCCAACAAGATGCCGTGCCGCCCTTAAAGCGCTCGTTGCTTCCACCAATCGGTCAAATGACAGACCTTCCTGTCGCCGGCGCGAAACGGCCCAAGGCAAAACCTCACAGCACGCACCTACGCGATGACCGGACGGTGACGAAGCCCCTCGCGATCGACGGTAAAATGCGTGATCCGACAGAGCGTGGAAGCAGCATGCCGGCATCGCCACATATTGGGCATCATCCATGGAGTTAACTGTCATGCCATTTACGCTTCCCCCACTTCCCTTCGATCGGTCCGCTCTTGAACCTGTGCTCTCGGCTGAAAGCTTTGACTATCATCATGGCAAACATCACAAAGCCTATGTCGATAAGGTCAATGGTTGGATCGACGAAAAGGGTCTGGCGGGTAAAACGATCATCGATATTGCGGCGTTTGCGAAAGAAGGTGGTGACAAGCCGCTGTTCAACAATGCAGCCCAAGTCTGGAATCACAGTTTCTTCTGGCAATGCCTCGCACCCATGGACTCGACCAAGCCGTCGGAGAAGCTCTTGAAGATGATCGAGAGCGACTTTGGTTCGCATCAAAATTTAATTCAAAAACTGGCGGCTGAGGCTGTCGGTCACTTCGCGAGCGGCTGGGCCTGGCTGATACTCGAAGGAGACAAGCTCAGGATCACATCGCTTCACGATGCCGATACGCCGATCGTGCACGGCATGACGCCGTTGCTGACCATCGATGTCTGGGAACACGCCTATTATATCGATTACCGCAACGCACGACCAAAATTTGCACAAGAACTGCTGTCTAAAGTGGTCAACTGGGATTTCGTTTCGCGCAATCTCGACGGGGCGGGTGCGGCTCGGGTCGACCAGACCCAATAAGCGCCTCGGTTTTTTTCCGCAAAAATATCGCTGCAAACAACCAATAACATTCGTTTGTTGGAGGCGTATTGCGCGCGGATAAGGAGCCAAGCAAAAATGAGGAATGAGCATGAGTATTCAGCTCGGACAATTAGCGCCTGATTTTGATCAGAACAGCACCGAAGGACGCATTCGTTTCCATGAATGGCTTGGAGACTCGTGGGGCGTTCTCTTCAGTCATCCCAAGGACTTTACGCCGGTTTGCACGACCGAGTTGGCCGAGGTTGGTCGGCTCAAGTCGGAGTGGGACAGGCGAGATGTCAAGGTTATCGGCCTCTCGATCGATCCTGTCGAAGCGCACCGCATCTGGGAGGCCGATATCGAGTCTACTCAAGGGCAGCAGGTCAACTTCCCGATGCTCGCTGACAACGATCAAACGGTCGCGCAGCTCTATGGCATGATCCATCCGATGAGCGATCCGACCGTCACCGTGCGGTCCGTCTTCGTCATTGATCCGCTAAAAAAAGTCCGCCTCATCCTCACATATCCGCCAAGCACGGGGCGCAATTTCGTCGAGATTCTGCGGACGATCGACAGCCTGCAATTGACCGACCGACGCAGCGTCGCGACGCCTGTGAATTGGAAGCCTGGCGACCCAGTCATCGTCTCTCCGAAACTGTCGGACGAGGAAGCCTCGCGACAATTCCCACAAGGCTACGCGACGCTCAAACCATATTTGCGGATCGTCGATCTCGAGGGAGGTTCGGCCGGTGAGCAACCCGCTGCAGCCTGAATCAGTCGTACAAGCCGGCAATGATGATATCGCCGATTTGCTTGAACGAAACCGGCAATGGGCGGGCCGGAAGACCCAAAGCGACCCTCGCTTTTTCGCACGCCTCGTCGGTCAACAGAGCCCGCGATATTTCTGGGTGGGTTGTTCAGATAGTCGCGTTCCAGCAACCGAGATTGTCGATCTCGATCCAGGCGAAATGTTCGTCCACCGCAACATCGCCAATCTCGTGCCGGCCAGCGATACCAATTTCAACGCCGCTCTTTTGTTTGCCGTCAATGTGCTCCGCGTCCGGCATGTTCTGGTGGTGGGGCATTATGGCTGCGGGGGCATTCGCGCGGCTCGAAATGCCGTTGCGAACGACGCAATCGGTTCGTGGCTTGCACCCGTCAGAGCCCTATACTGGCAACATCGCACTGCGCTTCATGCTTTACCGGATGAGCAGGCACGCGAGGATCGACTGTGCGAGCTCAACGTCATCGCCCAGGTTGAGCAGGTCTGCGCCAATGCTGTGGTCGAGCAAGCATGGCGAGATGGTCACGACCTGACGGTACATGGGCTTATCTACGCTATCGGCGACGGCCTCCTGCAAAGTGTTTGCGAGCCAGTCTCGCGCATCCCCGTGGGTAAGGCTCATGTCCGCGACGATGATGATGACGAGAATATATTGTGAGCGATCAGACGCTCTGTGCTGCAGGAACCTCGAACCTGGCCCGAGAATGCCGGGATCTCGCCCACCTTTGCGAGGCGACAAGCGCGGCCAGCCGGGAACTGGACGGTCGAATTGCCCGAACGGTATTTCCCGGACTGGTGGATCTGGAAGAACTTGAGATAGCGGTTTGGCGCTATGGCGACGGTAGCCGCGTTCGCGCGCTACGATATTCCGGCGAGAAGGCAGCGGCGGCGACCCTCGTTCCACCGGGCCACTGGATGGAACGCGATGCGGATCTGCCCGATCGCATCTGGATCTACGGGCCCGGCAGCGACGATGCAGTTTCGGCGAGGCATGTTCTGGAACCGCTGGCGATATCCGCCGCGTGCTTGCGCATGCACGCGCGGCTCAAGGGGATGTCACCGTCAAGGTGATTATTCTCATTCCGTCATTTTGATCATCATCCCCCTTCTGGAGAAAGAGAAATGCTCATCACCGTCTATCACGGCGTTGACGTCGGTACCGCCAAAGACAAGGGCGCAATGCATTTTGACGCCCTGCCTTCGTGCGGTGAAGAGGTCGAGATCGACCGCAAGGCCTACGTCGTTGGCAGAGTGTGGCATCTTCCGAGCGCCCGCTTTGCTGGCGCGAAGCTCGCCATTCTGATAAACGAGGCAGTCGATGAAGCGATCATGTCGCGCACGCCTGCCTTGGCCAGCGCCTAGACCGTGCGCTCGTGGCTTATATCGCCGCAGTGGCTACCAGTTCTGGTTGTCGGCTTGGCTACCTCCGCAGTATATGCTGGCACCCCTGAGCATCCGGCCGCTCCGACTTTGCGGTTCGCGGACATTGAGACAGCTTTTGGCCAAACGGACCAATTGCCGGCAGCGCAAGCTGCTGTCGCCGCCGCCCTACCGATCGGCATGCCGCTACCGGATGCCCAAGCGATATTGGTGCGTGCTGGTGCGCGCTGCCAGCTGCAACGCCGTAATCCTGAAGTGATCGAGTGCGTCTACTCCCAGAGGACCACTATCGATGATTATTACGCTGCGGACATCGTCTGGACGACGGCGCTGCACGGCGAAGGCGCGCGGGTCGCACAAATCTCGATCCGTCGCGAACTTGATAAGCACTGATTCCCGAGAGGCTTCTATGCCGTTCTACAGTGCAGTTTCTGGCGCTTTGCTCGACGGACTGACAAAACGGGCACGACCGGTTTCCGATTGGCGATGCGCGCTGCGTGCCTTCAACAGATCCTGGCGGGAAAGAATGCCGACGACGCGGCGGCTGCCCGGTTCGACGATCGGTATCCGGCCGACCCCGGAATCGACCATGAGGTCGGCCACCACGCCGATCGGCGTCGCGGGGTAGGCGACAAGAAGCGATGCGTCGGAGAGCGTTTCGGCAAGGCTGGTATCGGCGGGATGCTCGCCAACCTGCCACCGCAAGGCATCCGTTCGGGAGACGAGGCCAAGCAGCGCATTATCGTCATCGACAACGGGATAGCTACGATGATCCGCACCATCGGCAAAGAAGGTTGCGGCCGTAGCGATCGTCATTGTACCCGGAAGCGTGGCGGGATCGCGTGTCATCAATTGAGCGGCTTGCACGAGGTCCAGTGGATCAACGCTGTATTCCTGGAGAATGTGGCGACCCCGCCGCGCAATTTTTTCGGTCAGGATCGATCGACGCATCAACAGGACGCTGACGGCATATGCGCAGGCTGCCGCCGTGACGGTAAGCGGCAGAGCGTCGAAATGGCCCGTGAGTTCAGCGGCAAAAAGGGCGCCGGTAATGGGCGCCCGCATGGCACCACTCATGATGCCTGCCATGCCGATCATGGCCCAGAAGCCGGGGCCACCTGGCAGGAGATGTCCGAGCAGACACCCGGCCGCGCCGCCCAAAATCAGCAACGGCGCCAGCACACCGCCCGATGTCCCCGAACCCAGCGCTACGAGCCAGACGACCGCCTTGACGACGAGCAGCGCAACGACGACCCGCGTTGTCAGCGACCCGTCCAGCAAGGCCTGGATGCTCTGATAACCTGCGCCCAGCACATGGGCATCGATCAGGCCGCCGAAACCAACCACGATGGCGCCGATTGCCGGCCACCACATCCAGTGAACTGGCAGTCGGTGAAACAGATCCTCGACGCGGTAGAGGGATGTCGAGAGCAGGGCCGCCTCGAGTCCCACGACAATACCAACGCCCGCCGCCGCCGCGATTGGCCAAAGGCCCGTCGGGGTGAGCGCGACAAACGGAAACATGGCGCCGCTGCCAATCAGCCAGGGGCGCCATGCAAACGCAACTATAACACCGACCACGACCGGCACGAAGCTGCGGGGTTTCCATTCGAAGAGCAGCACCTCGATCGCCAGCAGAATCGCGGCGAGCGGCGTACCAAAGATCGCCGTCATCCCGGCTGCGGCGCCGGCCACGAGCAATGTCTTGCGCTCGGCCGCGCTCAGATGAAAGCATTGCGCGAACAGCGATCCGATCGCGCCGCCGGTCATGATGATCGGTCCTTCCGCGCCGAAGGGGCCGCCGCTGCCGATCGATACCGCAGACGAAAGCGGCTTCAGGATCGCGACCTTGAGCGACAACCGGCTCTCGCCATACAAGATCGTCTCGATCGCCTCGGGGATACCATGCCCACGAATTTTATCGGAGCCATAGCGGGCCATCAGCCCGACGATCAGGCTCCCGATGATCGGAATGGCGATGATCCACAATCCGACGGTGGTATCGGTTATAGACACCGATTGCGCCGAAAGCCGCCCAAACCAGAACAGGTTGGTAGCGATCGCGATCAGGCGGATCAGGATCCAGGCGCCGAGCGCGCCGCCCGTGCCGACGACGAGCGCCATGGCGGCGAGCATGAGCATGCGCCAATTCGCGCTATGGTCGGCCAGACGATGTGTTTCTGATATGGCTTTTGCTGCGGACGTCATGAATCGCCTTTGATACGGTGTGGGCGATCCGTTATATCGCAGTGCGATATAATTCAATGGGTGAGATGGGGTTGCATGACAAATAGCGTTGCGTTGACGGATGAGGATTACATTGCGCTGGCCGACTTTCGCCATGCGTTGCGTCGTTTCCAGGCATTCAGCGAGGCGAATGCGACGAATGTTGGTCTCACGCCCCAACAGCATCAGGCCTTATTGGCAATCCGCGCGGCGTCTCCGGCCGAGGTGACCGTCGGCATTATCGCCGAGCGGCTTATCCTCAAGCCGCATAGCGCAACCGGACTGGTTGATCGACTGGAGGCGCTTGAGCTGGTTACCCGGCACGAGGCAAGCGTCGACCGCCGTCGGGCAATGCTTCGGCTCACACCTAAGGCGGAAACGATGCTCGCTGCTTTATCTGCGACCCATTGCGAGGAGATCCGTCGGCTGAAACCTCTCCTTGCGGATCTATTGGCCAAATTCGGTTAGGGTGGCTCCACGCAGGTAAATCCACAAAAATATTGCTATTAACCGGCAATAATACTCGTTTGTCTTATGCTCATGTTACCGTCAACCTGTTCGCATACGAATTGCCCCCCAATAAACGCGCCCGGAGAGGATTCTGCTTTGGCAGACCGGAGCGCGCGGGGGCCACAATGTTGAGGTTGTGCAGATAATGACGAAAACCGACTCTCCAGGGCACATCCAGATCCTGGGACAAAGGTGTCTCGCTCGGGAGTGTCCCGCCGCGAAGTGAGCGAAGGGCGCCAGCGCAATGACTGAGAATCTTTCCCCGGGGCGCCCTGCTCTGGAAACAATCGCTGCCTCGCATGGAGTCGCGAGCGATACGGCCTTCGGCGCGGTAACGCCGCCGCTCTACATGTCCAGCACCTATACGTTCGAAGGCTATGACCAACCGCGTGCTCATGATTATGGCCGATCCGGCAATCCTAGCCGCGATCTGCTCGCCGACGCACTTGCAAAGCTTGAGGGTGGCGCGGGGGCCGTCATTACCTCGAGCGGCATGGCCGCGATCGATCTTCTTCTTGGTCAATTTGGCCCCGATGATCTCGTCCTCGCGCCTCACGATTGCTACGGCGGCACCTATCGCCTGTTGAATGCGCGCGCCGAACGCCGCCAGTTTCAGGTCGTCTTCGTCGATCAGTCGAATGACAGGGCACTCGATGCCGCGCTTGAGGACGTGCCGGCCCTCGTTCTGATCGAAACCCCGAGCAACCCCCTCATGCGGATCGTCGATATAGCGGCGATCGCCGCCAAGGCCAAAAGTGCCGGTGCCGCGGTTGCTGTCGACAACACCTTCCTTTCGCCCGCGCTGCAGCGACCGCTGACGCTCGGTGCCGATTACGTCATTCATTCCACGACCAAATATCTGAATGGCCACTCCGACGTTATCGGTGGCGCGATCATCGCGGCTGATCCCGCACAGGTCGAGGTGCTGCGTAAATGGGCGAATGTCGTCGGCTCCATCGGCGCGCCCTTTGACGCCTGGCTCACCTTACGCGGCTTGCGTACGCTGTTTCCTCGCATCGAACGGCAGCAACTGACCGCAACCGTGATCGCCAATCATCTCGAGCATCATGCTGCAGTGGCGCGGGTGCATTACCCGGGTCTCAAATCCCATCCAGGCCACACGATCGCCCGCCGTCAGCAAAGAGGCTATGGCGCGATGCTCAGCTTCGAGCTTGTCGGTGGTGTCGAGGCGGTCCGTCGCTTTATATCGCATGTTCGTATGTTCACGCTGGCGGAATCGCTCGGAGGCGTCGAAAGCCTCGTCGCACACCCTGCGACGATGACCCATGCAGATATGGGTGATGAGGCCCGCCGCATCGCTGGCATCAGCGATGGCCTGCTGCGTCTGTCGGTTGGCCTGGAAGATGAAAGGGATTTGATCGCAGGGCTCGATCTTGGGTTGTCCGCATGTTGAAGCGACGACTCACCGCCGAATTCGACCACTAGGCGAAAGGAGGCGAGCCATGCCCACAGCTGTCATACTCATCGATCTACTGGGGCTAATTCTGATCGTTCTGGGATTCCATCTGGCGTTCCGCCAGAATCTGGTGCGCCGATGGTGGTCAGTGCTGCGCCATGAATGCCATGCGCCGGCTCGCTTAACCGCTGACCGATGAGGATCCCGCCCGCTATGCAATGCGCATTTCTGGAGTGATGATCCTTGCTTTTGGTGTCGCGATAACCCTCCTGTTCACGCTTTCCCACCTCCGCTGAGGTCGCTGGTGATGTTCACCCCAAATGCGCGTGGAGACGTACCGCAATATATTTGCGCTATGCCATAAATATTTTGAACTTCGGAGACCGGCTTCCGTGAGGCAATAGGCGCTCGTCTTCGGACGATGTTCTCACAATGACCGTCGCTTTTGCCGTCGGTCTGTACAGCGACGCGATAGCCATCTTCATGCCAGTACAGACTAGCGCGGGCGCAGCGCAGCCCTTCTTCGCGATCGACTCTCAGAAGTTTCTCTTTTCCTTCAGCAGTTATATTGCTGCAGCGGCTACGCTTGCGATCGCCTTTTCCGCAAGCTTGCCGCGCCCATGGTGGGCACTTCTCACCGTCTACGTCACCGCGCAACCTATGGCAGGGGCCTTCAGGCCCAAGATCTTCTATCGTCTCGGCGGTATAGTGACGGGTGCTGTGGTTACGGTCGCGCTAGTTCCGAACCTGCAGAATTCGCCCGAGCTTCTGATATTATGCCTGGCGGCCTGGACAGGCTTTTGCATCTATCTTGCCGTTCTCGACCGTACGCCGCGTGCCTTCCTGTTCCAGATGGCAGCGTTCAGCTCAGCCGTGATCAGTTTCCCTTATCTCGACGACCCGGGTAATATCTTCACCACAACCATATCCCGGGTCGAGGAAATGACGGTGGCCATCGTGTGCGTTTCGATCGCGCACGCCCTGCTCCAGCCATGGAGCGCCACCCCGGTCATCCGCAGCAAGGCGGAAGCGTTTCTCGCGCATGCGTCCCGCTGGACCGCCGAGGCGCTTGGAAGCCGCCATACGGCGCTGGAATATGAGCATCGTCGGACCCTTGCCGCCGACGTGACCGAACTTGGCATGATCGCCATCCACCTTCCGTTTGATCAACGCGCGGCGCCAGCAACGCGACGGTTGGTTCTGAGCCTGCAAGAACGTCTGGCAACGGTGCTGCCACTGGCATCGGCTGCAGCAAACCGGCTCGACCTTCTGCGGGAGCTTTCGCCGCTCGACGCCCCGCTTGAGGCGCTGATTGACGACGTCATCCTCTGGCTTGGGGGCGTGATCGACACGCCTGGCGCTGTTGAGCGTGCGCTTGTTGATCGGTGTCGATCCCTGGCAGCTCTTCATGAACAAACAGCCGACTGGGAGGGGCTTTTGGTCGTCAGCGTCTGCGAGCGCGTGGCTGAGTTTCTGGAAGCGCTGGATGACAGCCGCCGGCTCGTCCAGCAAATTGGGGGTGCGCCCGAAGGGCCACAGCCTGTCACGCCGGAAACGGTTAGCGAAAGCTACCCGCTTGCGCGGGACCATAGCGTCGCGGCGCTTGCTGGGCTCGCAACAGCCACGGCGATCGCGCTCTATTGCGCAGTGTGGATTCTTCTGGCCTGGCCCAATGGATCGGCCACGGCTGCCTTTGCCGCGTTAATCACCTGCTCGTTCGCGGTGCAGGACGACCCGGCGCCCGTGATTGGCCGTTACCTTGGCGCGACGCTGATGACATTCCCTCTGGCGGCGCTCTACCTGTTTGCGATCTTGCCGCGTGTCGATGGCTACGGAATGCTGATCGTCACTCTTGCGCCAGCGCTGCTCTGGATGGGGTATATCCAAGCCGACCCGCCGCGGTCCGCACGGGCTTTACCGATGTTTTCCTGTTTCATCGTCGGCCTTGGTTTTCTGGCGCGCTTTCAGGCGGACTTTGCCGTGTTCATCAACACCGGGCTTGCCCAGGTGGGGGGTGTCGTGACCACGCTCGCCGTGACCAAGTTGTTTCGTTCGACCAATGTGCTGTGGACGGCGCGCCGGATCGTACGGGGAAATTGGGCTGATCTCGAGCAACTCGCTAACATTCGCAGACCGTTCGAAGCCGAACGCTGGACGGGCCTGGCAGTCGATCGGCTGGGACAGATCGCGGCGCGCATGGCGGTTGCGCCCGCCGGCGATGCGCTACACGAGACCGATGGTCTTGCCGACCTGCGTATCGGCCGGAACATCATCCCGATCCGGCGCGCGCTGGTCGCCGTGCCCCATGACGTCCGTCACGCCCTCGGCATGGTGCTGTCTGAGACATCCTCCTTATTTCGCGCGCGCCGACAAGCCGGTGAAGCCGTGTCACCCCCGGTGTCTTTGCTTGAAGCGATCGATGCAGCAATCGACGATATGCTTGCGAGCGCGCAGCTTGCGCCACGCCATCAAGCGCTGCTGGCGCTCGTCGGTATGCGGTGCAACCTGTTCCCGGCAGCGCTGCCTTTCGAGAGTGCGCGCGCGCGATGATCGAGGAACTGCATCTCTTTGGCATCTATATGCCAGCCGCGCTCGTCTGGGCGGTTGTAGCGGGAACCCTCGCTTATTGTCTTCGCAATCTGCTGCAGCGCCTCCCTTTCTCCCAATTGCTTTGGCACCCGGGCGTTCTCGAGCTGGCGCTGTTCGCGACGCTTTGGTGGGCTCTGACCTTCCTTGCCGACAACTTCCTCTCCCGTGCTCTGGTATCCTGATATGATCCATCGTCGTTCCCTTCTGCGCACAGCGGTCACCGCGCTGGTGATCTGCATCGTGCTCGCGGCAATCTACGCCTTGTGGATGCGCTACCAGGTTGAACCGCTGACGCGTGACGGCAAGGTTCGGGCCGATCTCGTGCCGGTCGCCGCTGATGTCAGTGGGCTTGTCACCGAAGTGCGCATCCGTGACGATGAGGTCGTGCGCAAGGGCCAGATCCTGCTGGTCATCGACCGCCCACGCTATCAGCTGGCACTCGATCAGGCTGACGCGAACCTGGCGACCCAGCGGGTGAGCCTGGCGCAGGCCGCGCGGGAGGATCGTCGCAATCGTTCGATGACCGAGTTGCTGGCGGCCGAGGTGATCGAGCAGGGGCGGGCGCGGGTCGATGCCCTTAGGACTGGACTGGATCAGGCCATTGCCGCGCGCAATCTGGCGCGGCTCAATCTGGATCGTACCTATGTACGTGCGCCCGTCGACGGGACGGTGTCGAACATGACGCTACAGCCTGGCGTCTACCTGAACGCCGGAAAGCCAGCTGTCGCGCTTGTCTATGGCCAGTCGCTGCGGGTGGAGGGGTATTTCGAGGAAACGAAATTGCCCGCTATCCATCTCGGCGATCCCGCGAGCGTTTACCTGATGGGCGTCGCTGACGAAATCACCGGTCATGTCGAAAGCATCGCCGCCGGGGTCGAAGATCGGGAACGCGCCGGGGGGGAAGCACAACTTGCCAACGTCAACCCGTCCTTCACCTGGGTCAGATTGGCGCAGCGCATTCCTGTGCGAATCAAAATCGACAAAGTGCCCAGTAATGTCCGGCTGATCCCGGGCCAAACGGCGACCGTGATCGTTCATGCCCGCGCTGTCGATGTGCCCGTTCGCCGGAGCCTGCCATGGTGAACCTTCGCCGGCTGCTGGCGCCGCTCGCGCTCTTCTGCCTGTCCGCCTGCGCAACCGTTGGCCCGAATTATCGGATGCCGGACGAGGCCCTCGTCAACGCGCCAAAAGGGCAGGGCGCGTTTATATCCGGCGGGCAGGGGACCACTAACGATCCGCTACCCGATCAATGGTGGAAGCTATTCGACGACCAGGTTTTGAACCGTTTGATCGAACAAGCGCTCATCGCCAACACCGACCTGCGGGTTGCCGAAGCCAATCTTCAGCGCAGTGACGCGCTGCTCGCCGAGGCACGAACCGGTCGAGAGGTCGGAGGCACCGCAAATCTGGAGACGAGCTGGGCGCAGCCTTCAGCAGAAGCGGTCATGCAACATGTCCAACCGCCGGAACATCAGATCTACAATGGCGGGCTTTCGATCAGTTACGACCTTGACCTGTTTGGCGGGATCCGGCGCGGTGTCGAGGCAGCCACCGCCGAGGACGAAGCCGCGGTTGCCGCCCGCGATCTGGTCCGGATCAACGTCGCGGCCCAGACAGCGCAGGCCTATGCCGATGTCTGCAACGCCGGGCACGAGATCGCGGACCTTCGCCAGCTAATTGCTGTACTGGACGAAGACCTGCGCCTCACCCGCCTTATGATTGCGCATGGCCGTGCGCCGAAGTTCGAGCAGGATCGCCAGCTAAGCCTGCTGGCAAACACCAGGGCGCGCTTGCCCCGCATGGAAGCAGGCCAGCGGAACGCTGTATTCCGCATTGCGACGTTGATGGGACGGGTGCCTGCAGAATTCGATCACGGCCTGCTAGGATGTCACGCGCCGTTGGTGCTGCGCTCGCTGATGCCGGTTGGGGACGGACAGGGGCTGCTCAAGCGACGACCCGATGTTCGCGCGGCCGAACGCCGATTGGCTGCGGCGACGGCACGGATCGGTATAGCAACGGCCGCGCTCTATCCCGACATCAAACTCGGGGCTTCGCTTGGCTCCACCGGCGCTGCGACAGACCTGCTATCGTCGTTGACCAATCGGTTTGGCATTGGCCCATTGATCAGCAGGAACATCCACCGAAGCGCAATTCGGGCGCGAATTTCGCAGAGCGAGGCGCAGACACGCGCTAATCTCGCGGCCTTTGACGGCACGGTGCTGAGCGCCTTGCGGGAGGTGGAAAGCGCACTGAACAACTATGCGGCCGATCTTGTGCGACTGGAAGATTTGAAAGCGGCACGCGATGGCGCGGTACAGGTTTCCGAGCGAACGGCCGCTTTGCGGCGGGGTGGCAAGCTGGGAGGTCTGGTTGCGCTGGATGCCCAGCGCAGTCGGATCATTGCCGAGCAAGCCGTTACAGCCGCGCAGACCGATATCAATCGCGATCAGATTGCGCTTTTTTTGGCCCTCGGGGGAGGATGGTCAACACCGTCAAAGCAATGAGAAA
This sequence comes from Sphingobium sp. FG125, assembly GCF_057809795.1. Lineage (NCBI taxonomy): Bacteria > Pseudomonadati > Pseudomonadota > Alphaproteobacteria > Sphingomonadales > Sphingobiaceae > Sphingobium > Sphingobium sp. FG125. The sequence goes on from NZ_JBMDKQ010000013.1 coordinate 111,460, forward strand.
ACTGCACACGGCGGTTGTTCGCGGCCATGAGATCGACAAAATGCATCAGCCCTGTCTTTGACGGGGTGCAGCAGCGCCTGATCCTGTCTTCGCGCGTCGCGTTATCCAACCAATGTACCCGAGCACGACGAGAGCAGCTACCGCCGCAACGATTAGGCCGGTGGTTGTCACAATATCGGTCCTTTGTTTTAAGCTCCCCCGCGAATTCGGTTCCCTAAAGCTTTGTGTGCCTGTCGTTCAGTCGTTCGAGCATTTTCGTGATGGCAGTTTCGCCTCTGACACCGAGCGCTACTACGGCAACTCGAAGGACTTTCCTGTGCTCCGCTGATCCGGGGACAAGCATCGACGACCGCCGCGTCTTTGCGTCCCGGGTCTCATTCCACACGCGAGCGGCAACCAGTTCGATCTCCTGTCGCTCCGGCAAGCGCGTTTCGTTGATGCATGCCACGATCGCAGGATAGATGGCCAAGGTACGTGGCATTACGTCATCCTTTCAGGTGATTTCGATCCAGGAATTTGGCTCCCCGCGTGGATGGTAATGCGCCACTCTCAGACGAAGGGTGTGCATCGGGACTCGCGTTTCGTCCTTTTGATTTGTGGCGTTCGCGCCAGTCGCCGCCTTCGGCCCAAACGAGCATGCCCGCGATTGCGCTAAACAGAACCACCATGCGCAGGAAGTCGCTCGATCTGAGGGCACCACCAGAAACTGCCACGAGCAAAACCAGCATGGCTGGCGGCCCCCATTCGGGATGGCGGACGACCTTGAAGGCAGTCCAGCCCAGCCATGTAAGCACCAGTGCGGCTGCTAGACCGCCCAAGACTGCCGTGATTGCTTCGAAAGCGATATCAAGCATGTTCATCGAATGTGGACGGGTCAGTTCGCCACCGATTCCGGTGACTCGCTCGACCGCAATCCCCTCCATTTCTGCTTCTCATTATATATCGCGTTACGATATAAATAGCAAGACTGAGAGGGTGAAGTTTCTATCGTTAAGGAAAGGCGGCACCACAACAAGCTGAGCGAACCGACCTGAACGCTGGCAGCATGTCGGGCTACCGTGGTGTTAACGCACGCGATGCCCACGAGGAATACAAACCAGCTAGATTCTGCTAGGGCGTCCTTATGACAACGACACAGCATGCAGCCCTCAAAAGAGGTGCTGCCGACCTTGCGATCGATTTTGGAACAGCGAACACGCGGATCTATGTGCGCGGTTCTGGAATCGTGTTCGAAGAACCCTCGCTTTGCTGCTTCAGCGATGAGACCTGGGAACCGAAGTTGCTCGCTGTTGGTGAAGCCGTCACTCGCATGGTCGGTCGAACGTCGGGGCCGCTTCGCATAGCGCGTCCCTTGGCCCGTGGGGTGTTGAACGACATCGAAGCTGGCCGCGAAATGTTGCGCCATGCGATCCATGCAAGCATCGGTCGCCGTCGACTCCGATCACCGCGCGCGATCATCGGAGTGCCCGCCGATGCGACACATGCCGAGAGAACCGCCTTGGTAACAACCGCCAACGATGCCGGTGTCCGCGTTGTTGAACTGGTGCCCGAGCCGCTCGCAGCAGCGTTCGGGGCGGGACTACCCGTGGAAGAGCCGGAAGGTTCGATGCTCATAGAATGTGGCGCCGGGACGACGGAAGTCGGCGTGCTCTCACTTGGTGCACTTTGCGTTCAACGGTCGGTGCGTATCGGCGGGCATGCCCTAAACCAGGCTATCATCGATCATCTTCATTCCAGGCATAAGTTTCTGATCGGGCAAGAAACAGCCGAACGCGTAAAGCTGGAGATCTCTGAGCGACTCTTTGACGATCAATCCAATACGTCGGATCTGGAATTGAAAGGCCATAACGTTTTGTCGGGAGGCCCCGCTACTTTTTGTGTCAGCGCGCAAGAATTAATCGGCGTTATCGACCGCCATGCGGCTCTTATCGTAGACGTTGTTCGAGACGCTTTGAACGAGACACCGCCAGAGCTATCCCGCGATATTCATGATCGCGGGATCTACCTCAGCGGTGGCAGTGCCTCAGTGAAGATTCTTCAGCATGCTATAACGCAGGCGACAGGCCTGCGAACGCACGTCGCCGACGAACCCCTTCGCTGCGTCGCGAAGGGTCTTGGCGCTATGATGGTCTGAAGTCGGGCAGGGCTCGATCGCGCATCACTGAGTTTTAGCACTATCAGGCTGCTCGATATTCGCGATCGGCCGTCACGGCAGTTCGCCGTCCCGGGTCACCTTGACGATCCGAAGCCGTCGCTCGTGATGTTCGCGATCCGGCCAGAGAATCGATTGACCTTCTGCCAATCCGATCAGGCCTGCACCCACGAGCGTCAGTATCGATATTCGTCCGGCTTCGATGTCTGCGTCAGGCGGAAATACCAGCTTGAGGGTTCGGCGCGTGTCGCTCCCTTCATCGACGAATTCGACCGTCGAAAGCATCGTCACAATCCCGGTTGGCAGCTTTCCTGGACGATGAATTTTGGCGCGTTCAATCTCGGACAGGAGCAAAGCACTGACCTCCGGCTGGCGGTCTTCAATGCTCATAGCCAGGTCGGAGAGGCGGTCAGCTTCGCTGTCCAAAAGATGTATTGGGGGGCGCGCCGCGGGGCGGGTCATGATATGATACTTTCATGTGACGGGCGCGCAAATGCTTGCGCCGCACTCGTATGTATGTGTGTGAAAGGTAGCGACCCCGAACTCGAGCGGGAAGCCGCAAGGGAGTCCGGGGCTATTTGCCGGTCAGGAGTTGACCCGCGTGCGTGCGGACACGCTGCAAAAGATTGACGGTGCTCATCGTTTCAATGTGGAGGTTGATCCAAGGATTGTCAAACGCGGCACCACTTTCTCGCGTTCGAGCGATATTAGTTACCGATGAGCTCAAAATTATCCAAGTCACGCGCCATCAACGGCGGGGATGACATCTCCATCTAGCGCGGCGATTGCGGTTTGATAATAATAGTTATGTTAAATCTAGTGGATTTCTAAGCGTTCAGAACGCTAGTTCTGCCTGCCTCGGCGCGGCTCTTGGCTGTTCTCGTCTGCCGCCAATCAGACCGCGCGCACAGCCTGCCAGAACATAGACGGCTTGGCGCTGCGCACCGCGATTGTGATGATCGACACAATAGCCCTGATAGTGCCGCTTGAGCAAGCCAGCGCGCACCAGCTCCGATACCGCCCGGCTCACATTCGTCTTGCCCGAAGCCCGTACCTGCTCACGGATGGCGCCGTCGACGATCGCGGTGGCCTGATCGACGTCGGCTGGTAATATGCCCGACACTGCCAGATCAGTCCGTATCCGCTCTTCCAGGGCAACACGGCGGGGGTCACGCTGGCCCATCGGGGTCAGCGCATCGCAAAGCCAGTCACGCAGCGGAATGAGACCGCCGCCCTTGGCTACCAACGGCCCGGCGCTACCGTCGGAACGGGAGACCTGCGCAATCAGGTTGAGCACCATGAAGGCATAGCGCGGCCGAGACGAGGATCGCGCAAGCATCTCCAACAAGGACGGCATATCCAGTTGCTGGCGGCTGTCACCGATGATCGGAGCGTGCAACATAACAGGATTGAATCAAGCACATATAGGGGGTGAAGTGAATCCCCCTTTGCAGCAGATTCATCATTTTGTCGGCTGTGACACTTTGCCCGGAGATAAAGTGTCACGTGCGCCCTTTCGTCATAACTCCAGCCGATCCGTACAAAAGACGACCTGTGCTTTTCTTGCGGGGAGTTGGTCGCTGGAAGCATCCGGTCTTGTTTTTCAATAGCTTCGCCGAATGCTGACTGGACGAAACCGCCAACAAAATGCGAGTCGTTCGCATTATGAGCAGTCTCGAAGATGCTGGCCGCTTGGGCGATATCACCGCATTCGACGCCGAATGTCGGCAGGCGACGACGCTCGATCAGCTCAAGTCCTTGCTCGATGCGATTGTGCGCCAGTTCGGATTCCGCTGGTTCGCATTGGTGCACAATGTCGACCTGAAACGCACCACCCGAAAAGCCCTGCTGATAACCACCTATCCGGCGCGCTGGGTCGAGGAGGTAATGGGGTTTGAGTAGCAACGGAACAGAAAACCTACATAAGGGGCTTCAAGCATCGTC